>DBDP01000025.1:10925-14905 GCA_002293625.1 Clostridiales bacterium UBA929 | reverse complement strand
CCGAAGCAATTGGTGGCAACATACCCGCTGATGGCGGTAAAGACATCGGCGGATATATAGAGGAACCCTTTGTCCTGCTTTATTTTCACCGGCCCGCACCTCCTTCTCTCTCATAGCATATTATACACAAAAACTCCGCGGGAATCAATGGGAAAATAGTTGTTAATGCGACAACCAAAAGCGGTTACTCGAACAAAACCGTATGAGTGCCGGTAGAGGTTAAAAGAAGAACGAGAATATCATCTTTTTTTCGATATGTTAGCAACCAGTCAGGTAAGCCTTCAACGTGGCACTCCCTGTCGTTCTTAAAGTCACCCTTTAACTGATGATCGCGGTAATGCGGCGGTAGCGGCTGCCCTTTTGCCAAAAGAGCGACAGTACTATCCAATTTCGCCATATCGTAGCCGCGCCGAATCAAAAGTTTGCGGCATTTACGATATTGTGATGTAAACAATATGCTATATATCATCGTTTTCATCAAGCGCATCCATTGCCGCATTAAGAGCGTCAATTGAGGCATACCCTTTTACGTTTGGATTTTCGAGGATAATATCCGCTTCCCGCAAGGAGGATTGCAGCATTGTGTTTGGCTTTTCTGCTTTTACGTCAAACGGAAACCCACGCTCCATAATAGACTTGTGGAGAAATACCGTGATGGCTTCACTCAAAGTAAGCCCGAATACTTCAAAGGTTTTCTCGGCGTCAGCTTTAACAGCGGGATCTAAACGGATATTGTAGGTAGATGTTTTCATACAATCACTCCTGTCTTAGATTAATTGTAGCACATTGTAGGTGCAATGTCAACCACCGAGGTGTGCTATCAAGCACCCAGCTCCTACAAACAAAACATTTGCATCCCAGCGCCCAGCCCGGTCGCGGGAAGCTCGGTGAAGCCGAGCCGCGTGTAAAACCCTTCACGTCCCGAAGCCGAAAACAAAGACACCACTACGGCTCTCCCGGATGGCATAAACGTTTTTGCGCGCCCGACGACAGTCTCCACCAATAAACTCCCGATACCGCGCCGCCGCCACAGCGGCACCACCAGCAAATCGCACAGCAGAAACACGAACGCGCCGTCGCCAACCAAGCGCGCCATCCCCACCGTCCGCGAACCCGCGACGGCTGAAAACACGGCGAGGGAAGAAGATATTGCGCGTTCAATCAACGCGGGTTCCAGCTCCGGCATCCCGCAGGCGGCGCGAAGCCCCGCAAACGTTTCGGGTGTAAGGGTTCCCTCGCGGATATCCATGTCCATAAACGCATCGTCCCCTACAGCAAAATCCTCACGCTGAGCGGCTCCAAAGGAATCGTCAGCAAGCCGTCTTTTGAGCGGAACACATGCCCGGTCAGCTTATCCAACACGACCCGCCCCGTTTCCCGTATCGTAACCTCACTCGGGTGATCGTCCCGGTTCGCGCAAATTAAAACCCTTTCTTTCCCGGCAAAGCGTTCATACGCAAGAACGCCGCTGTCGGCGCGCATATAACGAATGCCGCCCGCTTGCAGCGCTTCGGACGCGCCGCGCAGAGCGCCGAGCGCCGCGTACCAGCGAATCAGGTCAATATCTTCGTCCCCCCATGGATACCCCCGGCGGTTGAACGGATCCTCAAACCCTTCCAGACCCGCTTCATCTCCGTAAAGGACGCAGGGCGATCCCGGGAACGTATACAAAACAGCCGACGCGACCTTAAGCCGCCGTATCGCGAGCGAACGCCGCTCCGGCGGCAGATACGTCTCGGCTCGGTCTTCTTTTGTTTGCGCCCATTCCTCCGGCAGAGCGCCCAGCACCGTTAGGATACGCGGGGTGTCGTGGGTGCCCAGCGCGTTCATCAGACTGTGATAGGCGTCGCGCGGATAATGCTCCCGCAGCGTCTCCATCGATCTCTTAAAGATCGCGGCGTCTTCGCCCAGTATATACCCAATCAAGCTGTTACGGAGCGGGTAGTTCATCACGCCGTCCAACTCGCGCCCCAGCAAGTACCGCCGCCGGACATCGTAGGCGACCTTGTTTGACGCGTCTTCCCAGACCTCGCCGATGATCACGGCGTCACTCTTTTCCTCCCGCGCGGCGCTCCGAAGCTCCTCGATAAACGCGTCGGGCAGTTCGTCCGCGACGTCCAGCCGCCAGCCGGACGCTCCGGCGCGGAGCCACCGCCGCACCACCGAATCCTTATTCTTGACGATGAAGTCCACATAGTCCGGGTGCGACTCGTTGACCTGCGGCAGCGTGTATACGCCCCACCATGAATCATACCGTTTCGGCCATTCTTGGAAGCAGTACCAGCCGTAATACGGCGATTCTTTTGACTGGCTAGCACCCTTCGTTTGGTAAAATCCCGCTCCGTTGAAATACTCGCTGTTGTAGCCGGTGTGGTTGAACACGCCGTCCAATAGTATCCGTATGCCGAGCGCGCCCGCTTCATTACACAGCTTTGAAAACTCCTCTTCCGTTCCGAACAGAGGGTCAATGCGCGTATAGCACGCGGTATCGTAGCGGTGGTTGGAAGCCGCCTCAAGCACCGGGCTGAAATAGATCGTATTAACGCCGAGGCTGCGTATGTACGACAGTTTTTCCAAAACGCCGGCGATGTTGCCGCCGAAAAAGTCGCGGTTACGCACTTCCCCGTTCGCGTCGGGACGAAAATCTGGGCAGTCGTTCCAGTTTTTGTGCAGCGTCCGGCTGCCGGGCATGGTCTTGAGCGGCGGCGTCTCGGTTTTACCCTTGCGGAAACGGTCGGGGAAGATGTGATAAGTCACGCCGCGCCCGAACCAATCCGGCACAGGCTCGGTATCCGGCAGCGTAACCGTCTGCTGCCACGCCCGCGGCTCCGCAAACGACACCTCGCCCTCGCCGTCGTCGAGGTTTCCGGGGTTATCATAAACCCCCTTCACGCCGTCAACGCGTTCAAAGCGGAACCAATACCATACAGGTCCCAGCAGTGCCGACGTATCCAGCGTCACGTCATACAGGTCGCAGTCGCCCCGCAGTCCGCGCCACGTCAGCGGAACCTCTGTGTATTTTCCCCCAAACTCGTCATCCACGCACAAAACGACGCGCCCCCACGCCAATGCGCGGGGCGGCGTCAATGTGAACGTAACCGGTTCCCCCGCGCGAACCGCGCCGAACGGGGACTTATGAAACGCGTTTCTCGATGCGTAAATCATTCTTCGGTGATCCTCGGAAACAGGTTTTCACCGCGCCGGACGGAAAACCCTTCCGGCGAAGCCTCGCGCCATTCCGGCGTCTCCGAAAGCCCCAACTGAAGGCGCAGCTTACCCATTGCGCGCGGCATGACGGGGTACAGCGTCACCGACGCGGCGCGCAGCGTCTCCAACAGCGTATACAGAACCCCTTTCAGCGCCTCCGCGTTTGCGGGGTCTTTGGCCAGCACCCACGGTGCCGTCTCGTCGATGAAGCGGTTCGCGCGCACCACCGGTGCCATCGCCTCGGTCAGGGCTTGCTGCACCGAGAGCGCGTCCATCGCCGTTTTATATTTCTCTTTACTCGCTTCGCAAAGCGTTAAAACCTCGTTCTCCGGCTTCTCCGCAGGGGTGACTTCGCCGGAAAAATACTTCTCCGCCATCGTGATGCTGCGGGAGGCGAGGTTGCCCAAATCGTTCGCGAGGTCGGTATTGCAGCGGGAGATCAGCAGTTCGTCGGTGATGTTGCCGTCGCGGGAGACCGGCATTTCGCGAAGGCAGTAATACCGAACGCAGTCGATACCGTATTTTTCAATCAGGTCGCTCGCGTAGAGGACGTTGCCGGAGGTTTTGCTTAGGCGTCCCCCGCCCATCATCCACCACGGGTGCGCGTACACCGCGCGCGGCAGCGGCACGCCCAGCGCCATCAGCAGCCCCGGCCAATACAGCGTGTGGAAACGCAGAACGTCTTTTCCGATAAAGTGTACGTCGCAGGGCCAATATTTCTTAAACAGTTCACCGTGGTTCCCGTCCGGGTCGTAGCCGAGCGCCGTGATATA
>DBDP01000025.1:0-10904 GCA_002293625.1 Clostridiales bacterium UBA929 | reverse complement strand
CCCCACGTAAACGACGTGCGCGACACGCAGAAATCCTGCAGTCCGGGTTTGATGTAACCGTTGACCATCTCGTTGCGGCGGCTTTCCGGCTGGATGAACACCGGATGCGCCTCTATATGCGCCGCGAGTTTGTCCGCGTAGGCCGAGAGACGGAAGAAGTACGCCTCCTCTTTCAGCCATTCCACCGGGCGTCCGCAGTCGGGGCAGAAGTAGCCCTTGTCGGTTTTCTGCACCTGCGAATCGGTGTAGAAGGCTTCGTCCGGCACACAATACCAGCCTTCATACGCGCCTTTATAGATGTCCCCCTGTTCGTAGAGCTTCTTGAACATCTTTTTTACGATGACCTTATGGCGATCCTCGGTGGTGCGGATGAAATCGTCATATCCCACCATACACAGATCCCAAATCGCGCGCATTTCGGCGGTAACGCCGTCCACATACTGCTGCGGCGTCATGCCGGCTTTTTCCGCCTCGCGCTGAACCTTGATGCCGTGTTCGTCTGCGCCGGTCAGAAAATACACGTCGTCGCCGAGCAGCTTGTGATACCGCGCCACGGCGTCGGTCAGCAACGCGTCGTGCGTGTTCCCGATATGCGGTTTTTTCGACGCGTAAGGGATAGCTGTGGTGATATAGTATTTTGACATACCGAACCTACCTTTTGTGTTGATGAATTATTTCACGGGAATGTGCCAAATATCCCGCGCATAGTCGGCGATCGAACGGTCGGCGGAGAAGTAGCCCGCCTTTGCGATGTTGATGAGGGAGCGGCGGTTCCAACCGGCGGCATCGCGGTACGCGGCGTCCGTTTGTTGGTTGACTGCGCAGTAGCTGTCGAAATCGGCCATCAGCAGATAGCGGTCGGCGGGTTCCACCGCGCTGCCGATTTGCAAGCTCTTCGCGATATTGGGATACTGCTTCCCGTCGCTTAAACCTTCGGTGATCTGATCCAAAACATGCCGCAGCGCGTGGTTGCGCGAGATATAGGTCAGTGGCGAGTACCCTTCTTCCAGCGTTCGTTTTACACCCGCTGTGTCAAGACCGAAGAGGAAGATGTTCTCTAACCCCACCAACTTGGCAATCTCCACATTCGCGCCGTCCAGCGTGCCGAGTGTCAGCGCGCCGTTGAGCATGAACTTCATGTTCCCCGTACCCGACGCCTCTTTTCCGGCGGTGGAGATCTGCTGGCTGATTTCACTCGCCGGTATGACCTGCTCCGCGAGAGACACACGGTAGTTTCGCAGGAACACGACCGACAGACGCCCCTTCATGGCGGGGTCGGCGTTGATATGACCGATCAGGCTGTGAATCAGCTCGATGATTTGCTTCGCCATATAGTAGCTCGGCGCGGCTTTGGCTCCGAAGAAGAAGGTGCGCGGAACCATATCCGTTTGCGGGTTGTCTTTGAGGGTGTTGTAGAGATGGAGGACATGCAGCGCGTTCATCAGTTGGCGCTTGTATTCGTGCAAGCGTTTGACCTGTACGTCAAAAATACTGTCGGGGTCGATCGTAATGCCTTCGGTGCGTTCGAGATACCGGGCAAAATCCCGCTTGTTCTGCTTTTTCACCGAAGCGAGCTTCTCCAAAGCCGACGCGTCTCCGGAATATTCGGTCAACGCCTCCAGCGTTTCGGGTTCGGTGAGATAACGGTCGGAACCGCAAAGTTCGCAGACCAAACGATGCAGACGCGGGTTGATCTGCGCGAGCCATCGGCGGTGATCGATTCCGTTGGTAACGTTATGGAATTTTTTTGGCCATAGAGACAGTTGATTCTTGAACATATCCTCTTGCAAAATGCGCGAATGGAGAGCGCTGACCCCGTTGACGGCAAAGCAGGCATAAACGCAGAGGTCGCCATCCGTACCTGCCCATTCCAGATTACGGCCGCCGCCGAAACGCGTTCTTCGTTGCCGAACGCCTGCCAGAGCAGGGAGAGATACCGTGTGTTGATTTCGCACAGGATCATCCAAATGCGCGGCATCAAGTTTTCAATCAGCTCTTGAGGCCAGCATTCCAGCGCTTCCGCCAGAACGGTATGGTTGGTGTATGCCACCGAACGGCATACAATATGCCACGCCTGATTCCATTCCATCCCCTCTTCGTCCATAAAGATACGCATCAATTCGGGAATGACAAGGGTGGGGTGGGTGTCGTTGATCTGAATTACGTTCCATATGTGGAAGTTGTTCAGGGTTTGGTGTTTGCGTTTATGCCGCCGCACAATGCTCTGCGCGGTAGCCGACACCAAAAAATATTGCTGATACAGGCGCAGCTTTTTGCCGGAAAGATGCTTATCGCTCGGATACAGCACCTTGTTGATGTCCTCCGCGAATGATTCCGGCGCTTCGGGAGGGTAGTCATACGTCTCGTCTGTGAAACGCTTAAATTCATCTACTTTGGGAAGGTCTTTTGCCTGCCATACGCGGAGCTTGTTGGTTTCCGTCTTCCCGTAGCCGCTGATAACCATATCGATTGGAACCGCCAGAACCTTGGTATCGCCCTCCACGCTGAAATACAGGCGTCCGTCTTGTTCCGTCTGCGTCACTTGACCTTCAAAAGACACCATGCACTCGTCGTCGGCGCGTTCCTGCCACCACACCCGCCCTTTCTCGTACCACGGGTCGGGCATTTCGAATTGCATCCCCTTGTATATCTCCTGAAGAAACATGCCGAATTCATAAAAAACCGTGTATCCCGTAGCGCTGATACCAAGCGAGGTCATCGCCTCCAGATAACAGGCGGCGAGACGCCCCAAACCGCCGTTGCCGAGGCTCGGATCCGGCTCTTCCTCGGTAATATCGCTAAAGTTCAGCCCCAAGCGGGCGGCGGCTTCTTTTAAGGCTTCGTGACATCCCAAATTGAAGGCATTCTTCATCAGGCTCCGCCCCAGCAGAAATTCCATAGACAGATAGTGAACCTCGCGTTTGTCCTTTCGGATTCCGGCGGGCACGGTGTTGTCACCAATTAAGCCAAGCAGCGCTTCAGCGCTGGCGCGGAAAATCAATGCGGGAGAAGCTGTTTCAATCGTTCTTCCAAAGTTTTTTTGCAAATGCTGTTGGATTTTATTCGCCAATAACTCAGATGTGCAATCCATATAGGGTTAACACCTTTACCCTTTCCCGCCGGTTACTCCGGCAAGTGTTTCTCTATAAAGCTTTTTATACGCCTTCGCGGACTCCGCCCACCCGAAATCGCGGGACATACCGCGCTTTTGGAGTTCCGCCCAACGGTCTTTGCCGTTAAAATATACATCCACGGCACGGCGGATTGCGTGCAGCATATCGTACTTGTCGTAATTGGCGAAGGTGAATCCCAGCCCCTCGCCGATTTCGGGGTTATACGGTTCCACTGTGTCACGCAAGCCCCCCGTTTCGCGCACGACGGGTATCGTACCATAACGCATGGCGATCATCTGGCTCAGCCCGCACGGCTCCGTTTGGCTCGGCATCAGGAACATATCTCCTCCGGCGTAAAACGCGTTTGACAGCGCCGCGTTATACGTCAGCGACACGGATACCCGCCCTTCATAGCGATGCTGAAACGCCGCGAGCGCTTGTTCGTAGTGCCAGTCACCCTTACCGAGCAGGGCAAACTGAATGTCGCTATCCATCATTTCGTCCAGCGCTTCGGTTATCAAGTCAATGCCCTTGTGACCGACCAGACGTCCCACCGAGACAATCAACGGTACGCCGGGGTTCTGCGCCAGCCCCAGTATGTTCTGCAGTTCCGCCTTACAGGCCGCTTTGTCTTTCAGCGTAGCCGCGGTGTAGCGTTTCGCGAGATTTTCATCCGTCTCGGGGTCAAACAGTTTTGTGTCAATGCCGTTTAGGATGCCGGTCAGTTTATGGCTGTTGACTTTAATCACGCCGTCCAGTCCGCGCGCATAATACTCCTCTTGCAACTCCCGGGCGTATGTCGGGCTAACGGTGGTTAGTCGGTCGCACAGTTCAATCGCGCCCTTCATCAGGTTCACGCCGCCCATATACTCAAGCGTTCCGCCGTTAAAAAGGGAGGCGGGAAGACCGAAGAGATTCTCCAGCGTGTCCCGGGCAAACCGTCCCTGATACTCTATGTTATGGATGGTGAACACCGTTTTCATAGCGTCGATCACCGGGTCGCCGCCATACAGACAGCGCATGTAAATCGGGACAAGAGCCGTTTCCCAGTCGTTGCAGTGTACCACCTGCGGTGTCCATCCGTCAAACTCTGTCAGCAGAGCGGTTACTGCGCGGGAGAAGAAGGCGTAACGCTCGCCGTCGTCGTAGTGACCATAAATATCACCGCGTTTGAAATAATATTCATTGTCGACAAAATAGAAGGTCACGCCGCATTCCTTCAGTTCAAACAGCCCGCAGTACAGATTCCGCCACGCGAGAGGAATGTAAAGGTGCTTGATGAATTGCATTTTTTCGCGCCATTGACCGGATATGGATCCGTATAACGGCATGATAACGCGAACATCATCTGCTTTGCCGTTTACCGCGGCGGGCAGCGCCCCCGCGACGTCTCCCAAACCGCCGGTCTTCGCAAAAGGCGCGGCTTCACTGGTTACATACAATACCTTCATGTTTTCTGCCTCCTTTTTTTGGCATGTTGAAAATTGCTCGCTCCGGCTTGTGACGCCGCGCCAAAGGCATCTGTTCACAAGCGCTTCGCTCGTTCGCCTTATGGCGAACACGCAATTTTCAACACTTCGTTTACACTACGGACCCCTTGGAAATCGCGATCGGATACGCTTCGTGACCCTTCAGCGAACGCCCTTGATTGACGCTCACCTCTTTATCTGTGATGGCGTAAGAAAGCTCCACACCCTTTTGAATATGCGTGTCTTGCATAAAGATGCAGTTTTTCAGCACGGCTCCTTCGTCGATATGCACGCCCCGGAACACAACACAGTTTTCCAAGTCCCCTTTTATTACGCATCCGTCGGCGACGACGCACCGCTTCACGCGGCTCTCGGGCGCGTAGTAGGTCGAGGCTTCGTCGCGGATTTTTGTTTTGATCGGGCGCTCGCGGGAAAACAGGTCGCGGCGCACTTCGGGACGCAATAAATCCATCGAATGCTCAAAATAATCGGCGACCGACAGCAGACGGGTGGAAAACCCTTCGTATACATACGCCATGATGTTTAACTGATTCTGCATACGCTGCATCACGTCACGGGTAAAGTCCACATAGTTATAAGCGGCGCAGTCGGCCATCAGCTTCACCAAAAGCTCTTTAGAAAGGATATACACACCGATGCAGGGATATACGCCTTCTTCGAGGGGGGAAAGCAAAACCTCGGCGACCCGCCCTTTTTCCCCAAGCCTTACAAAGGCTCCCTCGGCTTCGTGCCTGTTATTGCGTTTCGCGGAGCAGACACAGGTAATGTCGGCACCGGACGCCAAATGTTTTTCAAAGATTTGCTCCAGCGGAAGATTGACAATCAAATCGCCGTCGGCCAGCACCACATATTCCTGCCGGATAAAGGAGATATAGCTCGTAACGGCGTACAGCGCCTCCATTTTGCCGCGGTAGGTCGCGGAATCGCGCCGCCCGCCCGCGTAGGCGAACGGGGGTAAGATACGCAGTCCGCCGCGTTTCCGCGCTAAGTCCCAGTCGCGCCCCGCGCCGAGGTGATCAAGCAGCGACTGATAGTTCTCCCGCATGATGACGCCTACGTCGGTGATTCCGGCGTTAACCATGTTGGAGAGCATGAAGTCGATGACGCGGTAACGCGCCCCGAACGGAATCGACGAGGCGGTGCGGTGTTCGGTCAGCTCTTTTAAGCGTATATTGGATGAATACGCAAACAGGATGCCGTGCATGTCTTTCATATCGTCGTATCCCTCCTACACCAGATCCGCGTCGGCCATTTCCCGCGCGCCGACGATTTTGCCGGGACCGATTGTTACGCCGGAAGCGATTACCGCGACGCCCCATTGATCGAGATCGTTTAGTTCGCCCGGCTTCGCGCCGACCTTCGCACCGGATTTTACCCGCGCGCCTTCGGCGATGATGGCGTATTTTATGATCGCGCCGCGCTCAATCACGGCGCCCGGCATAATGATCGAATACTCCACGAACGCGCCCTGCTCAACCGTGACATCGTTGAACAGCACCGAGTTGTAAACCCCTCCGTACACTTCACAGCCTTCGGTCACGAGGCTATGGGAAACGACCGCGTTGTCGCCGATATAGTGTGGGGGGGAGGCGGGGTTACGGGCGTATATGCGCCACGATGGGTTGGAGAGGTTGATTTCCTTGCCCGACAGCATATCCATATTGGCGTCCCAAAGGCTGTTGATGGTACCCACATCGCGCCAGTAGCCTTCAAAGCGGTGAACCATCATCTTCTGCCCGTCGGCGAGCATCGCCGGAATCACGTTGGAACCGAAATCGTTCTTGCTCTTTTTGTCGTTCTCATCGGCAATCAGGTAGTCCTTGAGCTTTTTCCAAGTGAAGATATAAATACCCATTGAGGCGAGCGTACTCTTGGGTTTAGCCGGTTTCTCCTCAAACTCATAGATAACGCCGTCTTCGTCTGCGCTCATGATACCCATGCGGGTGGCTTCCTCTTCGGAAACCTCGATCACGGCAATCGTGCAGTCGGCCTGCGTTTTCTTATGCTGCGCCAACATCTTGGAATAATCCATCTTGTAGATGTGGTCGCCGCCCAAAACCAGCACATACTCGGGGTTGTAATTCTCTATAAAGGAGATGTTTTGGTATATGGCGTTGGCCGTACCCTTATACCATGTCCCCTCTTTTCCCTTGATATACGGAGGCAGGATATGTACCCCGCCCTCCAGGCGGTCAAGGTCCCACGGCTGCCCCGAACCTATGTAGGCGTTCAGCTCGTGCGGCTGATACTGCGTCAGCACGCCGACCGTGTCTATGCCGGAGTTGGTGCAGTTGGAAAGGGGGAAGTCAATCAGGCGAAACTTCCCGCCGAACGGTACGGCGGGCTTCGCCACATTGGTGGTGAGTACATACAGGCGGCTTCCCTGTCCGCCGGCGAGCAGCATGGCGATACAGTCTTTTTTCATTCGCACCCTCTCCAAAATATATCGGTTGATTGTTAGGTTTTTCCTGTAGGGGCGCGCATTGCGCGTCCGTACGTCTTTGGATCCGCAACGGTGCGCCGAGTCGGCGCACCCTACTCGTTGCGTAGCCCCGTCTCCGTTGTTAACTGTTAACTGTTAAAAACACCGCGCCGTAGGGCGGCAGGGTTAGTTGCACCGACCATTGCATTTGACCGCAGGGTACATTTTCAGCGGTAAGCGTTCCGTTCGTCTGTCCGAACCCTCCGAAGCGATCCTCGTTGGTGTTCAGAATCTCTTGATACGCGCCCGCGCCCGGCAGCGGCAAACGGTATCCCTCGCGGTTGACAGGGGAGAAGTTGAATACGCAGATCACAGGCTGTCCGTTCGGCGTATCGGGCTTCGCGGAACGGACAAACGCGAGGGTATTGCCCTGATAGTCGCCGGGTGTAATCCATGTGAAGCCGTCCCAAGAGTCCTCGATCTCCCAAAAACCCGCGTACCGCAGATAGAGCATATTCAGCTCTTTTACGAATTCGCGGTGCTTTTTGTGCATGTCGTACTCCAGCAAGTGCCAGTCCAAGCTCTGCTCGCTGTTCCACTCGATAAACTGCGCGAAGTCGGTGCCCATAAAGGTCAGCTTCTTGCCCGGATGCGCGATCATATAAGCAAGATAGACGCGCAGACCCGCGAACTTGTCCACGTAATACCCCGGCATTTTTTCCACAAGGGAGCATTTGCCGTGTACCACCTCGTCGTGGGACAGCGGCAGGACAAAGTTTTCCGAGAAGGCGTACATCATTGAGAACGTCATTTTGTTGTGGTTGTACTGCCGGAAGATCGGGTCTAGTTTGATATAAGAAAGGGTGTCGTTCATCCAGCCCATGTTCCATTTGAAGTTGAAGCCCAAGCCGCCCATATAGGCGGGTTTGGTTACCATCGGCCACGCCGTGGACTCCTCGGCAATCATCAGGGCGTTGGGAAAAGCCGCAAAAATCTGCTCGTTCGTCTTACGCAGGAACGAAAGCGCTTCCAAATTCTCGCGCCCGCCGTACAGGTTGCGCGGTCCCCCACCGCTTTTGCCGTAGTCGAGGTAGAGCATACTGGCCACGGCGTCAACCCGCAACCCGTCCGCGTGGAACACGTCCAGCCAAAACATCGCCGAGGACATTAAAAACGAACGCGTCTCGTTGCGCCCGTAATCGAAGATGCGGGTACCCCAGTCGGGATGCTCCCGGCGGGCGGGGTCGGCGTATTCGTAACAGCAGCCGCCGTCGAAGTCGATCAAGCCGTGCCCGTCCTTTGGGAAGTGCGCGGGAACCCAGTCCAGAATCACACCCACGCCCGACTGATGGCAGAGGTCAATCAGCCCCATCAAATCCTTCGGGGTTCCGTAACGGCTTGTGGCGGCGAAATACCCTGTCACCTGATACCCCCACGAACCGTCGAAGGGATGCTCCATAACCGGCATCAGCTCTATGTGTGTATAGCCCATTTCCTTTACGTACGGAACAAGCTGCTGCGCAAGCTCGGTATACGACAGCAGCCGGTCGTCTTCGCCCCGTCTCCAAGAGCCCAAATGAAGCTCGTAGATATTGAGCGGGCGGTCATACGGTGCCGCGCGCGCCGCCAACCAGTCGGCGTCTCCCCACTCGAAGCCGTCCAGTTCGTAAACCTTCGAAGCCGTCTTGGGGCGCACCTCGGCGTGGAAGGCATAGGGGTCGCTTTTTTCGCGCGTAATACCGTCGCGCCCTTCCACGGCATACTTATAGGAAGTATATTCGGTGACTCCCGGCATAAACCGCTCCCAGATGCCGACCGATACGCGCTCCATCGGGCTTGTTCCGTGCGCCCACTTGTTAAATTCGCCGATTACCGACACGCTTTTCGCGTCGGGAGCCCATACGCGAAACACCGCGCCGTCCTCGCCGCCGCGCGTTTCCAAATGCGCGCCCATAAACTCATATGCCCGGCAATCGCTGCCCTCATGGAATAAATACAGATGGTTATCCACGTCAATCGTTTGTGTTTTCCCGGACATACGCTCACAGCCTTTCTCTTGACAGGATTCAAAGCTGACGGTTCGCTATGATAGAATTGAGAACCAACGGCGCGCCCTACAGCGCTCGTTCGCCTGCGGCGAACATGGAGTTTTACAGAGCTTTTTTCTTTGTCACTCTGAAAACTCCCCGCTCCAGCTCGCGACACCGCGGCATAGCCGCCTGCTCGCGAGCATTGCGCTCGTTCGCCTGCGGCGAACATGGAGTTTTACAGAGCTTCTATTATTTCCCCGTAAACCTCGCCCGAAAGACCGGCGGCGTTCATTTCGTCGTAGTCAAGGTGAACCTCGGTGTAGAAGTTCTCCGAAACACGCACCGCGACCTCGTCAAAGATCAACCCGCGTTCCCCGCCCACCTTGACCTGTACCGTTTCGCGCCCGGCGATCCCGAACGCCTCGGCGTCGGCAGGGATAATGTGCAGATGGCGCTTTGCGATCATGCAGCCTTCGGTCAGCTCAACGCTTCCGGCCGGTCCCGTCAGGCGTATCGGCGCGGAACCCGCGACGTCCCCACTCAAGCGTATCGGCGGTTTCAGCCCCAGTATGCGGGCGTCTGTAAAGGAAATCTCCGCCTGCGTGGCCTTCCGCTCGGGTCCCAAAACAGAGACCCTCTCGATAGAGCCGCGCGGTCCCGTCAAGGTAACTTTTTCCTCGGTTAAGAACTCTCCGGGCTGAAGCAGCGCCCGCGCTTTGTGGAGCGTAAAGCCTTTTCCAAACAGGGTTTCAACGTCTTCGTGCTTCAAGTGGACATGGCGGGCGGAACCTTCGACCAAGACCTTGCGGGCTTGACCGGGGGTGGGGTGATCTGACATTACGGCACCTCAAATATTACACATTCGATATCTTGGTTTCATTTTATCATAAACAGCCTAAACATGCAACTATATTTGCATTGGCGCGAACTCCGTTCGCCGCCGTTTCGCGCGTCCCCGACGATCCCCTTCCCGTTGGATGGGGATGCCGCCTGTCAGGCGGCGGAATGTTCGCCGCGTTTCGGCAAAAATGCGTAAAATTTTTCTTTACTTTCCGTTATTCACCTCTTATAATATACCTATTGTTTTGAGGAGGACGTATTGAATGGCGACCGATTTTTCACGTGTTTTGGCGTTTTTACGGAAAGAAAGATGTCTCAGCCAGCGCAAAGCGGCTGAGGCTTTAGGCATATCTCAAGCATTGCTGAGCCATTATGAAACGGGCGCGCGGGAGCCGGGGCTGCCGTTCATCACCCGCGCCTGCGACTTTTACGGCGTCTCCTCCGACTACATATTGGGGCGGACGCTGGTGCGCGACGGCGCGGCTTTTGATCCCGAAACGGTGTATGACGCACAGGAGGATAAGCAAAACCGCCTCGGTCGCGCTTCGGTATCCTCCATGCTGGGGCGCAAGATGGTTATCAACTCCATCAGCGTGCTGTTCGACCTCGCGGGGCGTTCCGGCAGCACGGCGTTGGCTACCGAACTGACAAACTATTTCGGGGGCGCGGTTTACAAGATGTTCCGTCACTTCTATTCACTGTCGGGCTCGGAGGAGCAGGGGTTTTTCTCCGCGCCAAGCTGTGCCTACGGTCCCGCTTCCGAATCGGATATGGCGCAGAGCGAGGCGCGGATCCTCGCGATCCTGCACCAGAAAAAAGACCCTCCCCAACTGCCCGGCATCTCCAACAATACGCTCGCCAAAGAATACCCGCAATTGGTTCGCAGCCTTCTCACCCTCGCGCACCAAGCCGGCGACCGCGCGGCGAAAAAGCTGCCGCAATAGTGAAGCAGGGTGCGTCGACCCGGCGCATCGTCAGTCGATACTATTAAAACCTGCCAAGTAAAGTC
>DBDP01000009.1:4787-5212 GCA_002293625.1 Clostridiales bacterium UBA929 | reverse complement strand
CGGGGCAGACGTTTATTACCTGCTGCGAACCGGGAAAGATAACCATGTCAGGGTTAAATATCATATTGGAGTAAATTTTATGTATTTGCACATCGGCGGCGGACATACCCTGCCGACCCGCGAGATCGTGGGGTTATTTGACCTCGACGGCGCTTCGCGGGGGCGCGGCACACGGGAGTTCTTGGAGCGGAGAGAGAAAGAGGGCAGGCTCATCCACACCGGCGGCAGCGCCGTACCGCGCAGCTTTACCCTCACCGCCGACGATAAGGCATACCTCTCGCCGGTCACGGCGGCGACACTGAAAAGCAGACTCTCGCCCGGAACGGGCAGTTTTAGATAGAAACGGGGAATACGGAATGGACGCGAACTACGGCGCGCAGGACATACAAGTCCTTGAAGGGTTGGAAGCGGTGCGCAAGCGCCCC
>DBDP01000009.1:0-4759 GCA_002293625.1 Clostridiales bacterium UBA929 | reverse complement strand
TCGATTGACGAAGCGCTGGCCGGGCGCTGCACCCGGATTGACGTAACGATCAACCCCGACAACAGCGTTACGGTGACCGACGACGGCCACGGCATCCCCTGCGGTCTGCACGCGACGGGGCGGAGCGCCGTGGAGCTGGTGTTCACCACCCTGCACGCCGGCGGCAAGTTCGGCGGTTCGGGATACAAAGTCGCGGGCGGCCTGCACGGCGTCGGCGCAAGCGTTGTCAACGCGCTGTCCGAGTGGCTGAAAGCCACGATCTACAATGAAGGACACGAGTATTTTATCGCTTTTTCACGCGGTGACATCACAACAGACTTAAAACAAATCTCCCCGACCGAAAAGCACGGAACCTCCGTGACGTTCAAGCCCGACGCGCAGATTTTTGAAGAGACGGAATTTGACTTTTTGGTGCTGGAATCGCGGATGCGGCAGCAGGCGTTCCTCAACGCGGGGCTGCGAATCACCCTCAGCGACCTGCGCCCCGAATCCGAAGCGCGCAAAGAGTTTCACTACGAGGGCGGTATCCGCTCGTTCGTGGAGCATATCAACCGCAACAAGACGCCGCTGCACGGCGAGGTTCTTTACTTTGCCGGCGAAAAGGATACGGCGTCGCTGGAGGTCGCGCTGCAATACAACGAATCGTACAACGAGGTGCTGTTGTCGTTTGCCAACAACATCGCGACAACCGAGGGCGGTATGCACGAAACCGGCTTCAAAACGGCGCTGACCCGCGTCATCAACGATTACGGTCACCGCTTCAAGATTCTCAAGGACGACGAAAAGCTGACCGGCGAGGATGTGCGCGAGGGTCTGACGGCGGTTATTTCCGTTAAGCTGACCGACGCGCAGTTCGAGGGACAAACCAAAACGAAGCTCGGCAACAGCGAGATCCGCGCGATGGTCGATAACCTGATGGGGCAGAAACTGAGCGATTACTTGGAGGAGAACCCCGCGATCGGGAAGACGATTCTGGAAAAATCCGTCCTCGCCTCCCGCGCACGCGAAGCGGCGCGGAAAGCCCGTGAGCTGACGCGGCGTAAGACGGCGCTGGACAGCGCAGCATTGCCCGGCAAACTTGCCGACTGCCATGAATCCGACCCGCGCTTTACCGAGTTGTTCGTCGTCGAGGGCGACAGCGCGGGCGGCAGCGCGAAGGGCGGGCGGGACAGCCGTTATCAGGCCATACTGCCGCTGTGGGGCAAGATGCTGAACGTGGAGAAAGCCCGTCTCGACAAAGTTTTCTCCAACGAAAAGCTGATGCCGCTGGTCACCGCGATCGGTGCTGGTATCGGCGAGGAGTTCTCGCTCGCGAAGCTGCGCTACAACAAACTGATCCTAATGGCCGACGCCGACGTGGACGGAAGCCACATCCGAACCCTGCTGCTGACCTTTCTGTTCCGCTTCCTCCGCCCGCTGATCGACGAGGGACACGTATACATCGCCCAGCCGCCGCTGTATAAGATGACGCGGGGCAAGCAGGTGCGTTACGCCTATTCCGACGCGGAGCGCGACCGCACGCTGGACGAGATGTCGGGAGGCGACCCGGTTGTGCGTGGGCGCATCGACGTATCGCGTAACAAGGGTCTCGGCGAAATGGACGCGGAGGAGCTTTGGGAGACGACGATGCACCCGGAAAAACGGACACTGTTGCAGGTGACAATCGAGGACGCCGTCGCGGCCGACGAAATCTTCACCATCCTGATGGGCGACAAAGTGGAACCGAGACGGGAATTTATCGAGACGTACGCTAAGAGTGCTGTTAATTTAGATGTGTAAGGGGGGTGCGGATGTGAGCAAGCATCAGGATAACGAACACGAGAATGTGAGTTTTGAGAACCAAAAGCTGCTTCCGGTGGAGCTGGAGAGCGAGATGCGCAAATCGTTCATCGAGTATTCGATGAGCGTAATCACCGCGCGCGCGCTGCCCGACGTGCGGGACGGCCTGAAGCCGGTGCACCGCCGGATCCTGTATACGATGTACGAGGAAAACCTGACGCCGGACAAGGCGTTCCGCAAGTCCGCGACCGCCGTCGGCGACGTGATGGGGCGTTATCACCCCCACGGCGACCAAGCGATCTACGACACGCTGGTGCGCATGGCGCAGCCCTTCTCGCTCCGCCACATGCTGATCGACGGACACGGAAACTTTGGTTCGGTGGACGACGACCCGGCGGCGGCCATGCGTTACACCGAGGCGCGGCTCTCCAAGATCGCGATGGAGATGTTGCGGGACATCGACAAAGAGACGGTGGACTTCCAGCCCAACTACGATAACTTCCGCGTGGAGCCAAAGGTGCTGCCGAGCCTTTTCCCGAACCTTTTGGTCAACGGTTCGTCCGGCATCGCGGTCGGCATGGCGACCAACATCCCGCCGCACAACCTCCGCGAGGTCACCGGCGCGATATTATGTGCGCTCGATAACCCCGACGCGGGTTTGGACGAACTGATGGAGCATATGCACGGTCCCGATTTCCCCACCAACGGCTTGATTTTCGGACGCGCCGGGATCCGCGCCGCCTACGCCACCGGCCGCGGACGGGTGCGGGTACGCGCCCGCGCCGAGATCGAAGAGTATAAGGGCAAAACGCGGATCGTCGTGACCGAGCTTCCGTATCAGGTCAACAAGGCGCGCCTTGTTGAGCATATCGGCGCTTTGGTGCGCGACAAGCTGATTGAGGGCGTGAGCGCGCTGCGCGATGAATCGGGTCGGAACGGCATGAAGATCGTGCTTGATTTGAAGCGCGACGCGAACGCGCAGGTGACGCTGAATAAGCTGTATTCGCAGACGAACATGCAAACCACCTTCGCCATCAACATGATCGCGCTGGTGGACGGGCAGCCGAAAACGCTCCCCCTTCGCCCCATCCTCGGTTACTACATCGACCATCAGAAAGAAGTCATCCGCCGCCGCACCGCGTACGACCTGAAGAAAGCGCGGGAGCGTATGCACATCTTGGAGGGGCTAAAGATTGCCGTCGACAACATCGACGAAGTAATCAAGATCATCCGCTCCAGCTACAATGACGCGAAAGCGCGGCTGATGGAGCGCTTCAACCTCTCCGACATACAGGGGCAGGCCATCGTAGATATGCGGCTCGGGCGTTTGCAGGGGCTTGAGATCGAGAAGCTGCAAGCCGAGATAGACGAACTGGCGGAAAAAATTACCGATTACCTCGACATCCTCGCGAACGAGGAGCGCGTAAACAACATACTGCGCGAGCAGCTCGGCGCGCTGGCGGATAAGTTCGGCGACGCGCGGCGCACGGAGATCATCGAGGACGACGACGAGATTGACCTTGAGGACCTAATTGAGCGCGAGGACTGCGTGTATACCCTGACACACGTGGGCTACATCAAACGCGCGCCCAAAACGACCTACCGCAGCCAGCGGCGCGGCGGCAGGGGCATCACGGCGCAGACGGTGCGCGAGGAGGACTTTATCGAGGAGCTGATTATCGCCTCGACTCACGACGACCTGTATTTCTTCACCACGAAGGGGCGCCTGTTTAAGAAGCGCGGCTACACCGTGCCGGAAGCGGGGCGGAGCGCGAAGGGGATGAACCTCGCGAACCTTCTGCCGCTGGAGCCGGAGGAGAAGGTGACCGCCGTCATCCCGGTGCGGGACGACGAGGAGGTTGGGTTCCTGTTTATGGCGACCAAAAACGGCGTCGTCAAACGCGCGAGTATGGATAAGTTCGCGTCGGCCGGGCGCAAGGCCGGTTTGATCGCGCTGACAATCGAGGACGGAGACGAACTGATTGCCGTTCGCAAGACGGACGGCGCGCAGGATCTCCTGCTCGCGACCCGTGAGGGGCAGGTTATCTGCTTCCCCGAAAGTGAAGTGCGCGACATGGGGCGCGCGGCGCGCGGCGTGACCGGCATCCGCATGAACGCCGGTGACTATGTAATCGGCGCGGCGCGGGCGCGGAAGGGTGCCGCGCTGCTGACCGTCACCGAGAACGGCTACGGCAAGCGTACCGATATAGACGAGTATAAGCGCGGCGGAGAGGTACAGCACCGCGGCGGAAAGGGTCTGCGCAACCAAACGCTGAACGCGAAGACCGGCAAGGTCGCCGGAATCCGCGTGGTGGACGAGGAGGACGACATCCTGCTCATCTCCGACGACGGCACGATCATCCGCATGGCGGTATCGGGTATCAACCTCTATTCGCGCACGGCGCAGGGCGTCATCCTGATGCGTACCGGCGACAACGCGCGGGTGATCGCGCTCGCGAGAACGTTTAAAGAAGACGAAACCGACGGAACGCCCGATGACGAAACAACCCCGTGAAAACGGTGACGCTGTATACCGACGGCGCGTGCAGCGGCAACCCCGGACCCGGCGGTTGGGGATGCATCCTCCGCTACGGCGAAGCCGAGCGGGAGTTGTGCGGCGGCGAGGCGCAAACCACCAACAACCGCATGGANNTTGAAAGAGCCGTGTATCGTGGAGCTGTACTCCGATTCCAAATATGTTACCGACGCACTCAGCAAAGGCTGGGCAATCAACTGGCAAAAGCGCGGCTGGGTCAAAGCCGATAAGAACCCCGCGTTAAACCCCGATTTATGGGAGCGGCTTTTGAACCTGTGCGAGACGCACAGCGTCCGGACGCACTGGGTGCGCGGTCACGCCGACAACGCGTTTAATAACCGCTGCGACGCCCTCGCGGTCGCGGCGGTACCGAAATAAACCCCTGCACCGGGAGGTGATATTATGTTTGTATACTGCGACAACGCCGCGACGACGCCGCTGTGC
>DBDP01000053.1:11600-11788 GCA_002293625.1 Clostridiales bacterium UBA929 | reverse complement strand
GGCGGCCGCCATCATCATCGCGGGGGCGGCTGCCGAAACGCCGAATTCCTCTTCGAGGGCTTTTACGAGCTCGGAAAGCTCGAGGACGGTAAGGGCTTTGACATCTTCGATCATTTTGGTTACTTTATCGCTGGCCATGGTTGGGGTTCCTCCTTAAATTTAATATGTTTTGTTGTCGTTCGCCCGGT
>DBDP01000053.1:284-11567 GCA_002293625.1 Clostridiales bacterium UBA929 | reverse complement strand
CTGCCGTTGAGGACATTGACGAGACCGGAGACCGGGGCGTTGAAGCCCGCGAGCGCGCGCGCGATGAGTTGTTCGCGCGGAGGCAGCTCGGCCAAAGCCAGCACCTCGGCGGGGCTGATGACGCGCCCCTCCACGAAACCCGCCTTGATCTTGAACTTGTCACCCGACTTTTTTGCGTATTCGCTGAGGATTTTCGCGGGAGCGACCGCGTCTGACGAAACGGCGAGCGCCGTTGTGCCGTTCAGCGTGGGTTCCAGCGCTTCAAGGCCGATACCTTGTATGGCGCGCTGCATCAAGGTGTTCTTTACGACCTTGTACTGAACGCCGGCTTTGCGCAGCTCGGTGCGCAGCTTCGTGTCGGCTTCGACCGTGATACCTTTGTAGTCAACGAGGACGCCCGTCGTGGCGTTCTTCATCTCTTCGGCTAACCCGGCGACGATCGCCTTTTTTTGCTCTAAAACCTTGGCGTTTGGCAAATGATTCACCACCTTTATAAAAGAAAATTCCGTATCCAAAAGACACGGAAACAAAACCATGATGATGGCTCTGCCCCTCGGCGGGATTTATCCGGAAACCGCGCCAAAAGCGCGGCACCGAAACCCACTGTCTATGGAACAGTTCGCAATATATCACAACATACACGTTTTGTCAATAGAAAATTCAACAAATCGCCTTCGCGGCGCGGAAAATCCCGCAAGTCCCTCATTCGCCAATTCGGCATTTGGCGCATATGATACGGAAGAAAGAAGCTCTTAAAACTCCGTGTTATCCGCAAGCGAAAGAGCCGGGAGTTTTCGGAGTGACACCATATCATGAAGGAGGGATCGGGTTGGATGCGCAATTCTACCTCGGCGCGAACGCGCCGCAGGGATTTGTTTCATATTATAGCAAATGGCTGGATTTAAGTCGGCTTAACCGCCTGTATATTATCAAAGGAACACCGGGCAACGGCAAGTCCGGCTTTATGAAGCGAATCGCTTCCAAATTTGAGGGGCAGAACCGCGAAGTTATCATCTGCTCCGGCGACACGAAATCATGGGACGGGGTGTACTTCCCAAAACTCGGCGTCGCGTTCGTGGACGGAACGCCGCCGCATGTGATGGAACCAAAATACCCGCTCGCAATTGATACGTTGCTGCCGTTGACGCACTTTGCCGACGACGCGGCGTTGAGCCGGGAACGAAAAAGTATCATGGCGGCGCAGGACAGTATGCGGGAGGACTACACCCGTCTCTACCGCGTACTCGGCGCGGTAAAAAACCTTCAGGACGAGCAAAAAGCCCTCGTCAACGACCCCGCGGCGCTCGAAACGCTGCGCCGCCGCACGCGCGGCATCATCCGGCGCGAGATTAAAAAGGGAACAGGAAACGGCATTCTGCGTAAACGTCTGCTCAGCGCGTTCTCGCCGGACGGTACGGCAACACTTTGGAGTACAGTTTCGCTGCTCGCTGACCGCGTATATGAGCTTCAGGACACTTACCGTCAGGCACACACCGTTCTCATGCCGATTTGTACGGCAGCGCTCGACGCGGGGATGGAAGTCATCGCCTGCTACGATCCTTGCGCCCCCACTGTGCGTTTGGCGCATCTCATTCTGCCGGAGGCACGGCTGGCGTTTGTGTCCGCTTCGCCGAAGGATCCTTATCCCGCCGAGCCGTACCGCCGAATTCGTCTTGACGCCGCGATTCCGTCGCAGGTATTGAAAGGCTGCCGTCTGCGTCTGCGCTTTTTGAAAAAAACCGAGAGCGCGCTGCTGGAGGACGTATCCGGCTTACTGACCGGAATCGTCCTCCAGCACCGAGAGCTGGAAAACATATACAATCCGCACATTGACTTTACCGGAATACGCGCCTTCGCCGACGCCTACGCCGAGAAGATTCTGACGGACTGGGGGAAGTAGGGGTTATGTCGCCGTCTTGTTCACAAAGTCGATCTCGTTTTTGTCGCCCGTGTGCGCGTCGTGCCACAGACCCTTTGTCATACGCACACGCAGCAAGCGCTGGTTCTGATCCGCTTCGTTGACGACGTTCGGGTACCATTCGGCGAACGCTTTACGCACCTTCTCCATGATTGCGGCGTTCTTCTCGTCGGCGACCCAGCCGGCATCCTCGCCAATGGCGCTTGCGGTGAACGTCTCGACGATATAGCAAACGGCAACCTCCGGGTTATCCGCGATCTGCTGCATCTTGTTGCTCTTCGCGTGGGTCGCTATGTAGAACGAGCCGTCCTCATAGTAAGCGTTCACGATGCGCGCGTCGGGGCGGGGCTTGCCCTCCGCGTTTGGAACCCGCGCTAGGGTCGCGAGGGTAATCAAGCTCTCTTTACCGCCGAATTTCTCCTCCAGATTCTTCATTGCTTCTTCGTACTTACTCATGTGTTTCGCTCCTTCTGTTAATTTATAATGCCCTCTTTTTATACGGTATCCACAGTTCCATATAAGCAGGGGAATTATCATAGTATATTTCGGGGAAAAAACCGTCCGCGATCAGCCCGCGGTTTCTCAGCCAAAGCCGCGTGTATTTCATGGCTTTACCCATTGCGGCGTCCATTTCCCGCTCGAAATCCTCCATCTCAAAACCGCAGACAACATACGCCCTCGCCGGAAGCGTCCAGCTTATATCCGACGGCTGCTCTGCTTCCCCGCCGGCGAAATAGGAGGTATAGCCGTCCGGCGCGCCGCCGTGGTAGCTGACGCCCAGTTTCCGTCCGCCGGGGATAAGCGGAAGAGTGTCCTTCACGCGGAAGAAACGATCCCAGATCGCGCCACCGCCGTCAAGACCGGTTTCCTCGCCCATCATTTTACCCTTTGTGAACGGGAACTCCCCTTGCACCCCTACAAAGAAAATCGGTTCCGCAAGGGTTTTGCGGTTTATCTCCAGCACCAGACCATCGCTGATCAGCGGCACACCCTCATCGGCCATAACGTAATTCAAAAGCAAATCGGGCTTATCAAAATTCATCAGCGGGACGGGATCTTTGCGGTATCGCTCCGGCGGGATGCCGTAGGCGCTCTTAAACGCGCGGGTAAATGTCTCATGGCTCCCGAATCCGTAATCCAGCGCGACGTCGAGAATTCTGCTGTCTTTATCCCGCAGCGCGGCGCACGCTCTGGCCAACCGCCGCAACTTAATGTATTCCCTCACCGGCTTCTTTACCAGCCGCGTGAACAGGCGCTGATAATAGAATACCGACAACGCGGCTTCCGCCGCCAACTCTTCCACCGAAATCTCCTCGCCGATGTTCTCCTCAATGCGGTTGAGTGTTTTTTGAACCGCTTCCCATGCGTGCAACAGCCCGCTCCCCCTTTACAGCTAAGATACCATATGAAAAGGACAGACGCTTGATTGTGTCTGCTCTTTTTCAACACTTCGATTACGGTAATCAGAATAACACATATAACCTGACAACAGCGCGTCAGGTTATAATTATGATTTAATATTCTTGCGAAGTTCGATCAACGGTGCGATATTCCTTATCTGTTGCGCATAGCCGAGCGCTTTTTGCACATCATGCTCTTATATACCCATATCGTGTGGATATCGAGGCTCAACACCGTATCGCGACAAAATACCGCATACCTTCATTATCTCAATGATAACAGATTATTTCCATTGGCTGCGGACGCATTCCTTGCAAATACTTTGCAGACGCTAAATCCGCATCAGCAAATTGAAACCATTCAGCGACATACTCAAGCTCCATATAAGACAATCCCTCTCTGCGCAATCACCTTCTCAATTGTTGGTCCGTATTTTCTGTGGTTAAAGATGCTGGATTTCCCAATCAATAGATCCATAGGACGTATCTTCTTGAGCTTCACGCGGAGTTCACCATACAGCTCGGATATATTATCGGTGTCATCAGATACTACCACATAAATATCGAAATCACTATCCTCGTTAGGTGTTCCATATGCGTGAGAGCCGAAAAGATATATAACTTCAGCCGGGATGGTTTGCAAGATACCATCTCTTATGAGCGCCAATTCATTTTGGGTCTGACTATCCATTACCATCACCACTTCCTTCATTCGCATTATACCCAAGTTAGTGCAGATATGCAAGCCCCAAGACAAATGACCGATCTACCCTGTAAAACGTATAAAGGCATGTTGAACATTGCCCGCGCCGGCTTACGGCACCGCGCCATAAACACCTGCTCGAGAGAACTGCTCTCGTTCGTCTGCGGAGAACACGTAATTTTCAACGTTTCGCATAAAGCACCCCTTCCGGCACAAAATATGCCAAAGGGGTGTTTTTGTGCAATTGCTGCGTCTCGCGGGGTATACGGCCGTACTTTATCTAATCGTCGTCGTTGCGTTGCGCTTACTGGGCAAGCGGCATATCGGCGACATGCAACCGAGCGAATTTGTCGTGACCATCCTGCTAAGCGAAATGGCGACGATTCCGCTTCAGGACCCCGAGCAACCCCTAATCAACGGCATCGTTCCGATTTTGGTGCTGCTCGCGTATGAACTGCTGCTGTCGTTTGGGTTTATCAAGTCCCGCCTGCTGTGGCGGTTATTTGAGGGTAAAGAGGTCATCCTCGTGCGGCAAGGGGCAATCGACGAACGCGCCCTGCGCCGCAACCGCGTAACGCTGAATGAGCTGTTTGAAATGCTGCGTTTGGCGGGTTACACCGATCTGTCGCAGATACAGTACGCGATCTTTGAAACAAACGGGCAGCTTTCTGTCGTCCCCTATGAGGCGCACAAAGCGGCGACGCCTTTCAGCCTTTCGGTTACGGTGAGGGAACCGGGGCTTCCGCAGATTCTCATTTCCGACGGTAAGATCATGCCGCGCAAGCTGCAAAAACTGGGGCTGAACGAGGCATGGTTGCAAGCCGAGCTGTCCTCGCGGGGGATCAGGAGCGTAAAAGACGTGTTCGTCTTTACGCGCGACGACTGCGGAAACGTTTACTGTGCCGAGAAAGAGAAAAGAGGGGGTAGATTTTAGCCTACCCCGCCCATAAGCAGCGCCATGACGGCTTTTTGTGCGTGCAGACGGTTTTCGGCTTCGTCGTAAATCTCGGTCGCGTGCGCGGCAAACGCTTCGGCGGTGATCTCCTCGCCGCGGTGCGCCGGAAGGCAGTGCTGCACCATCACGTCCTCCGCCGAGAGGGAGAGCAGTTCCGTATTGACCTGATAACCGGCGAAATCGGCGAGTCGCTTTTTCGACTCCGCCTCCTGCCCCATACTCGCGAATACGTCGGTGAAAATCACGTTCGCGCCTTCGGCGGCTTCGCGCGGGTCGCGCGTCAGGGCAAAGTCCGGGTTTGCTTGGGCATTTGCCAGCACATCGGGGTGAGGGTCGTAACCTTCGGGGCAAGCCACGCGAACCTTCGTGCCGCAGGTCAGCGCACCGGCAATCAAGCTGTTGCATACATTGTTGCCGTCGCCCACCCAGCATACGGTCAGTCCGGCGAGGGTTTTGTAGCGTTCGCGGATCGTCATCAGATCGGCGAGAATCTGGCAGGGATGCGCGTAATCGGTCAAGCCGTTGATTACGGGGACGCTGCCGTACTGCGCGAAATCGTCCACATCCTGCTGTGCGAACGTGCGGATCATGATGCCGTCCACATACCGGCTCAGGACTTTCGCGGTGTCTTCAATGGATTCGCCGCGCCCGAACTGCGCGTCGGCGGACGTGAGGTTGATGGCGTGACCGCCCAACTGGAACATCCCCGTTTCGAATGACACGCGCGTTCTCGTTGACGACTTGGTGAATATCATCCCCAGTGTCTTACCCTCCAGCAAAGGGTGCGAAATCCCGTGCTTTTGGTTGAATTTTAGTTTGTCTGCCAGCGCGAGTATTTCATCAATGTCGCTCTTTGTCAGGTCGGACATTCTTAACAGATGCTTTGTGTTCATCATGATACCCCCTTGTGTTTGTGCGGGCGAAGACAGTTCGCCCCTACTGGCTTATCCCAATACGTCACGGAGAATAATAAGTCCCTCGGCGATCTCCGCTTCGGTAATCGTAAGCGGCGGCAGCAGCCGCACGGCGTCGCTTCCCGCCGTCAGGCAGACAAGCCCGCGCTCCAAAAGAGCCTTTACATATGCCTTGGGTTCACCCTCGACAGAGATTCCGATCATCAGCCCAAGCCCGCGCGTACCGTGAATCTTTGCCGAACCGAACGCTTCAATCCCATCGCGCAGCAGCTTTCCCTTGCGCGGAACGTCATTTATAACGTTCGATAGGATGTCCAGCGTAGTCAGCGCGGCGGCGCAGCCGAGCGGCGTACCGCCGAACGTCGCGCCGTGCAATCCCGGCGCGAACACGCCCTTCGTCTTCTCGCCTAGGATAAAGCCGCCGAGCGGAAAACCTCCCGCTACGCCTTTCGCGAATGAGAGTCCGTCGGGTATAACGCCGTACTGCTGGAACGCAAACCATGTCCCGCACCGCGCGACGCCGCACTGCACCTCGTCAAAGAGCAGCAGCCAGTCCCGCTCGGCGCAGAGCTTCGCGACGGCTTGAACGTATTCTTTTTCTAACGGAATCACGCCGCCCTCTCCCTGTACCGCCTCCAGCAGCACCGCGCAGACATCTCCGCCCAGCGCTTCCAGAGCGCCGAGGTCGTTCGCGTCGACATGCACGAACCCCGGAGTCAGCGGCAAAAAGTGCTTATGGAACGATTCTTGCCCGGTGGCGGCGAGCGTCGTGTGCGTCCTCCCGTGGAAAGAGCGGTTCAACGTAGCAATTGTATGCCGTCCGGCTTCGTATTTATCCGCGCTGTACTTCCGCGCGGCTTTGATGATGCCTTCGTTCGCCTCCGCGCCGGAGTTCGCGAAGAATACGGCGTTCAGACCCGAAAGCTCACAGAGCTTTTGCGCCAGAAGCCCGCCGGGCTTGGTGTAGTAGAGGTTTGACGTATGGACAAGCGTACCGGCCTGCGCCGCGACCGCCGCGACCCATTCGGGGTGCGCATGGCCGATGCTGTTGACGCCGATGCCGGAGGAGAAGTCTAAATACTTCTTCCCCGCGTCGTCATACAGATACGAACCCTCCCCCTTGACGAAACAGACGTCGTACCGCGCGTATGTGGGCAGGACATGGCTGTCGTAAAGGGTTTTCGTTTCGGTAAATTTCATGGATTTCCCCTCCTGATGTTTATTTCGCGGGAGTGCTGTTGTAGTAAAGTTCATCCGGGCAGATGTCAATCCCGTTTGCCCATTCAACCGTTATCGGATTTACCTTCGCCGTACTGAAAATGGCGGGGTTTCGTAACGGCGCAAAAAAGCTGTCGTCTAAATATGGGGTCACATCAAAAATACGTCGCTCCTTGTTGTCAAAGGTAATGAGAAGTCTGTGGGATTCAATCGGAAGAACGCTAATAGGATAATGACTTTCCATATTAACCCTCCAAGCCGCGGATTTTCAATACCTCGTCGTGTTCGTTGAGAGCGCGCCACGCCGCGTTTATTTCATCCTCGCGCAGAGCGACCCATGCTTCCACATATTTTTGCTGCTTGCGAGGAAGATGCCCAGCCAACACTTCTCCGTCTGACGCAACAGAAATTCTGTCACCGCCGAAAACCGCATGGATATGAGGTTTCTTATGCGGACTGTTAATCTCTTTATACATGTAAATAAGAACGCCGAAGAAACTGGATATCAAGGGCATTTTAAGCGCCTCCCTACTGCTATCTGTAAACTGTCCGTCACCCTTGCACGATCTGCGTACCTACGCCGTCGTCGGTCAGCATTTCCACCAAGAGCGAATGCGGGGTACGCCCGTCGAGGATGACGGCGCGGTTCACGCCGTTCTCCAGCGCGCTGACACAGCACTCGACCTTGGGGATCATTCCTTTGCTGACGGTTCCGTCACCGATCAGCGTGCGAAGCTCGCTCAGCGCGATTTCCGGAATCAGCGTCGCCGTGTCGTTTTGGTTGCGAAGAATCCCCGGCACGTCGGTTAAAAGGAAGAGCTTCTCCGCTTTCAATTCTACCGACAACTTCGCCGCCGCGATGTCGGCGTTGATGTTGTAGGCGGTGTCCGAACCGTGCGCGACGGTGGAGATGACCGGGATATAGCCGTTGTTTAGCGCCATCTCCACCGGCGCTGGGTCGGTGTTGATAATCTCTCCGACCAGCCCGTAATCACTAAAACCCTTCAGGCGTTCGGCGGTAAACAGGGTGCCGTCTTGGCCGGAAAGACCGATGGCCTTCCCGCCGCGCCGGTTGATCTGCGAAACAAGCTCCTTATTTACCTTCCCGCAGAGAACCATCTGCACGACATCCATCGTCTCTTCGTCTGTATACCGAAGCCCGTCAATGAAGCGCGGCTTCTTGCCGAGACGGTTCAATAGCGCGTTGATTTCGGGACCACCCCCATGCACCAGCACAAGCCGGATGCCCACAAGGGAGAGCAGGATAATGTCGTCGATAATCGCTTCGCGCAGTTCGGCTTTCTCCATCGCCGCGCCGCCGTATTTCACCACGACGGTCTTTTGGAGGTACTTTTGGATATACGGCAGAGCCTCGGCGAGTATTTTTACTCTTTTGCTGCCCGTCATGTGCGGTAGTCTCCGTTGATTCTGACATATTCGTAAGTCAGGTCACAGCCGTATGCTTCCGCTTCAAACGCGCCGTCGTGTACGTCAACCAAAATCTGCACTTCATCCCGCTTGAGGATGCGCTTCGCCGTATCCTCGTCGAAAGCCAGCCCCGCGCCGTCCTTGCAAACCGCAATCGCCTCACCATCCGACACAAAGGAGATATCCACCAGTTCGGGTTTGAACGGCGCTTTGCTGTAGCCCATCGCGCAGATCTCGCGTCCCCAGTTGGCATCCGCTCCGAACATCGCGGCTTTTACCAAACTGGATGAAACGACGCTCATCGCGAGCTTTTCGGCTGCTTCCTCGCTGCTCGCGCCCTTTACAAGGCAGGAAACCAGCTTGGTAGCGCCCTCGCCGTCGCGGGCGATCATCTTCGCGAGCTTGCCGTTTACATAGTTCAACGCCTCTAAAAACACGCGGTAGTCGGTGTCTTTCCATTCAATCTGCGGGTTTTGCGCGAGACCGCTGGCGAGAATCGCCACCATGTCGTTGGTCGAGGTGTCGCCGTCAACACTGATGCGGTTATATGTGATGCGGTTGGATTCCAACAGCGCCTTGTGCAGCATTTCTGAGGTGATCGAGACGTCGGTGGTGATGAACGCCAGCATGGTCGCCATATTGGGGTGGATCATGCCGCTGCCTTTCGCGATTCCGCCGACGTGCGCCGTCTTGCCCCCGACCTGGATTTCCACCGCAACCTGCTTGGGAACGGTATCGGTCGTCATGATGGCGCTTGCCGCGTCGTCGGAGCCGTAGCGCGACAGGGCGCGCGTCAGTTGGGGGATCGTGCCGGTAATCGCGTCGACCGGTAGCGGAACGCCGATCACGCCGGTGGAATTGATGATGATCTCATCGGGTTTGATACCCAGTTCCTGCGCCAGCGTTTCGCAGATTTTCAGGGCGTTTTCCTCACCGCCGGGCGCGCAGGCGTTGGCATTGCCGCTGTTCGCGATAATCGCGCGTGCCGTGCCGCGTTCAAGGTTCCGCATGGTGACGTAAATCGGAGCAGCCTTCACAAGGTTGGTCGTGTACAGCGACGCCACCGAGCAGTCGCAGTCGGCGTAAATGAGCGCGAGGTCTTTTTTCGTCGGGTTCTTGCGCACCCCGGCATAGACGCCGGACGCCGAGAAGCCTTTGGCGGCGCAGCAGCCGCCCTGTATTTCTTTCATTTGGGGTTCATCCTTTCTGATATAACGGGGTATCCGGTGTCATCCCGCACGCGTTCCCCCGTCCCCGTAGGGACGATCGCCCCCGATCGTCCGTGATTCAGGCGATATTAGGAACCGACGGCGCGTCGAGGGCGACGCGCCCTACAAAGACGAGGATACGGGCAAAACCGAATCTCCCCTACAATCCAAACCTTAACAAAAAACATTGCACGGCGGCGGCGCTCGCGCCTTTGCCGAGATTATCAAAACGCGCGGTGACGACCGTTTGCGTCTCGGTGCCGAAAACAAAGAGTTCCATATCGCCCGACCCGTTCAGCGTCTCCATCGGAAGCCGCCCGTTTTCGAGCGACCCTTCGCCGCCGAACGGCGTCACCGTCACATGCTCCGCGCCGGTATACCATTCCTCAAAATGGCGGTGAATCGCAAGGGCGGGTGCTTCAAGAGGTACGCTTACCAGCATTCCCTGCCGCACCGGCACAAGGACGGGGAGGAAGATCGGCGGCTTTTCCAGTTCGCAAACCGCCCGCATCTCCGGCAGATGCTTGTGCGTCAGTCCCAGCGCGTAAGGTCTTGCGTCGGCGGGAGCGCCCGGCGCTTCGTACTCCGCGATCATCGCTTTGCCGCCGCCGCTGTAGCCGGTCAGAGAGAAGCAAATCACCGTCTCGCGGGACGACAGAAGCCCCGCCCAAACCAGCGGATAGACAATCGCGCAGAAGCCGGAAGCGTGACAGCCCGGGACGGCAATACGGTTGGAGGTGCCGACGCGGTCTCTGTGCCACGCGGACAACTCCGGGAAACCGTATGCCCAATCGGGATGGATGCGGTGCGCGGTCGAGGCATCAAAAACGACGGTGCTTGGGTTTTCGATCAATGAGACGGCTTCCCGTGCCGCCTCGTCGGGCAGACAGAGAAATACGGCGTCGGCGGCGTTCAGCAGTTTCTTCCTCGCTTCGGGGTTCTTGCGGTCTTCGTCTGCGATGTCCATAAGCGTCACGCCCGGGAGCGCTATCAGCCGTTCTTCGATTTGCAGGCCGGTCGTACCCGCCCGCCCGTCGATAAACACGTTGATCATAATCCCCGCCTCTTTACGCAAGTATCCAAGCTAACCGCCTCATATACGTCCTCACCGAACAGAGGGCAAACGCTTCGGTAGCGGTCAGGCGGCAGCGTTTCCAGTGTCGCCCCGCTTTCAATACACTCTCTCACAAGCCTTCCGGCGACGCCGTATGCCTCACGGAACGGCATTCCCTTACCGACAAGATAGTCGGCGCAGTCGGTAGCGTTAAGGAATCCCTCGGCCGCCGCCGCCCGCATCCGCTCCGGGCGGAATACGATTGCTTCCATCATCGGCGTAAAAGCGGTCAGGCAGGCCGAAACGGTGTCCAGCGCGTCGAACAGGCTCTCCTTATCCTCCTGCATGTCTTTATTATAAGCCAGCGGGAGTCCTTTCATCATCGTAAGCGTTCCCGTCAGATCGCCGAATACGCGCCCGGTTTTGCCGCGAATCAGCTCGCACAGATCGGGGTTCTTCTTCTGCGGCATGATGGAGGAGCCGGT
>DBDP01000053.1:0-255 GCA_002293625.1 Clostridiales bacterium UBA929 | reverse complement strand
CTCATCCGCGACAGATGCACCATGATCACCGCCAGCGCGGAGAGGGTTTCGAGGACATAATCCCGGTCGCTGACCGCGTCCATCGTGTTCGCGCAGGGGCGGGAAAAGCCGAGGGCTTCCGCCGTCAGGTGCCGGTCAATCGGGTATGTCGTTCCGGCGAGCGCCCCCGCGCCGAGCGGGCATTCGTCCATCCGTTTCAACGCATCGGCAAGGCGGCCTTCGTCCCGCCGGAGCATTTCGTGCCACGCGCCGAGG
>DBDP01000086.1:6579-7405 GCA_002293625.1 Clostridiales bacterium UBA929 | reverse complement strand
CTCGCCGCAGACGAACGCGCCCGCGCCGAGACGGATGTGCAGGTCGAAACTGAAATCTGTGCCGAAAATGTTGTTACCCAAAACGCCGTACTCTTTTGCCTGCTCAATCGCCATATACAGGCGTTTGACCGCGATGGGGTACTCGGCGCGCACATAGATATAACCCTCGTCCGCACCGACGGCGTATCCGGCGATCGCCATCGCCTCAATCAGGCTGTGCGGATCGCCCTCCAGCACCGAACGATCCATAAACGCGCCCGGGTCGCCTTCGTCGGCGTTGCAGCAGACGTACTTCTTTTCGCTTTTTTCACGGGCGGTTAGCTCCCATTTCAGTCCCGTCGGGAACCCCGCGCCGCCGCGCCCGCGCAGCCCGGACTTTTTAACGATATCGACCACGTCTTCCGGCTTCTTTTCGGTTAAAATCGTGCCGAGAGCGGCGTAGCCGTCAAAGGCAATGTATTCGTCAATAACCTCGGGGTTGATTACGCCGCAGTTGCGCAACGCGATGCGGAGCTGCTTTTTATAGAAAGGCGTCTCGCTGAGGGAAGAACTTGCCCCGGCGGCGTCCGCCTGATACAAAAGGCGGGTGACGACACGCCCTTTGACAATATGCTCTTTAACGATTTCCTCGGTATCCTCCGGCGTAACCCGTGTATAGAACGACCCTTCGGGATAGACGACGACGACGGGACCGAGAGCGCACAAGCCGAAGCAGCCCGTCTGCACGACGCGCGCCTCCTTGTCCATTCCCTCGGCTTTAAGCCATTTTTCAAAACCTTCGATGACCTTTTCGCTGCCGCCCGCGTTGCATCCCGTTCCGGCGCAG
>DBDP01000086.1:0-6485 GCA_002293625.1 Clostridiales bacterium UBA929 | reverse complement strand
GTGACTTTCTCCTGCCCCGGCGTGAATACCTCCACAATAGGCTCCAAACGGCAAACACCGATACAGCCCGTCTGCGTAACTGACACATCGGACAGATTCCGCTTCTGCACTTCCTCCAAACAGGCGGCGAGTACCGGGCGCGCGCCCGCCGCGATGCCGCAGGTAGCCATACCGACGACGACGCGCACGGCGTTTTCGTTGTCCTCTTTGCGCAGGTTGATGCTCTTTAGGGTTTCCTCACGAATCTTTTTCAGCTCTTCTATGCTTTTCATGCGAAAAGCTCCTTTCAACGTAAAGTTGAGATTCTTGTAACCTCTCTTGAATCCATAAAAGCACGTCCGGCGTGTTCAGCGGAACGCCGTCCAGCACCTGACGCAGTTCCCGCGTATCGAGCGATGATGTGGGACGATGGTGATCGTCCTGTGTATCCCGTGTATTGGACACCGAATGGGAATACACAAAGTCAATCTCCGGCGAGCCTTGGATCAGCGTCACAATGGTTGCGGCGATGTCGCCGAGGGGAGGGTTGTCCAAATGCCCCGTTTGGAACGACGCCGTGACCGTGGTTCCGGCACCCGGCGCGCTGTTGATCGAAAACGCCCCTCCCGCCTGTTCGGCGGCGAGCTTCAAAAGCGGAATCCCCATCCCTACCTTGCGGGTGGTGCGGGTGGTGGTAAACGGATCCGTGACGCGAGCCAGAAAGTCCGGCTCCATGCCGCGCCCGTTGTCGGCAATAAGGAGAGTGAGCACCCCGCCCGTTTCCTCAAGGTTGATTTCAATCAGCGACGCTCCGGCTTTAACGCTGTTCATCGCGATGTCGAGGATGTGCAGGGAGAGTTCCTTCATGTCATATATTTTTCAAGGATGCCGTCCACCTCGTCCGGCAGCAGCCGGCCGTAAACGTCGCCGTCCACCGTCATGACCGGCGCAAGACCGCAGGCTCCGATGCAGCGGGTGGCGTCGATGGAGAATTTCCCGTCTTTTGTGATAGAACCGGCCTTGCAGCCGATTTTTTGCTCCACGCGCTCTAAGATCTCCGCCGCGCCCTTGACATAACAGGCCGTTCCCAAACAGACGGCGACCTGTTTCTGCCCTTTGGGATTGACGGTAAACTGCGTGTAAAAACTCACGACGCCATACACCTCGCTCAGGCTGAGACCCAAAGCGTCGGCGATGGTGAGCAGCGCTTCTTCGGGAAGATACCCAAAAATCTCCTGAGCCTCCTGCAAAACAGGCATGGCCGCGCCGGGCTGCCCTTTATGGCGGGCGATTACGTCGTCGAGTTTTGTAAGCTGCTCCGGCGTCGCTTTGAACGGCACGACGGTTTTGGTGTTGGGCATATGCGTTCATTCCTTCCATCTGAAATAGGACGACGCCCAAAAAGACGTCTCCTACAAAGCAAAGTCACGTCACAACTGTAGGGGTCGCCGATTCGGCGACCCGTGGCTGTCGAAAGCACCCAAAGAATAGTATATCACAACGATTTCAGCGCGTCAATAACAGCTTGCGCCGACGGCGATGTTATTTTTAACCTTCGCGCCGCGTCGGGAATATTCCCCAGACGGTGCGCGTCGGAATTGAGGATATACGGCAGCGGAACGCCCAATCCGGCGCGTTCGGTAAACGTAAAGCCCAGCGAGGGATCCCACATGCCGAGTACCGCGAGCAGCGAAAACGCGCCCCGGTCGATATGCGCCGGAAAAGCGACCCCGCCGAAACTCTCCGCCAGCGCCGCCGTGTCATAGATCCCGATATCCGCCGCGCCGAACAATAGGCGCGGTTCTTCGCCGATGGGCATGTCGTCTTCACCGATAAGAATCTGCCGTCCGAATATATGCGTGTCGTTCGGTATGTCCGGCAGACGCTCGTAAACGTACGCGGAAAATGCCTCCGCCGCATCGCAGCCGGGGAACAGGCAAACCGCGTGGATCTCCTCCCGGGTCGTCAGTTCCATCCCCGGCACACCGATCAGACCCTGCGCCTCCGCCTGACGGCAAAACACGCGGACATTGCCGCAGGTGTTGTGGTCGGTCAGCGCGATTGCCTGCAACCCCGCGAGCTTCGCCATCCCGCAGATATTGCCGGGCGTCATGTCGTCGTCGGCGCAGGGGGACAGGCAGGAGTGCAGATGCAGGTCGTAAAACACATTCATGAGAGCAGCGCGTAGATTTTTCCCGCCAGTGTGAACGCGGGTTCGGGGCTTTGCAGCAGCGCGACATTCTCCGTGACCGCCCGCTCCAGCAGAGGCGCGTCGGGCGAAACCCCTTCCGCGAGGATCACGCAGGAGATGTCGGCCAGTTCGGCGACCGCCGCAACATTGACGTTGCTCATAATGGTGACCCACGCCCCGTCTCGCGGCGCGCGCCCCATCACCCAGCTCAGCAAGTCGCCGCAGTAGCCGCCCGTCACCTCGCGGGTCGTAGCGGCCTCGTCGCCGGACAATACGGTTAAATTAAGGGTTTCCGCAAGGGTTTGCACGGTCATGTGGGTGGCTCTCCTTTATATCGAAAAGAATCGCTCAAACCGAGGAGATTATTCAGCACCTTCATGCTTTTTTGTTAACCTATCTTCCTTCAATTGCTTAATATCAGTGTCTGTGTTTGGAATTACGCCAGTCAGATCATCAACCCAATTGCTTGTTTCTTTATTTTTCTCCGAAAGTCGGAATGGCGGCGGAAGGTATCCGCCCTCGCTCATATTCTCGCGTGTGAAGAACACGCAGTCGTCTTCCTGCGCGTAGCCCCGCACGACGTCCTCGGCTAAGGCGCGGCAGCTCGGCGCGCCGCAGGAGGCGCAGTCCAGACCCGGAAGGCGGTCGAGCAGAGCGTCCATCCGGCGGCGTTTTTCGATGGCGGCGGTCATGTCATCGTCTAATATATCGGCCGGTTCGTAGGTAAGCGGCAAGTCGCGTGACGGCGGCGTACCCGGTTCCTCATAGCGCAGTCGCGAGAGAAGGGTGTCGGGCAGTTTCTTCATCAGCTCCCGTATCCGCATTTTGGAGACGAAGGGGTTTTCCACCGTCAGGCAGCCGCCGACGCAGCCCTGCGTACAGGCATTGATTTCCACGAACTCTACCTCCGGCAGCTTGCCGTCCTCAATCGCTTCCAGCACCGCGATGACGTTGGGAATCTCGTCGACGGCGATGGTGTTCATATTCTTCAGAGCCGCGCTCTCGCCGCCCGAAGCCGCCCAGCCGACACCGGAAAAGCCCGCTGTTTGGAACGCCGCTCCGTTTTTCGCGGCGCGCTTCATCGCGGGCAGAAGTTTCATATAAATATCAGCCATTGAGAACGCGCCGTCCAGCACCGGCTCGCTCAACCCCAGCGGGGTATGCGCCGCCGTCATCTTGGCGGGGCAAGGGGTGATGAAGAACACGCCGATTTTATCGGGCGGCAAGCCCGTTTTTTTTGATGCTTCGGCGCGCGCCGCGAGCGCGGCCAGCTCCACCGGCGCGATTTCGGGCGCGAGATGCGGGATCAGGCGCGGAAAGCGCTGACAGATCAATCTTACGCAAGCGGGACAGGCCGTGGAAATCAGCGGGAGCGCCGTTTCCGTTCGGGCGCTCGGACGCGCTTCGTCTCCGTAGCCAAATCCCTTTTGTACGATCCCGTGCTTTACCAGCGCGTGGGCGCTCATCTCCTCGGCGGCACGCGCCACCTCGTAGACGCTGTCAAACCCCATTTCCAGCAAGCCGCCCAGCACGATACCGATGTCGTCCAGATTGCGGAACTGTCCGTACAGGCTGGGCGCGGGCAGCGCGACGGTGTACTCAAACCGCTCCATAAGTTCCAACGGATCGCAAACGGCGCGTTTCGCGTGGTAGGGGCAGACGAGGACGCAGCGCCCGCAGTCGATGCAGCGTTCGCGGATGATCTTTGCCTTACCCCGGCGCACGCGGATGGCCTCGGTGGGGCATTGCCGGATGCAGGTGGTGCAGCCCTTGCATTTATCCTTATCAAGCGTGACGCAGTGGGTCATTTTCCTCACACCCCCTACACCTTAATCTTCATCATTATGAGCGTTCCCAATCCGGCGTTGCTGCCGATGGTTAATTCGTCGGCGTTGCGCTTCATGTTGGGCAGCCCCATCCCAGCGCCGAATCCCAAGCCTCGAATCTCGTCGGTGGCGGTCGACCATCCTTCCCGCAGCGCAAGCTCGGGGTCGGGGATACCGGGACCGCTGTCCCGGAGCGTTATGGATATAACCTCACCGTCAAACGACACCTCGGCTTCGCCGCCGTTTGCGTGGATAACCATGTTGATTTCGCCCTCGTACATGCAGATCGCGGCGCGCCGGATGGCGTCCGGCGGGACGCCGAGACTGCGGAGCAGCTTCTTCGTCGCGCTGGAGGCACTTCCGGCGGCTTGAAAGTCGTCGCCGTCAACGGTATAGCGCTCCGTGAGAGGCGCTTGACCCTCCATTAGGCGTCCTCTCCCTTAAGACCCGCTTCGTAAAGCCGCCCGCAAGCGGGATACAGGCGCAGCGGCGTGGTCATCACCGCCATATCGTGGCTTCCTGCGAGGGCAAGCATCGCTTCGTCGGGTTTTTTCCCGCGCACAAAGACAATGCAATGCATATCCATCATTTCGGCGGTGCGGATCACCTGAGGATTGACAAGCCCGGTCAGCAGCACCGACTGCTCCTTCACAAACGCCAGCACGTCGCTCATCAAGTCCGACCCGCAAGCAGACAGAACCGTTTGCTCCAAGACCTCCTCGCCGCATAATACCTCCGCGCCCAGAAGCGCTTGCACTTCTCTGATCGTCATAAACAATATCCCGGCCTTTCCCGCCTATTTCGTCTTTTGTTATCGTTTGTTTGTCCCCCGAAGTATAACAGAAATATGCTCGGTTGGCAAGGCGGTTGAGGGCAGGGCAGATAAAGCATTGACAAAGGTTACGTATACTGATATAATACAGTAAGCGTAATAAGTGAGGTGATTATGTGCGCGACAACATCGGCGGCGGCGCGCTTACGGAAACGACCTTTTTAGTCTTGCTCTCCGCGTTTACACCCCATCACGGCTACGGAATCATGCAATTCATTGAACGCGAAACCGATGGTCGGGTATTGCTCGGAGCCGGAACCCTATACGGTGCGATAAATACCCTGCTGAAGAAAAAGTGGATTGAACCATTCGGGCATGAGGAAGCGGGTAGTAATAAGAAAGAATACATAATTACGGTTCTCGGCAGACAGATTGCGGAAAAAGAAATGGAACGCATTAGCAAAATACATGGTATCGCATCAAAAATCATAAGGGGTTGTTCGGCATGAGCAAGAAAAAGATATACCGCTATTTCTTTGATTTTTTGGACGGTCAGACTGAATGGCTGAACGAAATGGCGTCACAGGGTTGGCGGCTTGTAAAATGCGGTCAGTTATCCTACGAGTTTGAAAGCTGCGACCCCGGCGAGACAGAGTATGCTGTGGAATTCGTAGCGCATAAAGCATACTCGGAGTCGAAGAAGTATAAGGACTTCCTCGATACCTTGGGATATAAGACTTTTTACAAAAATGTTAATGTCGGTATCGCGGTGGGTAAGGTGAAATGGCGTCCGTGGGCGGAAGGCAAAGGGCAAATCGTAACCGCTCCCGGAGGGTATTTCAAAGAGCTTCTGATCGTGGAGAAACAGCGGGACGGAAACCCCTTTGAGCTTCATACCGATCTGACGGATAAACTGTCACTATATAAACGCGTTCGGAAAAGCTGCATATGGAGCGCCGGCAGCATGTTTGCGCTTCTCATCATGTGCCTGTCTTATGCTGTTATAAACTTAACATCCGGTGCGTATCTCGGTGCCGGAGCGTGTCTTTTTGCAGCCGCGCTATGTGCGGCATACGGGGCGTTTTGGGCGAAACCGTTACGACGTATATCCGCGAAAATCCGTACGTGGGAAGAAGAATCCAAAACAAATGCGTGAGAGTCTTATTGAATTCACAAGTTGCTTGTGTTATACTGGACTTAATCAGATAAAACGTTTTTCACAAGGATTCGAGATAAGGAGGATAGAAATAAATGAGAACGCCTAAGATATATCTCGAAACAACCCTTTTTAATTTTTATATTGACGATGATAGAGGGTTCGCCCATAACAGTACCGTCACACTCTTTAATGAGATTGCATCGGGAAAGTATATGCCATTTACGTCAGCGGTGGTAATGGAAGAGCTGGCGAAAGCTCCTCTCGCAAAGTTTGATAAAATGTCAAAATTGATTTACGATTACGGTATAACTGTTCTGGCATTGGATGATGAAGCCGACCGTTTGGCTGATATATATCTCACAGAAGGAATAATACCATCCAGATTTCGCAACGATGGCATCCATATCGCCATCGCCGCCGTGAATGACTTGGACATGATAATCAGCATGAATTTTCAACATATTGTTAAACGCAAAACAAAAATCGCCACAGGCAACATTAATATCTTGAACGGCTACCGATCGGTAGAAATATTAAAAGGCACCTCTATAAACAAGC
>DBDP01000173.1 GCA_002293625.1 Clostridiales bacterium UBA929 | reverse complement strand
GCTCAATCACGGGGGCGGTGTCGGTGGCGGCCGCCGCCGCGGGCTGCGTATCTAATCGCGAGAGCAGCATCAGCTTTTCCGTCATGCGGCCGAGGCGGTCGGTCTCCTCCCCGATATCCGCCACGAATTCACGGATTGTCTCCACGGGCATGTCGGGCGTTCCTAAAATCGAGTCTGCCAGCAGACGCACCGCCGCGAGCGGTGTGCGCAGCTCGTGCGACGCATTGGACACAAACTGCTGGCGTAGTCCCTCCGTCTTTTGTAAGAGGGAAAACAGACGGTTCAATTGCCCCGAAACTTCGGTCAGCTCGTCCCTTCCGCGTACAGGCAGGGTGTAAGCGTAATCGCCGCCGTGTGCCGCGCGGATCCCGCGCAATATCCCCGAAATGCGCCGCGACAGCGCCATGGAAATAAACAGCGAGAAAAGCAGCACGGCAAAGAAGATAATCACCGAAGCCATCAGCATATTGGATTGCAGCCCCGCGAGAATCAATCCCTGCGCCGAATCATATTGCCCCAAATAGAGCGCGCCCGCCACCTCGCCGCGGGAAAAAATCGGCATGGCGTAGCGGCTGTCAAATGCGGCGTCTTTGTAGACACTGCGAAACACGTCTTCGGCAAAGAGCGCCCCGGTCAGCTCCGGGATGAGGGTGTACCGCCCGACCACCGCCCCAGCGGACAGGCTGTCATAAACCGCAAGCCCCGTATGGTCACAGACCACCGTCCGGTATTGCGGCTGGTCGTCCAAGCTGTCCATCACACGCTTCACACTCTCCGTGGTGATGGTGTCCGCCCCGGAAAGGGTGATGGCGATCAGCGAAGCGCGTTCCCGCATTGTTGTTTGGATGCGGGAGAAGATTACGTTCTGCGCGATCCAAACGGGATATGTGTTGAGCAGGATCAGCATCAGCGCCAGTATGCTAAGGTAGGACAGCGCGATTTTTAGCTGATAGCGGCTGAACAGACCGAGCTTTCGCCTACCTTGACGTTTCGGGCGGCGCGGTGCTTCGGCATTACGCTTTGCAATAATACCCCACCCCCCATTTTGTCAGCAGAAGCTCCGGCGATGCGGGATTCAGCTCCAGCTTTTCGCGCAAACGGCGCACATGCACGTCCACCGTGCGGATATCGCCGGGATATTCGTAACCCCAAACCAAGTTCAGCAGGCTCTCGCGGCTGTAAACGCGCCCGCGGTTCCGCATCAGAAGCTCCATCAGGTCGAACTCCTTCGCGGTCAGGTCGGTCGCGCTGCCGTTTACAAGGGCGCTGCGCTGCGCGGTATTCAGCGTGACGTGTCCCATCGTCAGCAGTTCGTGCTGGTCGCCGGCGGAGGGCGCGGACGAGCGGCGCAGAATGGCGCGGATACGCGCCTTCAGCTCCAAAATATTAAACGGTTTCGTAAGATAGTCATCGGCGCCGTATTCAAACCCGATCAGTTTATCGGTGTCCTCGGTACGCGCCGTAAGCATAATCACCGGCACGCCGGAAAACTCGCGGATCCGGTGGCACGCCTCCAATCCGTCGGTACGCGGCATCATTAAGTCCATCACGATCAAGTCATAGCTCGTCCCGCGGGCTTTTTCCACCGCTTCCTCGCCATCCTCGGCTGTATCTACCTCATACCCCTCATGTTCAAGGTTAAACTTAATCCCCTTGAGAAGCGTCTTTTCATCGTCCACCACCAAGATTTTCATGGTCTTTATCTCCCTTACGGTACAGTTACGGTTATGTAGGGAAGCATTCCTTCCAGCGTCTTTTCCCCGATTCCGCTGACATTCAGCAGGTCTTCCGTGCCGGAAAACAAGCCGTTTGCCTCACGGTACTCAACGATTCGTCCGGCGAGCGCCGGACCGATGCCGGGCAAGTCGGCAAGCTCGTTCGCGAGCGCGGTGTTCACATCGATTTTACCCCGCTCTTCTATGTTGTAACCCGGCGCTTCCGGCTCCGGCAGCTCTGTTTCTCGCTCCCCGTATACGGTGAAGGTGCCTCCCGGGTTCGCCCCGGCGGCCGTGAACGCGATCAGGAACCCCAGCAGCAGAGCCGCCGCCGCAGTCAGGACGAGGGTCAGCTTCTTTTGCATAAACGGTTCACATCCGATGAAAATTGTGGTATACTACGTGTAACCTCGAAAAACTCCCGATTTTTCGAGCGCTCTTATAGTTTACCACAAATCAGAGGAGTTTCCTAGTATTATGAAAATAAAAAAGCGAATTCTTAGCGCCTTTCTCGCGTTTCTTCTTTTCACGCCCCAAACGTTCGCCAATACGTACAACGACCTGCCCGAGGTGGACATACAGGCGAAGTCGGCTATTTTGGTCTACGCCGAAACCGACGAGATTCTTTACAGGCACAACATCGCCCTCCGCCGCGAACCGGCCAGCATCACCAAAATCATGACGACGCTGCTGGGCGTGGAGTACGGGAACCCGGACGAAATCGTAACGGCGGTAGAAAGCGACTTCTTTGACATTGTGGAGGGCAGCAGTTCGGTCAACCCGCCGATTAAAGTCGGCGAGGAGATAACCTTGAACGATCTGCTCTACTGCGCGATGGTCGCGAGCGACAACGCGGCCTGTAACATGATCGCCCGCCACACCGCCGGTTCCGTGGAGGCGTTTATGACGGCTCTCAACGAGCGCCTCGCCGAAATAGGATGCGAGAACACACAGTATACCAATACCCACGGTCTGCCCGATTCTGAACACTACACCACGGCTTACGATGTCTACCTAATGGCGCGGGAATGCCTGAACAACCAAACCGTTATGGAGATGGCGCACACCGAAATCTATGAAACCGCACCCACCAACCTAACGCCGGAGGGTCGCCAGCTCACCACCACCAACAACCTAATCACACGCCGCCGTTTCCCCGATTACATCTATCCATACGCGCGCGGCATCAAAACCGGCAGTACCGAAGCAGCCGGACACTGCCTGGTATCCTGTGCCGAGAAGGACGGCCTTACCCTTGTATCCGTTGTGCTGGGCGCTTCCGTGGACGAAGAGACGGAGCTGATTCGCAGCTTTACCGAGACGCGCGACCTCTTTACATGGGGGTTTGAGAATTTTTCGGTGAAGAGCATCCTCAACAAAGCGAACCCTCTCGCGAGCGTCAAGGTTTTGCAGGGGCTGCGGCAGGACGAAGTCAACTTAGTGCCGGAGAAGGGTTTGGAGGCGCTTCTGCCGAACTACGTGAACCCGGAGGACATCAAAAAAGACGTCACCGTTTATTCCCCCGACGGTGTACAAGCCCCCGTTACCGAAGGCGCGTTGCTCGGAGAAGTGAAGCTCTCGTATGAGGGGCATGAATACGGAACGGTTACCCTGAAAGCAGCGATGACCGTGGAGCGCGATAACCTGCAAGCGACACAGGAGAGCGTCACCAACTTCTTCGATAAAATCTTCGGTTCGCCGTCCGAGGGCGGCGAGAGCGGCTCGCTGCGGTGGATTCTTTGGATACTCATCGGCATTGTGGCGCTGATTGTGCTGTATGTCGTGTTCGTAATCGTTGTCAATATGCGAAAACGCCGCAACAGACGGTCATATAACTATCGCGGAAAAAAACGGTATAAATAAAGAAGCTCTGAAAACTCCGCGTTCGCCGCAGGCGAACGAGCGGAGAGCTTGCGAACAAGCGCCTTTGGCGCGGCATCGCAGGCCGGAGCGGGGAGTTTTCAGAGTGACAGTGTTAAAATCCCGCAGTGTGGAGGATACCGAGCGCTACGGCGAAGAATTGGGGCGGCTGCTCCGGTCGGGCGACACGGTTTGGTTATACGGGGAACTGGGAGCGGGTAAAACCGCCTTTTCGAGGGGTCTTGCGCGGGGGTTAGGGATAACAAGCCCAATCACCAGCCCCACCTACGCCGTCGCGAACGAGTATGAAGGACACCTTCCCTTCACACATGTGGATGCTTACCGCCTGTCCGGGCTGGACGAGCTGTACGGCGCGGGTTTCGACGAGGACGCGCCGGGCATCCGCGCGGTGGAGTGGGCGGAACGCGCCGGAGACGATATACGCGGCATCTGCGTGATGATCGAAGCCGCCGGCGAGGAAGAAAGGGACATTTCTGTATGCTACTGGCCATAGACAGCTCGTCGCTGACGGCCGCCGCCGCGCTTGTGCGTGAGGGCGCGTTAGTCGCGGAAGGGTTTATCAATAACGGGCTGACCCACAGCCAAACGCTGGCTCCGCTGATTGACAGCACGCTGAACGCCGCCGGAGCACGTCCGTGCGACGTGCGGCAGGTCGTCGTGACCAACGGCCCGGGTTCTTTTACCGGGCTTCGGATCGGCGTCGCAACGGCGCTGGGGTTCGCGGAAGCGCTGGGCGTTCCCTGCGCGGGTGTGTCGTCTTTGATGGCGGCGGCCTACGGCGCGCTGGACTGCGAGGGTTATGTACGCGCCGTGATGGACGCTCGGCGGGAGCAGTTTTACACGGCGTTGTTTCACGTGAAACACGGGTTGCTGACCCGCGTAACAGAAGACAACGCTCTCAGCAGGGAAGAACTGCTTGCTTCGACGCCGTCCCCCTGTATTTGGGCCGGGGACGCGGCGGAGCGGTGCGCGCGGGAAGGGGACAGATCGTTGTCACAACCTTACGTGTCGGGTTACGGCGTCGCGCTGTGCTTCTTAAACGGGCATTTCTCCGGCGCGGAGAACGTGAATTATTTACGGAGACCGCAGGCGGAAAGAGAGAGGTTGCAGACAAAGCCGTTTTGCTCCGAGCGGAGCGAGTTGTCAAGTGAGGAAACTGGAGCAAATCCGTAGATTTGTGAAATTTTCGAACTTGCCGGGCAAAACGGTGCATGGCTGCACGACTGAAAGAGAGAGGGCTATTGGACGAGCTTAAACGGGCGGTACGCTCTTTTCTGAAGGGCGCGGATCTTTTTCTGCTCTTTTTAGGCGTCGGTGCCGTGACATTCGGCTGTTTCGTCATTTCCAGCGCCACGCGCCCGGAGACGCGTTCGGTCACGTCTTTTTTGCAGACGCAGATTATCGGCGCGATGATGGGGATCGTTCTGTTTATCATCATCACGGCGATTGACTTGGATTTTTTAACGAAGTTTTGGAAGTGGATATTGGGGTTCAACCTGCTATTGCTTCTGCTGCTCGCGACGCCCTTCCGCGCCGCAGAAGGCGGCAACATGAGCTGGGTGTATATCCCCGGCATCCCGTTCGGTATCCAGCCCGCCGAAATCGTCAAGGTGACGTTTACACTCCTGCTTGCGGCGCAGGTATTCCATTTTCGCGAGAAACCCAGCGGTATCCTGCCGGTGGGCAGTTACGCCGCGCACCTGATGCTGATGCTCGGCTTGATTTACGTGCTGTCCAAAGACGTGGGCGTCGCGCTGATTTACATTCCCGCGTTTTCGTTCGTGCTGCTCGCCGCCGGGGTTAAGCTGCGCTGGTTCGCGCTGGGCGGAATCGCCGTTACGGCCGCATCGCCGTTTATTTGGAGGCTTTTGTCGCCGCGCTTGCAGGCGCGAATCCTCAGCCCGTTTAACCCGACGCTTGACCCCGAAGGCGTGGGCTGGCACGGGCTGCTTTCGGTGCGGATGATTCGCGGAGGAGGTCTCGCGGGGCAGGGGTTGTACAAGGGAGAAATCACGCAGTCGGGGCAGATGTTCGGGCAACACAACGATTTTGTCTTCTCCGCTCTCGGCGAGGAAATGGGGTTTATCGGGTGCCTCGGCTGTATCCTGCTGCTCTCGGCGATCATCCTGCGGTGTCTGTGGATTGCGCGGAGGGCGAAAAACGGGTTGGGGTCGATGGTCTGCTGCGGCGTCGCGGGGATTTTGATTTTCCAGACGTTTCTCAATATTGCGATGTGCCTCGGAATCGCGCCGGTTATCGGCATTACGCTGCCCTTCTTCAGCTACGGCGGTTCGTCGATTATGGCGTCGTTCGCCGCGCTGGGGCTGGTCTCCAGCGTGAAGATGCACCCCGAACGGACATGGCGGGACGTGTGAACGTATGCAAAGACAAAGCTGACCGACGAACGGCCAGCTTTTATTTCTTCGAAATACCTCATAACGAATAAGGTCTACAGCGCTTGAAGATAGTCCCAAACATTTAGCATTACCAAAATACCGGCTTGCCGGGTAAACTTCCCGCCGGGGTTAAACGTCCCGTCGCCGGTGCCACCCATCAGCCCTGCGGCCTGCACCTGTCCAACCGACTCAAGCGCCCAGCTGGCGATGGAAGCCTTATCGGGGAAGGTCGTCGGCGTTTTCGGCAGATTGATCTCCAGCGCGTTTAGAAGATTTACCATCAGCCTCGCCGCCATTTGCCGGTTAAAAATACCATCCGGGTTAAACGCACCGTCGCCGTAGGGGGTGACAATCCCCAGCGCCGCCATTTTTTGAACGTTAACATCGTTGGTATCGGTGAGGGTTACCCGCTCGGTAATTTCTTTGCCGGTGTACGCCTCATAAATCCCCACCGCAAGAGCGCAAAACTCGGCACGGGTGATGTCGGCGGTGTAAGAGCTTTGCAGCTCTGGCGGAACGATTCCGGCGCTAATCGCGCGGTTTACATCGCCGGCTGCCCAATCGGAAGGTTTGTCTCCCGGCGTTGGAGGGGTCGGCTCAACGGGCGGTAGCGGCTCGGGTGTTGTGGCATTGTCATCCGACAAAATGTTCTCCAACACCTTGACGTGAGATGTGATGTTCGAGGTTGAGGTGCCGTTGCCGACCTGCCCGTACTCGTTGTTTCCCCACCCATACAGATGCCCGTCGGTCTTGACGGCTATGGTGTGCCGCTGACCGCAGTCAACGGCCAAAACATCTTCCTCAACCAAAACCGGTTTCAGGCGGTCGGAGGAAGTTCCGTCCCCCAGTTCGCGGCGGTCGTTGTTTCCCCATGCCCATAAGCTGCCGTCAATCCTGAGAGCCAACGTGTGGGAACCTCCCGCGCTGGCAGTCGCAACGCCGGTCAGCACTTTCGTCGGCTTGTTACGGTTTGTTGTTGTGCCGTCTCCCAACTGACCGTTTTCATTCCAACCCCAAGCCCATAGGGTTCCGTCAAGACCCACCGCCAAACTATGGTTATTTTGGGTATAAACAGCGGCAATACCATCCAAAACCTTTACAGGCTGTCTGCGGTCAGTCGTCGTGCCGTCGCCCACCTGTCCGCGATCATTCATCCCCCACGCCCATACGGTTCCGTCGTTTTTTAGCGCTAAACTGTGGGCATACCCGGCTGCCGCTGAGACAACGCCGTCCATGATTTTAACCGGGCTTAAACGGTTTGCAACCGCACCGTCACCCATCTGACCGTATCCATTGTGACCCCAGCCCCACAAACTGCCGTTGGAATCTACCGCGAGACTGTGTCCGACTCCCGCCGAGACGGCGGCCACATCGTCCATAATCTTTTTGGGTGCCGAGCGGGAGGATGTCGTACCATCGCCCAGCTGTCCGTGAGCATTCCATCCCCACGACCATAGCGAATCATCGTTTTTAACTGCCATACTGATGTATTCGCTGGCGGACACGGCGGACACATCATCCATAATCTTCATCGGTTTGGAGGTTTTGCCTCCGGCTTTGTCACTCAGCTCTCCGTACTCGTTTGAACCCCACGCCCACAAGCTGCCGTCGGTCTGTATACCCAATGTGTGATTGGATCCAGCCGAAATTGTTTGCGCTTTCGTCACGGACGCTAAGTCGGGATCCGCTCCCATGAAATAGCTTTCGTAGTTGATAACGATGTAGTCGGCATGTACCGTTTGCCTGCCGTCAACAGTCTCCACGCCCCGTAACAACACATAAATAGCCGTGGTACCGCTTTCGAACACCTTTTTCTCGCCGGGGATCGCCGCGGTGTATTCCACGTTTGTTGGATCTGTTAAGATGATAAGCGGTACACTATAGGGGAAACCGCGGTTTTCGTAGGTTACCGCATTCCCGCCTATTCCCTTGTAGTAACTAAAATATCTATGATGATCCGCGTTCGGATAATCGGGGTGAACCATATACGGTGCCATATGTCTGAACAAATAATCCTCTTTAAGCAATTCCGCATATGTTCCATCTTGCGGTTCAACATGGTCAAGGTATAAACGCATCGTATCGCCTGTGGTATAGTGATACCAATCCTCATACTTCGCAAAAACAGGAGCTATCGAAGGGATTGCTGCCAGAAACAACACAAGTGCCAGCGCAAGGGAGAAAATACGTTTTTTCATTGGACACCTCCTCATGATTTGGGACATGACGGTTTTTTCTCCAAGATATGGTGAACCCAGCATACGGCATTTTCATCGGGATGTCAAGGTACTGGGCATACACAATAATCTGTCTATACAGGTAGAATCAGTCCATTTTACCACGCCGAATCCTCTCCCGGCGTGTGCCGCCGGCACTTTATAATTGGGAATAAATGGGCGCTACACTCCCGCAACTTGCGGGACGCTTGACATACCCCTCTTTCGGTGGTACACTTTTTCTCGTGCGTTGCACAAAAAGGGCATGTTGAAAATTGCCCGCTCCGGCTTACGACACCGCGCCAAAGGTGCCTGCTCGTAAGCGCTTCGCTCGTTCGCCTTGCGGGCGAACACGCAATTTTCAACACTTCGTAGAAAGAAGGAACACCTTATGGCTAGATCAAAAGGACTTACCGATATGACCTCGGGCAAGCCGCTCGGTCTTATCGTGCGCTTTTCGATCCCGCTCTTGATCGGGAACCTGTTCCAGCAATTCTACAACATGGCGGACAGCATCATCGTCGGGAACTTTATGGAGGAACGCAACGCCGCGCAGGCGGCGGTTAACACGGGTATGCCGGTCATCTTCCTGATCGTCGCTTTGTTTGCCGGACTGGGCATGGGCGCGACGATCATCCTCTCGCAGAACTACGGCGCTAAGCAAATGGACGCCGTCCGCAAGACGATCCGCACGGTATACACCCTTGTGCTGCTCATCAGCGTACCGCTGACGATACTCGGCATCGTCATCACGCCGTGGCTGATGCGGCTGCTCGGCGTGCCGGACGGCGCGTCGGATTCGGGTACGATGGATATGGCGGTTACATATGTACGGATTATCTTCATCGGGTTGGTCGGTTCGCTCGGCTACAACATCAACGCCGGGATATTGCAGGGGCTCGGCGACAGTAAAACCCCGCTGCGCTTCCTCATTATATCCACCATTATCAATATCGCCCTCGACCTGCTGTTTGTGGCCGTATTCGGGTGGGGCGTCGCGGGGGTCGCCATCGCGACGATTATCGCGCAAGCATTCTCGTGGCTGTACGGCATATGGTATATCCACAAAAAATACCCGGAACTGGAGCTTTCTCTGTTAAAGCTCGGCGTGAACAAACCGATACTGTTCAAAATGCTGCGGCTCAGTTTGCCGTCCGCGTTGCAGCAGTCTCTGTTCTCCATCGGCTCTCTCTTCATGCAGAGGCTTGTCAATCAGGGCGGGGAATCGTTCATGGCCGGTTTCGGCAACGCCACCCGCATAGACGCGTTTGTCTTTCTGCCCGTGTTCAGCTTCTTCGCCGCCCTGACCACCTTTACGGGGCAGAATATGGGGAAGCGGGAAATCGGGCGCGTAAAGCAGGGGCTTAAATCAACACTGGTCGTCTCGCTCGCGGTGTTCGCCGTAATCGCCGCCGTAACCGTACTTTTCGGGCGGTATCTGCTGGCGCTCTTTAACCAAAACGAAGACGTAATCAGCTACGGCATGAATTATATCCACGCGGTAATCCCGTTTAGTTTTATCATCATCGTGCAGTTTATGCTGGTGGCGGTTATGCGCGGCGCGGGGCAGGTGATGGTGCCGCTGCTAACCACCTTTATCGGGTTTATCGTGATCCGCATTCCCGCGGCGTATCTCCTCGAACGCTTTTATGGCAAAGAGAAGATGTTTTACGCTTACCCGATCGGATGGGTACTCAGTCTGACGGCGGCGCTCATCGTGTTCGCGACGGGGCGCTGGCAGCGCAAATCGTTCGTAATGACGAACTTAGGGGACGATGAGAGTGATACGTCATCCGTCTGACTGTTATCCTGTTCGTTGTTAGCTGTCACAGCGCGCCCAGTTCCGCGCACAGGATGATTGCGATGCAGATCAAAAACACCCAAACAGCCAGTCCCATAAACGCTCCGATTGCGCCGTACAGGGCGTCATACCGCGCGAAGTGACGCATATACACTTCAAAACCCCACGAGATCACAATCCAGGCAGCCGTCGCGAGCGCCGCCGTAAACGCGGTTTTGCGCGGCTTTCGTGAGGTGCTGTGCGTATAAAGCGCAAAAAGCAGCAGAAAGATTGCCCCCGCCACGGAGAAGAGCATCAGGCTTCGGTTGACGGCCAAAAAGGCGAGGGTCAGCGCCAGCACCGCCAGAAATCCCAGCGTGAACGCGACCGCCATCCCCCTCGCTTTGAAATAAAGTATTAAGTCCTCTTTCGCGCCTTTCGAGACGGGAAGTTCCGGCTTGCCGCGCTCCCCGTAAGCCTGATTGACGCCGCACATCAGCGCCCACACACCCGACGAAGCAGCCCATATCGCCGTAACCAAAAACACCGGGCTTGCCCCTGCAATCGGACTTTTTATGTCCGCGAACACTTGCAGCAAACCGGCCGGTACGAACCCGCGCAGCACGTCCAGCCCCCGCCCGGAATACGAAAGCGCCCATCCGGCGAGCATCATCAGCGGGAAAAGCGACAGCAGAAAGAAGAACGCCGTTTTGGCGGCGACCCCGAACGCGTCGTCCCGCCGCACATGGCGGATGAAGCGGGAAACGTTACTAAAGCGTTTGTTCTTAGTCATAATGTAAACACGATCGCCGTCCATCCTTCCCTCGTTTGCCGGTTCAAAAGGGTAAATCCCGCCGCTTCGGCGGCGGTTTGTACGTCGCTAAAGCGATGGTCTATAATGCCGGAGACAATCCAACCCCCGCCCGGCGCGAGGAGCGGCGGAACCAGCGGCGCGAGCGGTAGTATCACATCGGCGATGATGTTGGTAAAGACAATATGATAGTCTGTGCCGACGGGAATGTCTTCATTCAACAGATCCCCCGCAACAGCCGTAAAGCGCCCGTCTAAGTTATTCAGACGGGCGTTTTCGCGCGCCGTTTCCGCCGCAAGCGGGTCAATATCAACGCCGAGGGCGGCGGAAGCACCCAGCGTAAGCGCGCACAACCCCAAAATACCGCTGCCGCAGCCGATGTCCAGCACACGCTTTCCCGCGACATCCGCCGCTTCCAGAAGCTCAAGGCAGAGGCGGGTCGAGGCGTGAAGCCCGGTGCCGAAGCTCATGCCGGGGTTGTTTAGAAACACGGCGCGGCCTTCGCCATTCTCAAGCGGCAGCCAAGCCGGCTGAATCAGCAGCTTTTGACCCACCGGCGTCGGGCGGTAGTGTTGCTTCCACGCGTCCGCCCAATCCTCCTCGTCGCGCTCCCGGACGGTCAGTTCCGGGCAAAGCAACCGCAGCCGCGTAAGCCCGTCCCGATCGCCGGGGGACAGATAGAGGCTGACAGCGCAGCCGTCCCCGACGTCCTCGTCCCAAATCTCCCAAGCGGGGCGGGCTTCCTCCAGTTCCCGAGGATCGGCGATCTGAAAACTCTCAAACCCCTCCGCGACCAAACGCGCCGTCAAATCGTCCAGCGTGTCCGGCGTCGCGGGGAGCGTTACCTCCAACCAACGGCTCATGCTTGCAAAAGCTCCCTGTACACGGCTTCGTCCCGCGGCTTCCCGACCACCGACAGGCTCACTTGACCGAAATCGAACACCCGCCGCGCGATTTCCGTCACGGCGTCCCGCGTCACCGCGTCAATCCGCGCGATAATTTCATCCGGCTCCAACGCGCTGCCCAGCATCAGCGTGGATTCGCCGAGCGAGTTGGAACGGTGGACGGTGGATTCCGTCGCCATTAAGATGTTCGCCTTCTGCTGCTCCCGCGCGCGCGTAAGCTCCTGCTCGGTGGGACCTTCCTTAACAAACGTTTCCACGACCTTCCGCGTCAGTTCCAGCGCCTGCGTTTCGGTATCGCGCCCCAGCGCGAGGTACACGCCCGCGACGCCGGTGTCGCGGTGTCCGGCGGTGTAGGAGTACACCGAATAGCACAGCCCGTTTTCCTCGCGCACCGTTTGAAACAAGCGGGAAGACATACCCGCGCCGAGAATTGAGGACAGTACGCGGTAAGCGTACATATGCTCCCGACTGATCGGAAGCCCCGGAAAGCCCAAGCAGAGGTGGTTCTGCTCGATGGACTTCTCGCAGAGACGGAACGCGGGTTTATACGAGCAGGGAGTGACAGGGGGGCATTCGGAGGCTTCTATTGCCGACAGCAGCCCCTTAAGCTGCGCGAGGTCGGACGGCGCGTAGTGTCCGGCAAGCGAGACGACGATGTCGCAGGGGCGGTAGTTCTTTATTTTATACGCCAGCAGTCCGGCGGCGTCCATCCCCTCCAGTGACTGACGGGTTCCGAGCACCGTCGCGCCGAGCGGCAGATTTTCATAAACCGAGGCGAACAGGTTTTGGTATACCAAATCCTCCGGCTGGTCTTCATACATTGCGATTTCCTCGATGATCACGCCGCGTTCCAGTTCCCAATCCTCTTTATCAAAACGCGGATGGAAGAAGATGTCGCTCAGCAGGCTGATCGCGGTGGGGAGGTGGCTGTCGAGGGAGTGCGCGTAAAAGCAAGTGCTTTCCTTGGTGGTGAAGGCGTTGACCTGTCCGCCGATGGCGTCCATTTCGGCGGCCACCTCGGCGGAGGAACGGGTTTCGGTGCCTTTGAACACCATATGCTCAATCGCGTGCGAGGCGCCGCCCATCCCTTCCGGCTCATGGCGGGATCCGTGACCCACCCAAAACCCCACGGCGGCGCTGCGGACATGCTCCATATACTCGTGGACGATACGCGCCCCGTTGGGCAGCGTTTTAACCTGTATCATGCGGATTCCTCCCTCATATGTTAGCACAGGGACACCGGTTATGGTGTCCCTGTTGGGTTGTATTGATTCTTTGTCACCTTTCGTTTAACCCGGCAACCGGTCACCTAAGCCACTGCGGCTAAGCTCGCAGGCTCGCTTTGCCTGCGTGTCTTAGTCTCCCTACCGGGTTACGAAAGTGCTCTTATTTATTCATTAGGAAC
>DBDP01000118.1 GCA_002293625.1 Clostridiales bacterium UBA929 | reverse complement strand
CTGCCGCTGGCGGGGCGCAAGACCATCAGCAAGGCGGCGGAGCAGATGGCGGGCGGCGCGATGACGGTGCGCCAAGCCGAGGCGCTGGTGAAGAAACTTTTGGAGGAGCCGAAGTCGGCGAAGTCCAAACCAATCCGCTATGTGGGCGAGTATGAAACCAAGCTGACGCAAAAATGGGGGCGCAAAGTCGCCGTTTCCGGCAGCGCGAAAAAGGGTAAGATTGAAATTGAATATTACGGCACGCACGACCTAGACGAGTTGGTGCGCCGCCTGATGGGGGACTAATTATGCTAGACATCGCCTTTATCCGTGAGAACCCGGAGATCGTAAAGAAAGCGGCAGCCGACAAGAGGATGCCGGTAGACATCGTCCGCTTGCTTACGCTGGACGCGGAGCTGCGCGGCAGCGGCAGAAAAGCGGAGGAGCTGCGCGCCGAGCGCAACCGGCTTTCGAAAGAGATCCCTAACTTAAAAGGCGCGGAGCGCGACACGCTCGTTGAGCGTGTGCGGCAGATTAAAGAGGACCTCGCCACGGCGGAAGCCGCAATCGGCGGAGCGCAGGCGGAGTACAACGACCTGATGCTGCGCGTACCGTCAATCCCCGCGCCCGAAGTGCCGGTCGGCGCGGGCGAGGAGGACAACGTAGAGCTGCGTAAGGTCGGGACGGTGCGTGAGTTCAACTTTACGCCCCGCGACCACGTGGAGCTGTGCGAGATGCACGATTTGCTCGATACCCAGCGCGGCGCGAAGGTGTCCGGCAGCCGCTTCTACTTCTTAAAAAACGAAGCCGTTCTGCTGGAGATGGCAATATGCCGCTTTGTGATGGATACGCTGCGCTCGAAGGGGTTCACCCCAATGGCGGTGCCGCAGCTTGTGCGGGAGAGCGCGATGCGCGGAACCGGCTATTTCCCGATCGGCTACGACCAAGCCTACAAACTGCCCGAAGACGAGCTGTTTTTGGTCGGCACCAGCGAGGTGTCAATGGTGTCGTATCACCAAGATGAAGTGCTGACGCGGGACGCTCTGCCGCTACGGTACGCCGGAATTTCCTCCTGCTACCGCCGCGAAGCGGGGACATACGGCAAAGATACGCGCGGGCTTTACCGCGTCCATCAATTCCAAAAAGTGGAACAAGTGGTATTTTGTGAGGCAGACCATCAAAAAGCCGAGGCTCTGCATTACGAAATTTTGGGCAACGCCGAAACCGTGATGCAGGCGTTGGGACTGCCGTACCGTGTGTGCCTCGCCTGTACCGGCGAGATCGGTATTGGGCAGATTCGGAAACACGAAATCGAGACATGGATGCCCAGCCGCAACGCGTACTGCGAGACGCATTCCTGCTCGACGATGGGCGATTTTCAAGCGCGGCGCGGCAATATCCGCTACAAAACGTCCGAAGGGGAGACGAAACACGTCTTCACCCTCAACAACACCGCCATCGCGTCACCGCGCGTTCTGATTCCGCTGCTGGAAACCTACCAGAACGAAGACGGCAGCGTAACCATTCCCGAAGCGCTGCGCCCTTACACGGGGTTTGACAGGATTGGGTAGGAGATAAAGAGAACCCCCCGCCAAACGGCAGGGGGTTAATTGTTAATAATCGTAAATATCCGCTTCGTAGACCTGCGGGGTGCGGACGAGGTCGTAGTCGGCGTACATTTCCATGCCGCTTCCGGCGGGGATCAGCTTGCCGATGATGACGTTCTCCTTGAGACCTACGAGCGGGTCTACCTTGCCGAGTATGGCGGCCTCTGTGAGCACGCGTGTGGTCTCCTGGAACGCGGCGGCGCTCATGAAAGATTCCGTGGCCAGCGAGGCTTTGGTTATGCCCAGCAGCAGCGGGGTCTTGGTGGCAAGCTGGCGCTCGCCGCCGTCTTCCTCGTTTAGCGCGGCTATGCGGGCGTTTTCGGCCTCGAACTCCGACTTGGAGACTATCGAGCCGGAGATCATGCCCGTGGAGCCCTGGTCGTCTATCTTTATCTTGCGCATCATCTGGCGGATGATTACCTCGATGTGCTTGTCGTTGATATCAACGCCCTGTGTGCGGTAGACGCGCTGGACTTCCTGAATAAGATAATCCTGCACGGCAAGCTCGCCGTTGACCTGCAATATCTCGCTGGGCTCGGCGCTGCCCTCTGTGAGATGCGTTCCGCGCTTGACATAATCGCCCTCGGCCACTCTCAGCGTGGAACCGTAGACCACCTGCTTCTCAAAGACCTCGCCCGTTTCGTTGTTCGTCACGTGCACGAAATCGTTGCCCTTGGGGTCTTTCTCGAACGAGATGAGGCCGTCTATGTGGCTGATGATGGCGGAGCTCTTTGGCTTTCTGGCCTCGAACAATTCTTCTACGCGCGGCAGACCCTGCGTGATATCGCTCGCGGAGGCAATACCGCCTGTGTGGAACGTTCTCATCGTAAGCTGCGTGCCCGGCTCGCCNNCTTGCCGATGATGACGTTCTCCTTCAGACCGATCAGGCGGTCTACCTTGCCGCGCATAGCGGCTTCTGTCAAGACGCGCGTGGTCTCTTGGAAGGAGGCTGCGGAGAGGAAGCTCTCGGTGGCGAGTGACGCCTTGGTGATTCCCAGCAGGAGCGGCAAAAAGGAGGCTTCCTGCAAATCAAGCTCCCCGGCGGCGACCCTCTCGCGAATCTCGGTGTTTTTGCGGTAGACATCATTGATGTCCGCCGTCGCGCCGATCAGTAAGCCGGTGTCGCCCGCGTCCTCGATTCTTGCTTTGCGCATCATCTGACGCGCGATGACCTCAATGTGCTTATCGTTGATGTCAACGCCCTGCTGGCGGTAGACGTGCTGCACTTCCCGGATCAAGTAGTCGTGGACGGCGCTCTCGCCGCGAACCGCCAAAATATCGTGCGGGTTCAGCGCGCCCTCGGTTAGTTCATCGCCCTTTTGCACCGTCTGACCGGGTTTGACCTTCATGGTGTAGGTCGCCGGAATTTGATAGGTGCGGGTTTCGAGCGTGTCGTCGTTCTTCACCGTTACCATCCGCAGGGCGCCTTTTCGGGCCTCTTCAATGCTGATGACGCCGGTAATCTCGCTGAGGGTGGCGGCGCGCTTCGGCTTACGGGCCTCAAACAACTCCTCAACGCGCGGCAGACCCTGCGTGATGTCCTCGCTGGTCGCGATACCGCCGGTGTGGAAGGTACGCATGGTGAGCTGTGTGCCGGGTTCGCCGATCGACTGCGCCGCGATGATGCCAACGCTTTCGCCGACGTTGACCGGCTCGCCGGTGGCAAGGTTGGAGCCGTAGCACTTGGCACAGACGCCGTGGGCGGCGCGGCAGGTGAGCAGAGAACGGATCTTGACCGTTTTGATACCGGCGGCAATGACACGAGCGGTTAATTCCTCGGTGAGAAGCGTATCGGCGGGGACGACGACGTTTCCGGCTTCATCGGTGACGTCGGCGGTGGTGTAACGACCGGTCAGGCGGTCGCTGAGAGGCTCGATGACCTGCCCGGAATCCCCGATTTCGCTGACGATGATGCCGTCTGTTGTGCCGCAGTCCAGCTCGCGGATGATCACGTCCTGCGAGACGTCAACAAGTCGGCGGGTCAGATACCCGGAGTCGGCGGTACGCAGGGCGGTATCGGCAAGCCCCTTACGCGCGCCGCGGGATGAAATGAAGTATTCAAGCACCGTTAAGCCCTCGCGGAAGTTAGACTTGATCGGGATTTCGATCGTCTTGCCGACCGTGTTGGCAAGCAGGCCGCGCATCCCCGCGAGCTGGCGGATTTGGTTCATGCTGCCGCGCGCGCCGGAATGCGCCATCATGAAGATGGGGTTCCGTTCGTGCAGGTTCTCCCGCATCGCCGTCGTAACGCGCGTGGTGGTCTGATCCCACTCGGTGATGACGAGGCGGTAACGCTCGTCGTTCGTGATTAAGCCGCGCCGATACTGTCGGTCGATGCCGGCGACCTTCTTCTCGGTCTGGCGGATCAGTTCTCTTTTTTGTTCCGGGACGGCCATATCGGAGATCGAGATCGTAATAGCGCCCTTGGTGGAGTAATGGAAACCCTGCTGCTTGATCTGATCCAGCACCTCGGCGCTCCGCGCGAAGCCGTGTTGCTTGATACAGCGGTCGATGATGCGGCTCAGCTCTTTGTTGCCGGTGAGGGCGGAGATTTCGAGATCCAGCGCGTGCTCAGGGTCGGAACGGTCGACATACCCCAAATCCTGCGGAATGGGTTGATTGAAGATGAGCAGACCGACGGTGGCGTCGATCAAGCGCGTAACGGATTGCCCGTTGAACTTCCCGGTGACACGCACCTTTATCGGCGCGTGGATGCCGAGATAACCCTCGTCATACGCCATCAAGGCTTCGTTAACATCGCGGTAGACGTTGCCAGCGCCCGGTTCGTCGTCGCGCTTCATTGTGAGGTAGTAGGAACCCAGCACCATGTCCTGCGTGGGGACGGTGACCGGCCTGCCGTCCTTAGGGTGAAGCAGGTTGTTCGCCGAGAGCATCAGGAAGCGCGCTTCGGACTGCGCTTCGGCGGAGAGCGGGACGTGAACGGCCATTTGGTCGCCGTCGAAGTCGGCGTTATACGCCGTACAGACGAGCGGATGCAGCTTTAACGCGCGTCCTTCCACCAGTACGGGTTCAAACGCTTGGATGCCCAAGCGGTGCAGCGTCGGAGCGCGGTTGAGCAGCACGGGATGTTCGGAGATGATGACCTCCAGCGCGTCCCAGACTTCGGTGCGGGCGCGCTCCACCATCTTTTTGGCGGACTTGATGTTGGTTGCGATCGCGTCCTCCACCAGCTTCTTCATTACGAACGGCTTAAACAGCTCCAGCGCCATCTCTTTAGGCAGTCCGCACTGATAAATCTTCAGCTCGGGACCGACGACGATAACGCTGCGCCCGGAATAGTCCACGCGCTTACCGAGCAGGTTTTGGCGGAAACGCCCCTGTTTGCCCTTCAGCAGGTCGGATAGGCTCTTCAGCGCGCGGTTGTTCGGCCCCGTGACGGGGCGTCCGCGGCGGCCGTTGTCGATCAGCGCGTCCACGGCTTCTTGGAGCATCCGCTTCTCGTTACGCACGATGATATCCGGCGCTCCGAGCTGCAAGAGTTTCAGGAGGCGGTTGTTGCGGTTGATGACGCGGCGGTAGAGGTCGTTTAGGTCGCTTGTCGCGAAGCGGCCGCCGTCCAGCTGAACCATCGGGCGAAGCTCGGGCGGGATGACCGGCACAACGTCCATAATCATCCATTCGGGACGGTTGCCGGAGGTGCGGAAGGCTTCCACCACTTCAAGACGCTTGATAAGCCGCATCTTCTTTTGGCTGGAGGCTTCTTTCAGTTCGGCGCGCAGTTCGGCGGAGAGTTTGTCGCAGTCGATTTTCGCGAGCAGCTTTTTAACGGCCTCCGCGCCCATGTCGGCCTCGAAATCGTCTTCGTATTTCTCGCGGAAATCGCGGTACTCTTTCTCGGAGAGGATCTGCTTCTCGGTCAGCGGTGTGTCGCCGGGGTTGATGACGATATAGGAGGCGAAATAGAGAACCTTCTCTAAAAGCCGGGGCGACATGTTCAGGATCAGCCCCATGCGGGACGGGATGCCCTTAAAATACCATATATGGCTGACGGGTGCCGCGAGCTGGATATGCCCCATCCGTTCGCGGCGCACCTTGGAGCGGGTGACCTCCACGCCGCAGCGGTCGCAGATGCGGCCTTTATAGCGCACCTTCTTATACTTGCCGCAATAGCACTCCCAGTCTTTCTGCGGGCCAAAGATACGCTCGCAGAACAACCCGTCGCGCTCCGGTTTCAGGGTACGGTAGTTGATCGTTTCGGGCTTCTTGACCTCGCCCCGCGACCATTCCATAATCAATTCGGGAGACGCAAGACCTATCTTGATCGCTTCAAACTCCGCGTAGCTCATAGGATTCGCCCTTTCCGTTTCTAAGATAAACAGAACCCCGTCTGTAGGGCGCGCCGCTCCCGGCGCGCTTTTGAGTGAACCGGTGTATAACCTCCGGCGTGCCGAGGGCGGCACGCCCTACAAAAACCTTATTCCCCGAAATCGTCGTCGTCGGGTTCGTCAAGCTCTTCGTCAGTGGCCGCGCCGAGGTCGGTATACTCAAATTCGCTCTCATCCGGTTCCTCAATGGTATAGCCATGGGCTTCCAAGTCGGATTCCGGCACAAACTCGTTTTCGGCGTTCTTGCTGAAAGCGTCGTCGTCGTCGGTGTCGCGCAGAACCACCTCGTTTCCGCCTTTGTCGAGTACGCGGATATCAAGCCCCAGCGATTGTAACTCTTTGACCAACACGCGGAACGATTCCGGCACGCCCGGCTGCGGCACGTTATGCCCCTTGACGATGGCTTCGTAGGTTTTCACACGCCCGGTGATGTCGTCGCTCTTGACGGTTAATATCTCCTGTAGGGTATACGCCGCACCGTAAGCCTCCAGCGCCCAAACCTCCATCTCGCCGAAACGCTGCCCGCCGAACTGCGCCTTGCCGCCGAGCGGCTGCTGCGTGACGAGGCTGTAGGGTCCCGTAGAGCGGGCGTGGATCTTGTCGTCCACCAAGTGGGCGAGCTTAAGGAAGTAAACGTAGCCGACCGTGACGGGGTTGTCGAAAGGTTCGCCGGTGCGCCCGTCATAGAGGACGCTCTTGCCGTCGGTACGCAGTCCCGCCTGCTCCAGCGTGTTTTCGATGTCGATTTCGTTCGCGCCGTCGAAGATGGGGGTCGCGACTTTCCAGCCAAGCGTTCTCGCGGCGTAACCCAAGTGAACCTCCAAGACCTGCCCGATGTTCATACGGCTCGGGACGCCGAGCGGGTTCAGGACGATGTCGAGCGGGGTGCCGTCGGGGAGGAAGGGCATATCCTCCTGCGGAAGGATGCGGGAGATAACGCCCTTGTTTCCGTGGCGTCCGGCCATCTTGTCGCCGACCGATATCTTGCGTTTTTGCGCGATATAACAGCGCACGCCCATATTGACGCCGGGGGACAGTTCGTCTCCCGCTTCGCGGGTAAAGACTTTTACGTCCACGACGATACCGCTTTCGCCGTGCGGGACGCGCAGCGAGGTATCGCGCACCTCGCGTGCCTTTTCGCCGAAGATGGCGCGGAGCAGGCGTTCTTCCGCCGTCAGTTCGGTTTCACCCTTCGGCGTCACCTTACCCACCAAAATGTCTCCGGCGCGCACCTCTGCGCCGATGCGGACGATACCGCGGTCGTCAAGGTCTTTCAGCGCGTCGTCGCCGACGTTCGGGATGTCGCGGGTGATTTCCTCGCTGCCGAGCTTGGTGTCCCGCGCTTCCAGTTCGTATTCCTCGATGTGGATGGAGGTGAATACGTCGTCGCGCACAAGGCGCTCGTTGATGAGAATCGCGTCTTCGTAGTTATAACCCTCCCACGTCATGAAGCCGATCAGGACGTTCTTGCCGAGGGAAATCTCGCCTTCACGGGTCGAGGGACCGTCCACCATCACGTCGCCGCGTTCCACCCTATCGCCCGGGCGGACAATCGGACGCTGGTTGACGCAGGTGCCTTGGTTGGAACGGGAGAATTTGGTCAGACGGTAGACCTTGCTGCCGAGCGTGTCGTAACGGACGGTGATGGCGTCCGCCGTGACGCGCTGCACCACGCCGCCTTCCTCCGCGAGGATCACGACGCCCGAATCGCAGGCGGCTTTATACTCAATGCCGGTCGCGACGATCGGCTGCTCGGTCACGAGCAACGGCACCGCCTGCCTCTGCATGTTGGAACCCATCAGGGCGCGGTTTGCGTCGTCGTTTTCAAGGAAGGGAATCATCGCGGTCGCGACCGAGACCATCATCTTCGGCGAAACGTCGATAAAGTCCACCCGTTCGCGCTCGACCTCGATGATGTCGCGGCAGCGGCAGGTGATACGCTCGTTGATGAAGGCTCCGTCCGCGTCGACCGGTTCGTTCGCCTGCGCGACGACAAACTCATCTTCCATGTCGGCCGTCATGTATACGACTTCGTCTGTCAGGCGGTGCGTTTCGGGGTCGACTTTGCGCAGCGGCGACTCGATGAAGCCGTATTCGTTGATGCGGGCATAGGTGGAGAGATACGAAATTAAGCCGATGTTCGGACCTTCCGGCGTCTCGATCGGGCACATACGCCCGTAGTGGCTGTAGTGTACGTCGCGCACCTCGAAGTTCGCGCGTTCGCGGGAGAGACCGCCGGGACCGAGTGCCGACATACGGCGTTTGTGGGTCAGTTCGGCGAGCGGGTTGGTTTGATCCATGAACTGCGAGAGTGGGGAGGAACCGAAAAACTCTTTGATCGCCGCAGTGACGGGGCGGATATTGATCAGCGACTGCGGCGTGACGATGTCGAGGTCCTGTATCGTCATGCGTTCGCGGATGACGCGCTCCATGCGCGAAAATCCGATGCGGAATTGGTTTTGCAGCAGCTCACCGACCGAGCGGAGACGGCGGTTGCCCAAGTGGTCGATGTCGTCCGGCGTGCCGATGCCCCGCGCGAGGGAGCAGAGATAGTTGACCGAAGAGAGGATATCGTCGAGGACGATGTGTTTGGGAAGCAGTTCGTCGATCCGGTCCCGCGCCGCGCTCTCTATGTCGCCGCCGTTCTCCAAGATTTCTTTCAGCACGGAGAATCGCACGCGTTCGTTAACGCCGATGGATTTGGGGTCGAAATCCACGAATCCCGACATATCCACAAATCCGTTGGAGAACACCTTGACCTCGCGCCCCTCGGCATCTACCCAAACCTCGCTGACGCCGCGTTTTTCCAGCTCTATGACCTGTCCGCGCCCAAGCACCTCGCCTGCGTCGGCTAAAAGCTCCCCCGTCATGGGGTCGGCGACGGGGCGGGTGAGTTTGCGGGCGACCACGCGGGGGAAGAGAGCGAGTTTTTTGTTGTATTTGTACCGCCCTACATGGGAGAGGTCATAGCGCCGCGCGTCAAAGAATAGGCTGTTCAGCAGGGAGCGGGCGCTGTCCACGGTGGGCGGCTCGCCCGGACGCAGACGGCGGTAAATTTCGATTAAGGCTTCCTCCTCGGAATGGGAGGGGTCTTTCTCCAACGTCGCGATGATGCGCTCGTCGCCGCCGAACAGATCGAGGATATCCGCGTCGCCTTTGATGCCGAGCGCGCGAACCAAGCTGGTGATCGGCAGCTTGCGGTTTTTGTCGATGCGGACATAGAGGATGTCGTTGATGTCGGTTTCATACTCCAGCCACGCGCCGCGGTAGGGGATGACGGTGCAGCTTAAAACGGAGCCTACCGCCGCTTCGTCGCTTTCTTCATAGTACACGCCGGGGGAGCGCACGATCTGCGAGACGATGACGCGCTCCGCGCCGTTGACGATAAACGTGCCGCTGCTTGTCATCAGCGGGAAATCGCCCATGAAGATTTCCTGCTCTTTAATCTCCTCTGTTTCGCGGTTACGCAGGCGGACGCGCACTTTCAGCGGCGCGGCGTAGTTTGCGTCGCGCTCCTTGCACTCCTCCACGGAGTATTTGGGCGTGTCCTCTAATTGGTAGTCGATGAACGACAGCTCAAGGTTCCCCGTGTAGTCGGTGATGGCCGACACGTCGCGGAACACCTGCCGAAGCCCCACATCGAGGAACCATTTGTAGGAGTTTTTTTGCACCTCGATGAGATTTGGTACTTCCTGCACCTCATCAAGGCGGGAGTAGCTCTTGCGGATCGTCCGCCCGTAACGCGCGTCTTTGACATGAACCATAAGCCTGCATCAACTCCAAAAAATAATCAATGATACACACGGGTAAACGTATAAGTTTTCTCGACAAGGCATTGCTTTTTCCTGAAATCGGTGGTATCCTGTACAAAGGAGAGTTTGACGCCGCAGCCTGTCCGGTGAACGGGCAAAACGCGGTGAACTGTAATTATAATAGTTTTTTCCTCTTTTGTCAAGAGTTTTTCGAATAAAATCGCACAATTGTCACAAACAGCCTGTAACCATTGCGGTTGCAGGCTGTAATGGTTTTTGAGGGGGTTACTGGGGAGGGTCTTTGTAAAAATCACCTATTCGACCCAAACATTTACCTATGGAATGATACATACCGGAATAGACGACAGGCTCTAGAACCGTCAAATTTATATCCCCTAAGCCATCAGGTTCTTTCAGCTTCTCATCGTATTGCACATTCTTCATTTTACAAAAATAAGTAGTTGTATCACCCTTTTGCACCATGCTATCAATTTCACATTCATATACCCACCTACTTAAATTTAACGTTGGTACATGAAGCTCGGCACCATCACTATATTCAAAAGTCATTTCATTTTTGGGTTTGTCTTTTCCCGAACGTGTACCAAAATAATCAAGTAACTCGAGCATATTTGTACTTACAAGATTTGCGGAAAGCAAATTGGTTCTGGCAATATTCTCTTTAGTTTTTTTATCCCCGTTCATACTAATAATCAATAAATATTGGTTATTCTCGTAGGTAACACTTACCCAAGTAATAGGGCAAAAATTAGGAGTTTCGTTCTCATTATATGTGCCAATCAGGAAACAAGGTTGAACGCATAACGAATGCATCTGGGACGAGTTAATTCGTTTCATAATCTCCTCCGAAAAACAAACAACAATTCCTCCGCCTTATCTTTCAAAGACATATTCATTTTATCACAACTCGTCCAAAAACTCAATAGCAAAATCGCGCATATCAGGCGAACGAGCGCAGTGCTTGTGAACAGGTGCCTCACAAGCCGGAGCGGTCAATTTTCAACATGCCAAACAAAGAAATACCCCCAAACAGCGAAAACTGTTTAGGGGGTATTCGTGTGTTGGCGCCTACCTATTTTCCCGGGTCGTTGCCGACCAAGTATTTTCGGCGTAAGCGAGCTTAACTTCCGTGTTCGGAATGGGAACGGGTGTACCCTCGCTGCTATCGGTACCAACTGACGAAACAATTGACAATTGATAATGGACAATTGACAATGTAGCGTGGACGAGAGAAATGGGGAAGCGGGATGATGCGGAGCTTTTTGCGTTTGCAAACAGGAAAGACGTTCTCTTGATTGTCAATTGTCCATTGTCAATTGTTTTGGTGACCCGTAGGAGAATCGAACTCCTGTTTGCGGCGTGAGAGGCCGCCGTCTTGACCGCTTGACCAACGGGCCGGATAAGACAATTGACAATGTACAATGTACAATTGACAATGATTTGGCTGAGCGTCAAGAGGAGAGTAAGGGTAAGCGTCCTGATTGCCAATTGTCAATTATCCATTGTCAATTGATATGGTGCACCTTCAGGGACTCGAACCCGGGACCCGCTGATTAAGAGTCAGCTGCTCTACCAACTGAGCTAAAGGTGCAAAGGCAATTGACAATTGACAATGGATAATTGTCAATGGGCAATTGACGGTGAGCAGTGATGCGCTTCGTTGTGTCACGTTCACCTCGCCTCGCGGGCGGTCGCTTTTCGTTCTCCTGCTTAGCGGGTTCACGCTTCTCTGTGTCACGCATCATCCGCGCCCTTTCACTTCAAGTTCGCCGAAAGCGAAAGTCGCTTCCGTCAAACTCTGCGCTCTCTTCTAAAATAACTCGCGTGGACTCGTTATTTTAGAAGCCGGGCGACGATGCGCTTCTCTGACAACAATAATTGTCCATTGTCAATTATACATTGTCAATTGGGTTAAGCCGCACCTTGAAAACCGAATAAATGGGGAAGATGAAAGGCAAATGCCATGTGAATTGAATGCTACTCATCTCAATCAACGATTGATAATTGTCCATTATCAATTGTCAATTGTAGTAAGTCAAGCCCTCGGCTTATTAGTACCGGTCAGCTAAACACGTTACCGTGCGTACACCTCCGGCCTATCGACCACGTAGTCTACGTGGGGCCTTACCTCATCGAGTGAGTGGGAGATTTCATCTTGGGGGAAGTTTCACGCTTAGATGCCTTCAGCGTTTATCTCGTCCGTACATAGGTACCCAGCTATGCCCTTGGCAGGACAACTGGTGCGCCAGAGGTACGTCCATCCCGGTCCTCTCGTACTAAGGACAGCTCCCCTCAAATCTCCAACGCCCGCAATAGATAGGGACCGAACTGTCTCACGACGTTCTGAACCCAGCTCGCGTGGCACTTTAATCGGCGAACAGCCGAACCCTTGGGACCTTCTCCAGCCCCAGGATGT
>DBDP01000004.1 GCA_002293625.1 Clostridiales bacterium UBA929 | reverse complement strand
GTTGAGCGAAAGCCCCTGCTCCTTCGCCATCTTGATAGAGACGGGCTGGAAATCGTCCAAAAATGTGGCCGAGCAAAAGGGTCTGCCGCATATACCTATGCCGCCCAGAGCCTTCGCTTCGTCGCGCACGCCGATCTGCCGCAGCTCGATACGGGTGCGGAACACCGAAGCCAGATCCTTTACCAGTTCGCGGAAATCCACACGCCCGTCGGAGGTGAAATAAAAGGTGATCTTGTTGCCGTCGAAGGTGTACTCCACGTCAACGACTTTCATGTCCAGCCCGTGCTTCTCCACACGCTCGCGGCAAATCACAATGGCGTCCTCCGCCTTTTTGGCAATGGCTTTCAGCGTCTTTTCGTCGTTTTCCCCGGCAATGCGGATGACTTTGCGCAGAGGCGGCACGATTCTCTCGTCCTCCACCTCAAAAGGTGCCGTCACGCATACCCCGTATTCGGTTCCGGCCTGCGTGTCGATGATGACCGGCGTCCCCTTAACAAGCGGCAATCCGTTCGGGTCGAAATAATACATCTTGCTCACTTTTTTGAAGCGTATACCCACAACTGTCGTCAAATTATCCTTCTCCTATCTGTGTCACTCTAAGAACGCCCCGCTTCGCGGTATTTGATATTTAGAACCAACGGCGCGCCGAGGGCGACGCGCCCTACTTGATTGCCAATACCCCGCAAACGGTTCCTACGGAAGCGTTTTGATCCAGCGCCGGAAGCAAATCCGACACGGTATCCATCGTCTCGATGTATAGCGGTTTTATCCCGTCTCGCAGACATCTGTCCCGCAGACAAGCCAAAACGGCGCGTAAGGTGCCTTTCAGCGCGTCGCGCGATTGCTTATCCCATGAATACGCGATCACGGCTCGCTCCCAAGGCTTTTCCAGCGCGTCCACAAAAGCAGCCGCAGCCTTCTTTTCCGGCGGGGCGGTACGTTCGGGAGCCGGAAGCCGACGCAGGACACAGCGCGAGCGCACCGTCGGCAGAAGCATCCCCGCGTTTTGGGTGAGCAAGACAAAACGCACCGATTCCGGCGGCTCTTCCAACAGGCGCAGAAAGGCGTTCTGTGCGCTGCCGTTCATCTGATGGGCGCGTTCGATGATGTATACCTTCACGTCGCCGTCGAACGGACGCAGCAGGGCGTCGCGGCGGATTGCCCGGATTTCGTCCACCTTGATGATCGCCCCCGCCTCGCTCGTGAGCGTCGAGACATCTACATGCAGACCTGCCAAAACCTTGCGCTCCTCGCCGATCCACTCCGAGGCAAGGCGCAGTGCTTCCCGCGTCAGCGCGCCGTCGTCGTCTCCCTCCAGAATAACGGGGGTGGCGCTAGAACTTCTGAAATTGCTCAACGTCCATCACAAAGGCGGTCGCGCCGCCGACCGTCACCTCCACAGGAAACGAGGAATACATGCCCATGCCCATCTCGGCGGCGGCGGGGATGACCTGACGGCGGGAGTTGGAGAATTTTCCGATAATCTCCATCGCACCTTCCAAGCGGTCGTTATCCACACCGATCAGGATTGTGACATTACCCACCTGCAAAAAACCGCCGGTGGTCGCGAGTTTCGTAACGTGATAACCGCCTTGCGTCAGGTGCTGGATGACGCCGTGCGCGTCGTCATGGTTGATGATGGCTAATATTAGCTTCACAGGAAATCCTCCTTAACAACCCAAATAAGCTCGTCTTCATTATAGCATATGTCCGGTAAAATATCGAGCGTTTTTTTGTCGATCCGTTCCCCGGGCGAGAAGAGCGGCACGCCCGGCGGCGAAGGGGCGAACACCCGCGCGGCGATCCGCCCGGCGGCGTCTGTGAGCGGAACCCGTTCCCGCAGCGAAAAAAACGCCTCCCGCGGCGTCATGACGGACTCAGGAAGCGCGAAATGTGTGCCCGTTTGAGCTGTAATATCCCGGACGGGAATTGCCGCAAGGGCTTGTTCCAGCCGGGAAAAATCCTCGTCGGTGTTGTGCGGTGACAGCATAAAAACCAAGCGGTATTTGTCCGCCATTTCCGGCACGACGGATAACTCCCGATTAAGGCGCGCCGCGTCGCCCAATCCGTCGCCGGTGGTGACGGTTACCTTTGCGGGATCCTGCACGAATACGCGGCTGTCTTTTTCGGCGAGCGACCGGGTAAACGCGGTTATTCGCTCCCACGCTCCGCGTCCATTATTCGTAAGTTCCGCGCGGATGGCGTCTAGCGACGCAAGAAGCGCGAACGACGGCGAGGCTGTGCCAAATACCGAGCTCTGTTCCCGCAAAAGAGCCGTGTCAACCGAGCCGTCCGATAAAAGCATCGCCGACTGCCCCAGAGCGCCCAGCGTCTTATGCGCCGACGTTACCCAAAGATTCCCCGGAGGGTTATAATCCGGCAGACAAAACGGCAGATGCGCCCCGTGCGCCGCGTCGCATAACACAAACCCGTCCGTCTTTGGCTTGGGGTACAGCCTGCCGTAGTAATCCGGTGAGGTATAAATCAACGGGGCGCGAATGCCCTCCGGCGGCGCGTCCCAAAACCATACAGGGCGCAGATCCAGCAGCGCCAGCGCGTTGTGTACGCTCCTGTGACAGCCGCGCCAAACATAGACAGAATCACCCGGCGCGGCTGCGGACGCGAGCATCGCAAAAATACCCTGCGTCGCGCCGCCGGTGAGGTACAGACAATCCTTCGCGCCGTACAGTGCCGCCATGCCGCGCTCGGACTCGCGAATCGCGCCGTTATTTTCGTGATACAAATCGCCGGTCGCGCCCAGTTCGGTAACGTCTATCTTGGCAGCTTCGTTAAAAGGGGGCGGTAATACCCCCTTATGCCCGGGCATATGAAACCGTGAAGCGCCGCGTTCCGCATATGTTTTCAGGACCTCAAGCAAACTCATTGCAGCACGCGGGGGATAGACGCGGCGAACAGCGGGTTGACGTTGACCTGCGCCACCGAACCCACCGACGCATTGGATTTGGTTAGGTCAAGAACCATGTGGTTCTGCCCGACCAATCCGATTACGTTCACCGTTTCCCCATTGTCCAGTTTCACCGTCACCTTGCCGTAGCCGACCTTCCCGCGCCGGAACTCAAATAGGCGCGAATAGGTGGGTTTCCCAACCAAAAAGCCGTTTGCGTAACCAACGGGTAAAAAACCCACCCTCACCGGATGCCGAAAACGCAGCCTCCCCGCGACGGCGGAAGCGGCGGGGATCCAGCGCACCTCGGTGATCGGGGCGATGACCGAGCCGACCTGCGCCAAGCCCGTCTTACCGGAGATACGCCCCGTCATCGCCGCGCCGATACGCACCATGTCGTACTGCGGCAGGGTGTCGTAGTGGAACAGCGCGGTCGAGCCGAGCGCGTGGACGGTACCCGTTTCGATGGATTTTTCGCGCAGCGCGGTTAGCACCGCGTCAAAACTCTCCAGACAGAGTTTTGCTTTTTTTAGGTTGATCCCGCTTGGCAGATGGGTATAAACGCCCGAAACGGCGATGTTTTGCATGTAAGAAAAGATGTTTTGAATCTTGTCAAGCTCACGCGGCAGGAAACCGTACCGCCCAAGCCCGCAGTCGATTTTTAGGTGCGCCTCGGCGACCGTGCTGCGTTTTTCGGCGATTCCCGACAGCGCCAGCGCCGATTCCTGCGAGCCTATCGTCGCGATCACGCCGTTGTCCAGCATCATATCTATCTCGGCCGGAACGGCGGTAGGACGCATCAGGAGCAGTTCCTCCTGCGTAAACCCCTCGCTCCGCAGCAGAGCCGCGTCGGCGGGGTCGCCTATCCCGAAACGGCGCACGCCCGCTTCCCGCCAAAAACGCGCCATCGGCAGCAAACCCAAGCCGTAGGCGTTGTTTTTCAGCACGGCCATCACCTGCGCGCCCTCCAGCTTTTGGCGCACTACGCTGTAATTCCGTTCCAGCAACCCCTTGTCGATGAACAGCTCTTTCATGTTTGCCGCCCCCTGTTTTTTCGGGATGAGCGCTATGTCCGTTTGCGGACATTATACTCCATCTTTTGCAAAAAGGGAAGGAAAAACTTCACAAGGCGGCGAGAGTACGCGCTGCCGCCGCCTTCTTCAGCGCCGTTACGTCCAGCGTCCGGCGCAGATAGATTTCATCGGATAAGATCGCCTGATAAATCAGCATCGCAAGCCCGTTTTGCGTCTGCAACCCCAGCTCGGCGGCGGCTTGCAGCAGCGGCGTGACCGGCGGGCGGTACAGCAGATCGTAAACCAACGCGTCCTTCGGCAGGAGACGTAAAAACGACAGGTCAAGCCACGTGTCGGAGACACCCTCCATACCCAGCGGTGTGGCGTTAATCAACAGGTCGGTGTCTTGCAAAGAAGCGCGCCAATCTACGTAGGGCGTGACGCCCTCGGCACGCCGATTTGCGCCGTTAGATCGCGCGGATACGCACGTAACCGTTTTCGCGAGAGGGGATAAAGCGGCGCTTAACGTTTGCGCGACGCCGCCCTGCCCGACAATAACGGCGTTTTTGCCCGCAACGTCGAACCCTAATTCCGACAGCGAAAGCAAAAACCCGCCCTCGTCGGTGGAAAATCCGCTCATCGACCCGTCTTGCTCTACCCGCACGGTATTGACGCTCTCCCGCGGGACTCCTGCTGAGGCGGCGTCTCCCGTAACGCCGCACACGGCTGCTATATCCCGCTTATGCGGCATCGTGACGTTGAAACCGTCGATACCCTCGGCGCTGACGGTGGGGAGCCAATCAGGCAAACACCCCTTCTCAACGCGGTATTTTTCGTAGCGCAGCGGAAGCCCCAGCTCGGCGAACACGGCGGTATGAATGGCGGGGGACAGGCTGTGGGCGATCGGGTCGCCGATGACCGCTAGGAACATAAATAGTCGATAGCGAGCAGATACCCCTTGATCCCGAAGCCGCAAATCTGCCCGACGCAGCCGGCGGCGGTCACCGAACGGTGCCGGAATTCCTCACGCTTATGGATGTTGCTGAGGTGCACCTCCACGGCGGGTACGCCGCAGGCGGTCAGCGCGTCGAGAATGGCGATGCTGGTGTGGGTGTAGGCGGCGGGGTTCAGCACCATGCCGTCGTAGACGCCGGCGGCGTTTTGAATTCGCGTAACCAATTCGCCCTCGTGGTTGGTCTGTACAAACGAGACGTCCACGCCGCGCCTTTTCGCGCGTTCCCGCACGGCGGCCTCTAAGTCGGCGTAGGTAGCCGTTCCGTAAACCTCCGGCTCGCGTTTGCCTAGCAGATTGATGTTGGGACCGTTTAGAACAAGTATTTTCATTGGCTCAACTCCTTTGCATTACATTATCGTTTGCAGTATCTTCACCGCACACAACTGGGGTGTCGTATCGTTGCGAACGGTGATGTCGGCGTATTTTTGGTACAACGGCAGGCGTTCGCGGTACAGCGCTTCCCATTGTTCCATATTCCGCGTCAGCGGGCGCTCGGCGTTGCCGGTGTCAATCAGTTCCGGCGGGCGTTCCAAAAAGACGATTACGCCGTTACGGCGCAGGGCTTCCATATTGGCGGGATCCTTCACCGCGCCGCCGCCGGTCGCGATCGTAACGCCGCGCAAAGCCGCGAGACGCTCAATAATCCGCCGCTCCGCCGCGCGAAACACGGGTTCTCCGTAACGCGCGAAAATTTCGGGGATCGCCAGATTTTGGGATGTTTCGATTTCAGTGTCGCTGTCAAAAAACGGACGTCCGAGCAAGAAACCGACCGTACTTTTGCCGCACCCCGGCATTCCGATCAATACAATGTTTTTCATAGAGGGAACCCCGCCGACAGCCAGAGATCCAGCAGCCCGATCGCGGCGGCGGCCTCCACCACCGGAACGGCGCGGGGGACGATACAGGGATCGTGCCGCCCCCGGACGGTCAGCTTGGCCGGAAGCCCGGTGCGAAGGTCAACGGTATCCTGCTCCTTCGCGATCGACGGCGTGGGTTTGATCCAAACCGAAAAGCGGAGCGGCTTTCCGCTGGTGATACCGCCCAAGACCCCGAAAGGGTAAAGGTTGGACTCCGAGCCGCGCATTCCGGCGAGCGCGATTCCGTCGTCAAATTCAACCGCCTTTACGGCGGGAATCGAAAATAACAGCGCGCTGAGACGGCTTTCCGCCGAGCAGAAGAACGGTTCCCCCAACCCTGCCGGAAGCCCTTCGGCAACGCAGGCAATTACGCCGCCGACCGAATCCCCGTCCTGTTTCGCCGTTAAAATCGCGTTCTCTTGCGGGACGCCGGGGACGGCGTCCCCTACAGGCTTTCCCTCAATCTCGGCTATCCTCGCCGTGATTGTAACGCCGGGTAACAACTGCCGTGCGAGTGCGCCCGCGAAAACGAGAGAGGCGGTCAGCCGCCCGGAGAAATGCCCGCCGCCGCGGTAGTCGGCGAATCCTTTGTATTTTTCATGCGCCGCGAGGTCGGCGTGTCCGGGGCGGGGAAGATGCGGCGTATAATCGCCGGAGCGCGTATCGGCGTTGCGGAGGAGGCAGCAGAGCGGCGCGCCGGTGGTCTTTTTCTCAAACAGTCCGCTGATGATCTCCGGCTCGTCGGTTTCGCGGCGCGCGGTCGTGTGTTCTCCCTGTCCGGGCGCGCGGCGGCGCATCTGTTCCCGCACCGCCTCCATATCGGGCGTAAAACCCGGCGGCAAGCCGTCGATCACGATGCCGACCGCCGCGCCGTGGGATTCGCCGAAAATCGAGAGTTTGAATTTTTCACCAAACGTGTTCATTTCAGCAGCTCCAACAGTTTATTTACGTCAATGGGGTAGAGGATCGCCTCGCCGATCTCTTTGAGCAGGACAAGGCGCAGGGTATCGCCGTCCCGCTTCTTGTCGGTCAGCGTGAGCGACCAGTCCGGCGCTTCGTCGGACGAGACTGGTAGTCCGTGCAGGGTCAGAACCCGCCGTAGCCGCTCCGCCGTGCCGGATGTGGTAACGCCCAGTTTCTCGCCCAACACGGCGGCGGTCACCATGCCGATCGCGACGGCTTCCCCGTGGTTGTACCGCGAAAAGCCGCCCTGCGCTTCGACCGCGTGACCGAAGGTGTGACCGAAATTCAAAACGAATCGCCCGCCGGTGTCAAACTCGTCCGCCTCGACGACGCGCCGCTTAATGTCGCAGTTACGATCGATAAGTCCCGCGTAGTCGGATACATCTTCTTCAAGGAGAGAAAATAGCCCGGCGTCGGCAATCGCGCCGTGCTTGATCACCTCGGCCAACCCGCAGGCAAGTTCACGGAGCGGAAGGGTTTTTAGCGTATCGGTATCGGCGATAACTAACTTCGGTTGATGGAATGCGCCGATCAGGTTCTTCCCGTGCGGGTGGTTGATAGCCACTTTGCCGCCGACCGAGCTGTCCGTTTGCGATAATAGGGTGGTCGGGATTTGAACGAACGGGATGCCGCGCAGCAGGGTCGCGGCGGCATAGCCCGCGAGATCGCCGATGACGCCGCCGCCCAGCGCGATGATGACGTCGCCGCGCGTGATCTGCGCTTCAAGCATCTTGTCGTACAGCCCAAACAGCACCGCTTGTGACTTGCTGCCCTCGCCGGGCGGCACGGTCAGAAGCGACGGTTCTATCCGCTCGTTCCGCAACGCGGCGCATAATGTCTCTCCGTACAGCGGCGCGACGTTGCCGTCGGTTACCACAAACGCCCGCTTGCACGGGATAACGTCACGGAGCAGCGCTCCCGCCGAGCGCAGCAGTCCGGCACCGATAACAAGTTCATACTCCCGCCCCGGGATGTTTACACGCAAGCGTCTCATAAGCAATCCTCCCTCTCCCGCCGCGCCGCATCCAGCAGACGCGCGAGCTTCGTATTGTCATTATCCGCGACGGCGTCCCGCAGAGCGGTAAGGTTTTGAATCAGCGTATCGGCGGCGCGCAAAGTATGTTCACGGTTTAATAAAAACAAACCGGCAAAGCCCTCCGCGTCCGCGACGCGTGTGCCGTCTCGCCAAGCGCCTCCGGCATAGGCGCGGCTGACGCTCTCCGGCAAACTTAGGCGTAACGCCGAAGCGGTGAGATGGGGCAGGTGGGAGGTGACCGCGATCAGGCGGTCATGTTCCTCCGG
>DBDP01000057.1 GCA_002293625.1 Clostridiales bacterium UBA929 | reverse complement strand
GTTTAGGTTTTCGAGCATCTTCTTCAATGAAACGCCCATAACGTCTCTATCCGTAAGCACACTGGGAGTGATGGTCAGGTCGCCGTCGGCGATCGACTCTAAAACCTTGCTTATGTCGGTCATGTTTTGGATGAAGGCGGCACTCGCGCTGATGGTCTGCCCGATTTCATCCTTGACCTTAGCCATAGCGCCGATGATGGCAACATCGTCAGCGTTGAGGGTAATGTCACCGGTTTCGCTTGCTTTCTTCATAAACGATGTGAGTAAGGTTAACGGTTTACTGATCAGGCGCGAGATGTAAAGCGCGAGGAAGATACCGATCACCAGCGAAGCACCCGCCAAGATGAGGGCCGCCCAAAGGGCGACGGTCGCGGTGCGCGAGGTATTGGTAATCTGCGTGGTCATTGCGGTTTCGATACTTTCTGTTGCCGCGTCCATCGCTTCCTGCGCCTGTGCGACCTGTCCGGGCATCATCGCCGTCAGTTCCGCTTTTCGGAGACACAAGTCGCCGAAGATGATCAAATCCGCGCGGTAAGGCTCCAGCGCGTCCAAAATAGTCTGCGCCGATTCTTGGTTGGCAACAACTTGGCTTTCGTTACGGAATTTTGTTACCGCTTCGATTGACTCATCCATCGAAGCGATGACGCTATCGGTTTGCGTTCCGTCGGCGGAAAGCACCATCGACCGCGCCGCGATACGGGCTTCGGAAATCAAGTTTGAGATGTTCATGCCTTCGCGGATGCGGCTTGCCCGGCGCTGCATCCCCGCAATATCCGTCAAGGCAAGGATATCGGAATCCAGCGATTCCATCTGCCACTCCATAATGGATCCGGCCACCCCGCCCAATGCGGCACCGGTTTCAACGAGTTTTGCGTCCTGCTCCGCCATTTGCGCGTTGATCGAACCCATTTCAACAGCCGCGTCGGCGTAGGTGTTGAAATCTTGCTCCGCGTCTTGTATGACAGGGCGGAACTTTTCTAAGATATCATGTTCGCCGATGTAACCGTATATCTCGGTTAAGTCTTGCCGCAAGGCAGTCTCGGCGGCTTGATACTCGCTGAAGTACGCGGGATTGGTCGACTCCATCATACGGTTTGCCGGTGCGCGAAGGCTTTGCATGGAAACTGACATATTGCTGCCCAGCGTCTGCAAGTGCGCGTCAAAACCGATGCTGTTTACGTTGTTGATCGCCGAGGAGTTGGTTACGGTAACCAAAGCCGCGACAGCGGCAAGCAGCGCGATAACGATTACGAACCCAAGCATGATTTTTGTACCGACTTTGAGGTTTTTCATAAAATATACCACCTTTCGACAAGCATCTTGTCCTTTAATAAAGAATACGACATCGCGCGCATAATGTCAAGGGAAGTTAAAACCAATACGGCAAAATTGCCAATCAGGCGGAAAGACAGTCAAACCATCTTGAATTCAATGCCGGCAAGCCAAAGAGAACCGTTTGTGAGTTTACAGAGGCATCTTTCCTTATCTGTCGGGTTAGTCAAGTACAAGACGCCCTCCGAACGTCTATATTTATAAGCGCGGCTGTAAATACGGTATATCGTCCTGCCGTCTTTATGAACGCTCCAAATGAACCGATCCCCCAAAATTACGATCGTATTCATCGGAGTTTTACCTTCGGGTACCACTTGCTTATAAACCCCTTCGGGGAGCAGTTCGGTTTCTTTCTTCTCTTTGCTCACGGCACCACGTCCCTTCAGTTCGTTTTTGTACACACGCTGGCGTTCAGGGGATGTGTCTACCCGGAAGCCGGTTTGCGCTGCTTATCAGGGTATACAAAAAAGCGCACGCCGAAAGCGGGCGGATAACCGCCGCAAGCCCTTACGACATGCGCCGCAAATCATTGCGGTGCGCCATTTCCGGGACAACCGAACAAAACCTGCCCTTGAAAAACGAGGAAAATGATGATATACTGAGCAGTACTCTCGCGGCGCCGGTAAAACGGTTGTGTAAGGTGCCGATACACCTTCACAGGGTCATGGTGCACCACCACCATGGCCTGCTGCGTGAGTGTTTTGCGCGCGTTCGCGCAAACCAACTCCCAAGTACGAGAATATTTTACAGCGTTCGCTAAGAAATGTCAAGAATTATTTTGGCACAACCAATACCGCCTGCGTATTTAGCGGTCACAGGCGGTATTTATTCGCGGGTTGTTGTTTAGCGGATACACGGCGTGCCGGGGCGGCACACTCAACAGGGTGTTAATTAATACTTCCCAAAGTCTCCGTTCGGAGCATACGCGGTCTTTCCCGGCATCGCGATTTGCTTCTTCGTTCCACCGCCGGAGGACAGACGCGCGTTTCCGGCGTCGCGGAGCTTGAACTGCGCGATCAGCTCTTCCAGCATGACCGATTGTCCGCTCATCTCTTCCGAGGCCGCTGCGCTCTCTTCGGCGGTCGCGCTGTTCTGCTGCACCACCTGCGCCACTTGGTCGATACCCTTGTTGATTTGCATAATGCCGAGGCTCTGCTCTTCCGAGGATTTCGCGATCTCGGTAACAATCAGGCTGCTCTCGTTGATACCCGCGACGATTTCTGTTAAACTAGACGCAGTCTCGTCGGCGATGCGCGCGCCCAGTTCCGCTTTCTCCACCGAGTTCGCAATCAGAATACCTGTGTCTTTTGCCGCTTCCGAGCTCTTGGTCGCGAGGTTGCGCACCTCTTCCGCGACGACGGCGAAGCCTTTGCCGTGCTGTCCGGCGCGTGCCGCCTCAACCGAGGCGTTGAGGGCGAGTATATTTGTTTGGAAAGCTATGTCTTCAATGGACTTGATGACTTTGCTGATGTTTTGGCTCGCGGTGTTAATTTCGCGCACCGCGTCGGTCATTTCGTCCATTTGGTGGCTGCCCTTTTCGGCGTTTGCTTTGATGGTGTTGGCGAGTGTTGCCGCTTTCTCGGCCATCGCTGCGTTTGTTTTGGTTTGTTCCGCAATTTCGGTGATGGAGGAGGAGAGTTCTTCCACAGACGCCGCCTGCTCGGTCGAGCCTTGCGCCAGCGCCTGCGAACCGTCCGCGATCTGCTTCGCGCCGGTGGATACTTGCGCAGTGGAGTTGTGGATCTCGCCGAACATGTTGTTTAGGTTTTCGAGCATCTTCTTCAGCGAGAGACCCATCGTGTCGGTTTCTGAGAGTAGCTTGATTTCCGGCGTTAAGTCGCCGTTCGCGATAGCACCTAAAATGTCAGAGACATTGTTCACATGATTGATGAAAGTGGCGGTGTTCCCTATGGTCTCTCCCGTTTCGTCCTTGAATTTACCGTATTTCCCAATCACGTCGTGGTCATGTTGCGTAAGATTGATATCTCCGGTCGATCCGGCTCTTTGCATGAAAGCGGAAAGGACAACCAGCGGTTTGCTGATTAAGCGGGAGATGTAGAGCGCGAGAATGACGGACGCAATCGCGCATACGGCTGTAATTGATATAAGAGCAATGGTATACATAAACGAAACCCGATCCATATTTGCCGATTCGCTTTGAACCAACTCCAATGCTGGCTGTACCAATTCATCAATCAAAGCGTTGATTTCGTTCGTCAGCGGAATGATGTCCCGAAGGGTGGTCGTCGCGCCCGCCGAGTCTCCGGCTAACCCTTGGTCACGGATGATCTGAACCTGAACGTCAAACTGCTCGGCAAGGCTTTTTAGTGATGCAATTTTGCCGTTGTATTCATCTTTGAGCGCTTGTTCACGTCTTGGGTCGTTTGTATTGTTTTCGAGATACTCGTTTAGTTTTTCCGTGTACAGTTGATAAGCCGATTCGTATTGCGGCGTCAGCGTACCCGTGATGATGTCCGCGTTGCCCGCTTCCATTGCGAAGTTGGCGGCACGGTAACGCATCATGGTAAACTGGAGCTGCACCTCGCGCAAACTGCGTTCTCTTGCGGAGGGCTGCTCTAAGAGGTATGTGTAGTTTCCGTTTGTAGATACGCCGGAAAAGACGCCGATAGCGGCCAGCAGCACAGACAGCATGGTGACGATCATAAACCCGATGATCAGTTTTACAGACACACGCAGATTTTTCATTTGTACTCCTCCAAAAAACCGCCTGCGTCTGTTGGTATCACAGGCGGTATTTATTCGTTGAATGCTGTTTAACTGTCACGCGGCGTGCCGGGGCGGCACGCCCTACAGGGCGTTAATTAATACTTCCCAAAGTCTCCGTTCGGAGCATACGCGGTCTTTTCCGGCATGGCAATCTGTTTCTTTGCTCCGTTGCCGCCGGAGGACAGACGCGCGTTTCCGTAGTCGCGGAGTTTGAATTGCGCAATCAGTTCTTCCAGCATGATCGACTGCCCGCTCATCTCTTCCGAGGCTGCGGCGCTCTCTTCGGCGGTCGCGCTGTTCTGCTGCACCACCTGCGCCACTTGGTCGATACCCTTATTGATTTGCATAATGCCGAGGCTTTGCTCTTCCGAAGACTTCGCAATCTCGGTGACAATCACGTTGCTCTCGTTGATACCGGCGACGATCTCTGTTAAGCTGGCTGCCGTTTCGTCGGCGATGCGCGCGCCCAGTTCC
>DBDP01000180.1:3491-8023 GCA_002293625.1 Clostridiales bacterium UBA929 | reverse complement strand
CGCCCGCAGGCGGGGGGTGGTTTTGCGCAGGGCTGGTATTTAATGTGTAATTAATGTTAACACGTAAATCTTACTCTACCTGTAGGGGCGGTCGTCCCCGACCGCCCGCGAGATCTATGCGACGTATGAGCCTTGCGGGCGACCGAGGACGGTCGCCCCTACGTCAACACTGAACGCGATAATGCCACTCCCCAGCATCCTCAAAATTCTTTTGTCAACAGTATAGCATCCTCAACCGGCTTTTCATAGTACCCTTTGCGCCGTCCCACGACCAAAAAACCGTGCTTTTTGTATAAAGACAGCGCGGAGAGGTTGCTCTCCCGCGCTTCCAGGATCGCGAAGCGGACGCTCCGCGCTTCCGCGGCGGTCAGAAGCTCCCGCAGCAGACTGTCCGCGACTCCGCGGCGGCGCATTTCCGGCGCGGTCGCGATGTTCGTGATGTGTCCCTCGTCGAGGACGATTTGCATCCCCGCGTATCCCGCGAACCGCCCGCCGTCAAACGCGCCGAAATACAGCCCGACCGGGTTCTTCAATTCGCCGCGTATCGTGTTCTCGCTCCACGGCAGGGAAAAGCACTGTTGCTCCAGCTCCGCCATCTGTCCGGCGTAGTCCGAAGTCAGACGAAGGATGGTCATAAAGCCTTGATGTCCTCCCTAAGCCGCGCGGCGCAGGCGCGGTACTCCGAAAGCTCGCCGCCGACCGGGTCGGGTATGTCGCCGCCCGGCAGCATCTTTACCTTATCCGCGTGTTCGGGGAAGAAGGATCTCAGCGCGGCGGCGTGTTCTTGCGTCATTCCGTAAACCGCGTCCGCCCACAGCATGTCGTCCGCCGACACCAAACGGGCTTTATGCCCCGACAAGTCAAACCCAAGCTCCGCTGCGGCGTCAATGGCATACAGGGAAGCGCCGTCCCCCTCATACGCGGCAAGCCCGCGCGAACGAACCTCCCGATCGGGAGAAGCCGCCAGGACTTCCGCCAACGGCGAACGGCATGTGTTGCCGGTGCAGACAAAGAGAATCTTCATCCCTTCGCCGCCGCCCAGTTCGTGCCGACATGCGCGTCGGCCACCAGCGCGGGGTTCAGCGGATAGACATTCTCCATCTCTTCCTGTAATATCCTCCGCACCGTCTCGGCTTCGTCCTTCGGACACTCCGCGATCAGTTCGTCGTGTACTTGCAAAACAAGCCTCGCCCGCAGCTTTTCACGCTTGAGGCGTTTATACACCGCCACCATCGCCATTTTGATGATGTCGGCGGCGGTACCTTGAATCGGCGCGTTCAGCGCCGCGCGTTCCCCGAACGAGCGGATGTGATAATTCTTTGAGTATACTTCCGGGATGTATCTGCGCCGGCCGAACAGCGTCGTCACATACCCGTCGGCGTGGGCTTTCTCCACGATTTCGCGCATATACCCGCGCACGCCGTGATAGTTTTCGAGGTAACTGTCGATATACGCCCGCGCCTCGGCGCGCGTCACACCGATGTCTGCGGCGAGCGAAAAGTCGGAGATACCGTATACGATACCGAAGTTCACGGCTTTCGCGTTCCGGCGCATCAGCGGCGTCACCGCCTCCGGCGCAACGCCGAATACCTGCGCCGCCGTCGCCGTATGGATATCCAGACCCGACGCGAACGCTGCGCGCATCGTCTCGTCCGGCGCGATGTGCGCGAGTACCCGCAGCTCAATCTGCGAATAGTCGGCGTCCGCCAGCACCCAGTCCGGTTCCGAGGGGACAAACATCTCGCGCAGCCGCGCGCCCAGTTCCTGCCGCACGGGTATGTTCTGCAAATTCGGCTCGGTGGACGACAGCCGCCCGGTGACGGTGGCCGTCATGCGGAAGGTGGAGTGCACCTTCCCGTCTGCTTCCGACGCGGCAAGCAGCCCGTCGGCATAGGTGGACTTCAGTTTGGAGAGCATCCGCGTCTCGAGGATCACCGGCACGATCGGGTGCGCGTCCCGCAGGGCTTCCAGCGTGTCGGCATCGGTCGACCAGCCGGTTTTATTCTTCTTCCCGTGCGGCAGGCACAGCTCCTCAAAGAGCAGCACGCCCAGCTGCTTCGGGGAGAGCAGGTTCACTTCTTTATCCAAAAGCGCCGCCGCTTTTTGTTTGCAGCCGTCCAGCTCGGCTTCTAAATAACGCGAAAACGAGGCGAGTTTTGCGCGGTCAACGGCGACGCCGTCCGTCTCCATCCGCGCCAGCACCTCACACAGCGGCATCTCTACGTCGCGGTAGAGCGCGAACACGCCTTCCTCCTCCATACGGGAACGCATATCGCCCCACGCGCTTTCGCTCCGCCCCAAGATCCAAGCCGCGAGCGGCGCGTCATACTCAAGTGGGGTCAGCGCGCGCCCGGCGTCCATGTCCGCGCGCCAAACGCTCTTTACGTCCCGCCCCACGCCGGGCGGCAGTTCCGGAGTTAGCTCAATTTGCTTTTCACCATTAGGGCTTTCGTCCCATTTCTCAAACATCGTCTTGAATCCGAGATGCGCGAAAACGGCACGCAACGCATCTCGGTCGGGCGGCTGGCGGCGCACGGCGTCCGGCGTAAAATCCAATGCTAAATCCCGGCAAACAGTGCCGAGTTTCCGCGACAGAAACGCGCTGTCTTTGCCCTCCTCCAGCTTACCCCGGAATTTGGGGGGGACGTTTTCTAAGGATTGATAGATCGCTTCCAGCGAACCGAATTCCCGCATCAGCGTGAGCGCCGATTTCTCACCTATCCCCGGCACGCCGGGGATTTGGTCGCTCGGGTCGCCCTGCAACGCCTTGAGGTCGATCAATTGCGCGGGGGTCAGACCGTATTCTTCCCGAATACTCTCTTCGTCGCGCAGACGGTTCTCTTTGGTTCCAACATGCGCCACTTTGACATACTCCCCGATCAGCTGAAAGCTGTCGCGGTCGCCGGTGGCGATGACGCAGGGGACTTTTGCGTCGGCGCATTTTTGGGCGATCGTTCCTAAAACGTCGTCGCCCTCGTACCCCGCCAGTTCGTAAACCGGCACACGCAACGCGGCGAGAACCTCGCGCAGCAGCGGCATCTGCACCGCGAGATCGTCCGGCATCGGTTTCCGCGCGGCTTTGTAGCCGTCGTAGAGCGTATGCCGGAAGGTCGGCGAGGGTAGATCAAACGCGACGCAAAGCCCGTCGGGCCGGATGTCGTTCAGCAGTTTCCGAACGATGTTCAAAAACCCGTACACGGCATGGGTCGGAACCCCTTCGTCGTTGGTGAGGGGTCGTATGCCGTAATACGCGCGGTTCACGATGCTGTTGCCGTCCACCGCCATCACCGTTAACGGATTCTTTTGCATTGTATCCCTTCTTTGGTGTCTGTCAGTTCGTACCCCAGACGCTTTATCTCACCGCGGAGCCTGTCGGCTTCGGCGTAATTCTTCTCCGCTTTCGCGGCTTGGCGGGCGTCTACCATTGACTGTATCTCTTCGGGCAAGTCTTCCGTGCTGTCCGGAACGGCGTCGAGGGACAGCCCCAGCACACGGTCAATCTCCGTCGCCACGTCATACACCGCCTGTGAGCGCCCCGGCTGCTTCACCATCGTCCATAACGCCCCGATGGCTTTGGGGATATTCAGGTCGTCCAGGACGGCGCTGCGCATCTGCTCCTCGTAGGACGCAATGTCGGCGGTGTCGGTGCCGCCTTTATGGGACTGCACGGCGGCGAGCAGACGGGTGTAGGAGGTTTTCGCGGCCTCCATCGCTTCCCACGTAAAGTTCAGCTTGTTGCGGTAGTGCGCTCCGGCGCAGAAATAGCGGAAGTGCATCGGCGAGAAGCCGCGCTCCGCCAAATCGGCCAGCGTATACAGGTTTCCGAGACTTTTGCCCATCTTGCCGCCGTCCACCAGCAAAAACTCGCCGTGCATCCATGTGTTGACCATCGGATGCCCCAGCAGCGCCTCGTTCTGCGCGATCTCGTTCTCGTGGTGTACGGGCAGGTGGTCAACGCCGCCTGTGTGGATGTCAAAGCGTTCGCCGAGGTACTCAAGCCCCATCGCGGAACACTCGATGTGCCAGCCCGGGTAGCCCATCCCCCACGGCGATTCCCACTGCATGATGTGTTCCTTCGGCGCTTTCTTCCACAGAGCGAAGTCAAACGGGCTGCGCTTATCCGGGTTGACCTCCACACGCGCCCCGGCCTGCTGCGCTTCTAAGTCGAGCCGCGAGAGCTTACCGTATTCGGGGAAGGTGGCTATATCAAAGTATATCCCGTCCGGCGTTTCGTAAGCATGTCCTTTTTCTAAAAGCGCCGATACGAACGCGATCATCTGCTTTATATGCTCCGTCGCTTTGCATACGATTTCGGGGCGCTCTATGTTCAGCGACTTCGTATCGGCGAAGAAGCGCTCGGTGACCGAGGCGGCGATCGCCCACGGATCGAGCTTTCGCTCCCGCGCCGCTTTTTGCAGCTTGTCCTCGCCCTCGTCGGCGTCGTCGGTCAAATGGCCGACGTCGGTGACGTTCATCACATGCTTCGGCGTAAACCCCGCGAACGCCAGCGCGCGGCGCAGCCAATCAACGAA
>DBDP01000180.1:0-3483 GCA_002293625.1 Clostridiales bacterium UBA929 | reverse complement strand
GCGTATAAGCCCGCCGTCTTTCCGTCGAGCGAGGTAAAAAGCTCTTTCTCGCGTGTCAGCGTGTTATAGAGTGTCATTTGATTCTCCTAAAGTACGTTCCAGTTTCTCCAGCTTGTTCCGCAGGCGGCACAGCTCCTGCGATACCGGGTCGGGCAGGTGTACGTGATCCATGCTGTCTTCCGCGACGGGCTGCCCCTTCACCTTCACCACCCGCGCCGGAACGCCTACCGCCGTGCCGTGCGGGGGAACCTCGGCCAGCACCACCGAGCCTGCGGCAACCTTCGCGTAGTCGCCCACCTTAAACGGGCCCAGTATGCTCGCGCCCGCGCCCACCAGCACATGGTCGCCGAGGGTGGGATGACGCTTGCCGCTGTCCTTGCCCGTGCCGCCCAGTGTCACACCCTGATAGAGTACGCAGTAATCGCCGATTTCACACGTCTCGCCGATTACGACGCCGGTTCCGTGGTCGATCAAAAGCCCTTTGCCGATCTTCGCCGCGGGGTGTATCTCAATGCCGGTCTTTTTCCGGCACCGTTCGCTGATCCAGCGCGCGCGGAAAAAGTGACCTTTATTGTAGTGTTTATGCGCCCGCCTATGCATCCGCACGGCTTTGTAACCGGGATAGAGGAGGTAAATCTCCCAAAAGCTCCGCGCCGCGGGGTCGCGCCGCATGATCGCCGCTATGTCCTCTTTGACCTGCTTAAACATCGAGACCACCTTACATATTTTCGCGCAACAGTTTTCGGTAACGAATCAAATAGTCCGTACCCGACCAAAGCGTAACCGCCGCGATCAGCCACGAGGCGACGTCGCACAGGCGGATACCGTGTCCGAAGTTCGTTAAGTGCCAAGGGGTTAAAATGCCGATGACGCAGAAGATCTGCACCGTCGTTTTTACCTTGCCCGACCAATCCGCCGCGATCACCGTTCCGGCGGACGCCGCGACCATCCGTAACGAGCTGATGATGAACTCCCTCGCGAGTACCAGGAGCGCCACCCATGCCGCCATTGTCCCCTCCGCGAGGAAAAACACCAGCGCGGCGAAAACGAGCAGCTTATCGGCCAGCGGATCCATAAACTTGCCGAACTTCGTGACCTGCCCCATCCTGCGGGCGAGGTAACCGTCCAGCATGTCGGTCAACGAGGCGACGGAGAACAAAACCAAGGCGGCGACCCGCCAGCCCATCACCATCGAAACGACAAAAACCGGGATGATGGCGACCCGTGACAGGGTCAGCATATTGGGAACCGTCATACCGTCCGCCCCTTTCCGTCTCCGTCCAGCGCGCCGTCTATCAAGACGTTCACCCATTCGCCGGGTTCAACGGATTTCTCTGAGGTAAAGAAAATACAGCCGTCTATGTCTGGGGACTCCGCCTCGCTCCGCCCGTAATACACACCGGCGTAACGGTCGTATCCTTCGCAAAGAACCTCGGTTACCGTTCCCTCCCGCGCTCTGTTGAAGGCGTCGATCACGCGGCTTTGCAGCTTCTCCGCCGCGAGCCGCCGTTGATTCTTAACCTTGGCGGATACTTGACCGGGCAGTTCCGCCGCGGCGGTTCCGGTTTCGCGCGAGTAAGTGAACACGCCCGACCGGGGAATCTGCGCGCCTTGCAGGAAGTCCATGAGTTCCAAAAAATCCTCCTGCGTCTCGCCGGGGAAGCCGACGATCAAGGTCGTCCGCAGGACGACGCCGGGGATTTTTCTGCGAAGTGTTTTGATCAAACGTTCCAAATCAGCCCGCGTATAGCGGCGGTTCATCGCCTTCAGCACCGCGTCGGAAGCGTGCTGCATCGGAATGTCGAGATATTTTGCGATCTTCGGCTGCGCCGCAATGACCTCAATCAGTTCGTCGGTCATCAGCTCGGGGTAGAGGTAATGCAGACGCAGGCAACGCAGACCCTCTGTCTTGCACAGATCGTTCAAAAGCTCCGTGAGGCGCGGCTTGCCGAACAAATCCGTTCCGTAGCGCGTGACGTCTTGGGCTATGACGAGGATCTCGGTGACGCCTTTGGCGCACATTTCCCTCGCTTCCTCCAGCACGTCCTCCGGCTTCCTACTGCGGTACGGCCCGCGCAGGGAGGGGATTAAGCAGTAGGAGCAGTGGTTGTCGCATCCTTCGGCGATCTTGAGGGTCGCGGTGTACGGGGAACCCATACGGATACGGGGTGTCTCGCTGACCGGCTGATCCAGCCCGCCGAAGTAGAACGGATTCTGCCCCTCAATCACGGCTCTGACGGCGGGTACAATGTCGTCAAACCGCCCCGTGCCAATGTAGCCGTCAATTTTGGGGACAACGGTTTTTTGAGAGGATGCTTCCCCTTGATTGGATCGCTGCCATTCGGCCATGCACCCGGCGAGAAGGATCTTGGAGCCGCCTTCGGCGACCTCCCGAAGCTGCTCCAGCGCCTCCTGCCGCGCCTCCTCAATGAAGCCGCAGGTATTGACGACCGTTACGTCCGCCTCGGCGGGGTCTCCCGTCAGTTCCATCCCCGCCCGGTCGAGCAGGCGGAGCATCTGCTCGCTGTTGACTACGTTTTTTTCGCAGCCCATCGCGATCAACGCCACTTTTACCGCTTTATCCATGCTTAATCATCATACTCTTCCGTATCCTCCAGAGCTTCCAGCGCGTCGTCTATGTCGTCCCGCCCAATGCCGTAATAGCGCAGATACGCGGCGATTTTATAACGATCCCAGCCCTTCCGCGCCTTTAATTCCGCCGCGCGTGCCGCCCAAGCGGCGTCGTCGACGTATCGCTCCCGACAGCACCATTCTATGACTTCCTCGACTTCTTGTTGATCGTACCCTTTTTGATAGAGTTTATCGGAAAGCCGCTTCGCGGTATAGGGCTGACGCGCGAGCAGCGACAGAGCGGCGGACTTAACCGTCTTCGTTGTCATTGGGTTCATCATCTTCTTCGTCGGCTTCAATGATTACCGGCTTCCCGCCCCGCATGTTACGTGCGTTTTTCGAGGAGGACGGTTTTTTCCGCCCCTTTTCGGCGATGATGCTGGCGTTCTCTTTGATGCCGGCTTCCAACTCCGTTACCGCTTCGGGGTGTTCTTTTAAGTAATTGCGCACGCCGTCGCGCCCTTGCCCCAGACGCAAGTCGCCCATCGAGAACCAAGAGCCGCTCTTTTGGATCAGATCCGCGAGCAGACCCAAATCCAGAAGCTCTCCGTAGCGGGAGATGCCCTCTCCGTAGATGATATCGAACTCCGCCTCACGGAAGGGCGGCGCCACCTTGTTTTTCACAACCTTACAGCGGGTGCGGTTCCCGATGACCTCGCTGCCCGATTTCAACGCTTCGAACCGCCGCACGTCAAGGCGCACCGAGGCGTAGAACTTCAACGCCTTGCCGCCCGTCGTCACCTCCGAGCTGCCGTAGGTGACGCCGACTTTCTCGCGGAGCTGGTTGATGAAGATGATGGTAGTGTTTGTTTTGGAGACGGAGCCGGCGAGTTTCCGCATGGCTTGGCTCAT
>DBDP01000133.1:867-6875 GCA_002293625.1 Clostridiales bacterium UBA929 | reverse complement strand
CGACGGGTTCAGAACGCGCCCGCGCCCATCCAGCGTCTCCAAGACCTCGCCCTCACGCGCACGGCGGATTACGAGCTTGTTCCCCTTGACGCAGGCTTGGTCGAACGCGTGCATCGGCTGACCTGTCTCCAGCATGACGTAGTTCGTGATGTCGACGATGTTGTTGATCGGCCTTACCCCGCAGGCGCGGAGACGGCGGCGCATCCATATCGGTGACGGGGCGATTTTTATATTTTTTGCAACACGGGCGGCGTAACGAGGGCAGAGGGAAGTGTCTTCCACCGAAACTTGTAACGGCGGCGCGCCGTCCTGACCGTTTATAGCGACAGGGCGGTTCAACGCTGCTGCGGCGTCAGAACCGATTTTACCCGTCGCGTAAAGGGTGGCGGCCGCTTCCCGCGCAAGCCCGATGACCGACAGGCAGTCGGGACGGTTGTTGGTGATCTCAAACTCAATCACGGTGTCGCGCAGCATCAGCGCCGTGACAATATCCTCGCCGACGGTGTAGCCGTCGCCCAAAATTAAAATACCGTCTATGTCCGCGCCGGGCTGATCCAAACCGTCCAAGCCCAGTTCCTCGCCGGAGCAGAGCATCCCCTGTGACTCCAAACCGCGCATTTTCCCGGTTTTGATCTTTTTACCGCCCGGCAGGGAGGAACCGTCAAGCGCCGCAGGTACGACGGCTCCGGCAAAGACGTTGGTCGCGCCGGTGATAATCTGCCGCGTCGTTCCGTCGCCGACGTCGACCGAGCAGACAAACAGGCGGTCGGCTTCGGGGTGCTTCTCAATCGTCAGTACGCGCGCCACCACAACGCCGGAGATGTCCGCGCCCAGTTCCGTGACCGTCTCGACTTTGGAGCCGGAGAGAGTCAGCGCGTCGGCAAGTTCCTTCGGCGTAACCCCGTCCAGCGGCACATATTGCTTTAGCCATTCATAGGAACACTTCATCTTCTGTTCCCCCCTAGAATTGTCTCAGAAAACGCATGTCGTTTTCATAGAGCAGGCGCAAATCGTTGATTTTATAGCGCATCAGCGTCAGGCGCTCAATACCCACGCCGAACGCGAAGCCGCTGTATACGCTTGAATCAATGCCGCAGCGGTCCAATACCGCAGGATGAACCATCCCGCTGCCGAGCATCTCAATCCAGCCTTCATATTTGCACATTGGGCAGCCTTTGCCGTGACAGGCGAAGCACTGCAAATCCACTTCGGCGGACGGTTCGGTGTAGGGAAAGTGATGGGGGCGGAAACGCAGCTTCACGTCGCTGCCGTACAAGCCCTTCATCATCGTGTTCAGCGCGCCTTTCAGGTCACCCATCGTGATCCCCTTGTCCACAGCCAGCCCTTCGATTTGATGGAAATGGGCGGAGTGGGTGGCGTCGATCTCATCCTTGCGGTAAGTGCGTCCGGGCGAGATTATACGGATGGGGGGCTTTTCCTTTTCCATCACGCGGATCTGCACGGAGGAGGTTTGGGTGCGCAGAATGGTCTCGTCGTCGAAGTAGAAGGTGTCCTGCGGGTCGCGCGCCGGGTGGTCGGGTCCCGTGTTCAGCGCGTCGAAGCAGTAATATGTGGTTTCCACCTCCGGACCTTCGGCTACCGAAAAGCCCATACCGAGGAAGATTTTGATAACGTCGTCTAGGACGATTTGCATCGGGTGCCGCCGTCCTGTTTGAAGCGCCGCGCCGGGCAGCGTTACGTCCACGCGCTCGGCTTCGAGACGCGCGGCCATTTCGGCACTCGCCACCCGCGCCGAGGCGCTTTCCAGCTCCGCTTCTATCTTGCCGCGAACGTCGTTCGCGAGCGCGCCGATGACGGGGCGCTCCTCCGCCGACAGCGTTCCCATTTGTTTAAGAATCGCGGTCAGCTCACCCTTCTTACCCAACACGGAGATACGGATATTTTCCAACTCCGCCATGCCGTTTACTTGACTGACCGCGCCGATGACTCTCTCCAAAAGTTCTCCAAGTTTTTGTTTCAATGCGCAACACCTCTTGACCGCGTTTTCAAACTAGTATATACTACCTCTATTCAAAATTCAACATCTTTCTGAGAGAGGTAATCCGATTATGCCCAGAACGATTCAAATTTTCGACACCACCCTGCGGGACGGCGAGCAGTCGCCCGGCTGCTCGATGAACACCGCCGAGAAGCTGGAAGTTGCCCGCGCGCTGGAGCGTTTGCGCGTTGACGTAATCGAGGCGGGGTTCGCGGCTTCGTCGCCCGGCGACAAAGAGGCGATTCACGAGATATCAAAGTTTATTAAGGATTGCTCGGTCGCTTCCCTCTGCCGCTGCCGCGAGGGCGACATTGACGCGGCGCGGGAGGCTCTGTCCGTCGCGGCGAAGCCCCGTATTCACGTCTTTCTAGCGACAAGCGATCTTCATATGGAAAAAAAGCTTCGCATGAGCCGGGAGCAAGTGATAGAGAGTACCGGCAACGCGGTCAAGTACGCGAAACGGTTCTGTTCCGACGTGCAGTTTTCCGCCGAGGACGCCTCCCGCTCCGACCCGGACTTCCTCTGCCGCGTTTTTGAGGCGGCGATTAAGGCGGGCGCGACGACACTCAACATCCCCGATACGGTGGGCTACGCCCTGCCGGAGGAGACCGCCGCGATGGTTGCCTACGTACTGGAACACTGCGAAGGCGCGCGGGACGTTACCATTGCCGTGCATCCGCACAACGATCTCGGCATGGCGACCGCCAACGTGTTGGCCGGTATCGCCGCCGGAGCGGGGCAAGCCGAGGTGACGCTTTGCGGTATCGGCGAGCGGGCGGGCAACGCCTCTCTCGAAGAAGTCGTGATGGGGCTGCATACCCGCCGGAACATCCTTGACGCCGATTGCCGGGTGGAAACCAAGCAGATTTACCGCAGCGCGAGACTGCTGCAAAGCGTAATCGGTCTCGCGACGCCGCCGAATAAACCGATAATCGGGCAGAACGCCTTTGCCCATGAAGCGGGCATCCATCAGCACGGCGTGATGGCCGACCGCGCCACTTACGAGATCATGAGCCCCGAAAGCGTCGGCATTCCGCAGAAGGAAATGGTGCTGGGTAAGCACTCCGGCCGTCACGCGTTCGACGAAACGGTGAAAAGTTTGGGCTTCACCCTTACCGAGGAAGAGCTGAAAGCCGCGTTTGAAGCGTTTAAGGCGCTGGCCGATAAGAAAAAGAACGTCACAAACAGTGACATTGAAGCCCTGCTCAAAGACGGCGGACGAGAAACAGAGGGGCATTACCGCCTTGAGAGCTTTGTCATCAACTCCGGCAACACCATCGACGGCACGGCAATCTTGAAGCTGACGATTGGCGAGGAGCAAACGCAGACGGTCGCGTTCGGCGACGGTCCGGTGGACGCGGCGTTCAAAGCTATTAACGCCCTTGCCGGGGAGTTTTCGCTCAAGAGTTATTCCCTGAACGCGGTGACCGACGGCGGCGACGCGCTGGGCGAGGCTTTGGTTCGGATTGAAAACGCGGACGGGCAATATACCGGGCGCGGCCTTTCGACCGACATCATCGAAGCCAGCATCAAGGCGTACCTGAACGCGGTGAACAAAGCGTTATGAGAAAGATATCGGTATTAGACACCAGTCTGCGCGACGGGGCGCAGGGCGCGGGGATACAGTTTTCCTCCGAAGACCGCCGCGCGATCACGCGCCTGCTGGACGAACTCGGGGTCGGCTATATTGAAGGGGGCGTCGCGAACCCCGCCGAGAAGGCGTATTTTGAAGAGAAACCCGCGCTGAAGCACGCGAAATTGACCGTCTTTGGCGCGACAACGCGTAAGGGTGTGCCTCCGGAAAAAGGGCTTGCCGATCTGGTAGCCGCCGGTACGGACACCGCGACCCTGTTCGGGAAAGCGTCGGTATCTCAGGTTCGGAAGGTTCTGCGCTGTGAGCTGGAGGAAAACCTTGACATTATCGAGAGTTCCGTCGCGTATTTAACCGGGATCGGACGTCAGGTAATTTTTGACGCCGAGCATTTCTTTGACGGATGGCGCGAGGACGCGGTCTATTCCCTCGAAACGCTTCGTGCGGCGAAACGCGGGGGTGCCGCGATACTGACGCTTTGCGATACCAACGGCGGCTTCCTGCCGGATGAGATTGATACGGTGGTACGGCAGGTATTAGAAGAAGTAGGAGGAACGATCGGCATCCATGCCCATAACGACGCGGGAATGGCCGATGCCAACACCGTCGCGGCCGTTTTGGCGGGCGCGGAGCATGTGCAGGGAACCCTGCTCGGTTTCGGGGAACGCTGCGGCAACGCGAATCTCGCGACCGTAATCGCCGCGTTGCAGTTAAAGTGCGGGCTGCGCTGCGTTCCCGACGAATCCATGCCGGAGCTGACGCGGGTATGCCGCGCCGTGGCCGACATAGCAAACGTCACCATTCCGCAAAACTTGCCGTATGTGGGTGAAAACGCGTTCACGCATAAGGCGGGGATGCATATAGACGCCGTATTGAAAGACTCCGCCACCTTCGAGCATATCCCGCCGGAAGCCGTCGGGAACCGCCGGGGGTTGACGGCTTCCGGTCTCGCGGGCCGCTCATTTTTACTCGAACAGATACGCCGCGTTTTCCCGGAGAGACATTTCGCAAAGGACGACCCGCAAATTGTCGCCTTTATGGGCGTCCTAAAAGATGACGAGGGGCTTTCTTACGAAGCGGCCGAAGCCAGCCTGCTCCTGCGTATCCGCAGGCATTTCGGCGAGTATACACCCGCCTTCTCCCTGATAAAAATGCGCGTCATCAGCGAGGGGACGGAGAATCTTGAGGAATCGTCAACGGCCATCCTCAATCTTCGCGTCGGGGAGCGGGATACCTTATCGGCGGGACAGGGAGACGGTCCCGTTCACGCCTTAGACCGCGCGCTGACCCGCGCGCTGGAACCCTTTTATTACGACATCCACCAAATGCGGCTGACCGATTATAAAGTGCGCGTCCTCAATCCCGGCGCGGCGACGGCGGCGCGTGTGCGCGTATTGATCAGTTCTGCGGACGGCGTTTCGGCGTGGTCAACGGTGGGCGTTTCGGAAAACATTGTTCAGGCTTCTTGGCAGGCGCTCAGTGACAGCGTCGAATACTTTTTACTTAACAGGGGAGCGGTAAAATGACGGTAACACAAACTATTTTGGCGCGGAAAGCGGGGCTTTCGTCGGTGACGCCGGGTCAGCTCATCAAAGCGAAGGTCGATCTGGTGCTGGGCAACGATATCACGGCACCCGTCGCGGTCAAAGAGATGGAGTCGCACGGGCTTAGCGTGTTTGACCCCGAAAAGGTAGCGCTTGTCCTCGACCACTTCACACCGAACAAAGACATTGCTTCGGCGGCGCAGTGCGCGGCTGTCCGCGCCTTCGCGAAAAAGAACGGAATCAAGCATTTTTACGATGTTGGTCGGATGGGGATCGAGCACGTCCTGCTGCCCGAACTGGGTCTTGCCGCCCCCGGAGAGCTGATTATCGGCGCCGACAGCCACACCTGTACTTACGGCGGGCTGGGCGCTTTCGCCGCCGGAGTCGGCAGCACCGATATGGCGGCGGGCATGGCTTCGGGTGAGTGCTGGCTGCGCGTGCCGGAGGCGATTAAGGTTACGCTGACCGGCTCTCTGCGTCCGTATGTGTCCGGCAAGGACATCGTTTTGGCTTTGATTGGGGAGCTGGGCGTGGACGGTGCGCGGTATATGTCCTTAGAGTTCTTCGGCGCGGAGAGTCTGACGATCGACGACCGGCTGACGGTTGCCAACATGGCGATTGAATGCGGCGCGAAAAACGGCATTTTCCCGGCTGACGAGGTAACAATGGAGTATATCAAAGGGCGGGTTGACCGGGAGATTGTTATTGACCGTCCCGATCCCGGCGCGGAATACGCGCGTGAGGTCGTCATCCGGCTGGATACGCTGGAGCCGACCGTGGCAAAGCCGCACCTACCGTCCAACATCGCTCCCGCGTCCTCTCTCTCGGACGTGAAAATAGACCAAGTCGTGATCGGTTCCTGCACCAACGGGCG
>DBDP01000133.1:0-851 GCA_002293625.1 Clostridiales bacterium UBA929 | reverse complement strand
TGTATTGTAATCCCCGGCTCACAGGCGGTGATGTTGGAAGCGGCGCGCGAAGGGCTGATCGAAACCTTTATAGAGGCGGGCGCGGCGGTTTCCACGCCCACCTGCGGACCTTGCCTTGGCGGGCATATGGGGATTCTCGCTGAGGGAGAGGTTTGCATCTCGACCACCAACCGAAATTTTGTCGGACGGATGGGGCATCCGAAATCCTTTGTATATTTGGCTTCGCCCGCAGTGGCGGCGGCTTCCGCCGTCATGGGGACGATTGCCGCACCGGAGGCGATAGTATGAGTGTATTTATCTACGGAGACAACGTCGATACCGACGTCATCATCCCGGCGCGTTACTTAAACGATTCCAACCCGGCCGCGCTCGCGAAGCACTGCATGGAGGATATAGACTCCTCATTTGCCGGAAAGGTGCGGCAGGGCGACATTATGATTGCCGGAGAAAACTTCGGCTGCGGTTCCTCCCGCGAACACGCCCCGATTGCGATCAAGGCCAGTGGTATCGGTGTTGTTATCGCGAAGAGTTTCGCCCGCATCTTTTTTCGCAACGCCGTCAATACGGGTCTCCCGATTTTGGAGTGCCCCGCTGCGGTCGCGGCGGCAAAAGACGGTGCGAACGTAAAGGTTGATCTTGATACGGGCACAGTTGAAGTCAGCGGCGAAACATATCAAGCGCAGCCCGTGCCGCCGTTTATTCAGGATATGATAAAAGCCGGCGGGCTTTTATCCTCCCTTGCCGGTAAAAACCAGCCGTATGACATTGTGCTTCTTCCCGGCGACGGTATCGGTCCCGAAATCACGAGCGCCGCGAAGGCGGTGATGGAACGCGCCGCGAGCCTGTACGGG
>DBDP01000077.1 GCA_002293625.1 Clostridiales bacterium UBA929 | reverse complement strand
TTGAGTTTATAGAGGTGCCCTATAGATTATGAGCCAACAAAATTGACAGATGAGGAGAGATTGGAACAAGTACGTACTCTATATTCCGCCGCGAGCGAGAGAGTCGCATTAACAGTTCAAGCAGAAAAGCGTGCCGCTTATTTTTGCAACAGCTCTAAAGCATCCTCCGCCAATATACCGGCGTCTTCGAAACTGCTGTGCAGCAGATGCTCCGCAATGATGTCGAGTAGCTCGTTCGTTTCGGCAGACCACGCTTTTTTCCGCAGCTCAGAAAGCGCGTTCTTCGCCGGTTTTTTATCGTAGTTAGCGCAGGCTTCGGCGATGACAGCCAACTTTTCACGCAGCAGAGCGGTATCTTCGGGTTTCCCCGTGTCTTTGGGTTCGTCTTTGGTAAGCTCCTCGGCTAATTCGAGCAGTTTTTCGATAAACGCGGGGGTTTCCGTCTGGATGACGGAGATGTCCCTACCGCGCACCGTCTCTTCCAAACGAAGGGCAAAAGAAGACAGCGTCGGTTGACCGATGCTCGCAAGAGCGCTCTTCATAGCGTGGACGTTAATGACGTATAGATTGAGGTCTTCCTCGCTGTATCCTCCGTTTTGCGCACAGATCGCGTTCAGCGTATCCGCCGCTTTGTGCGCGTCCCTCGCGAAGATACGCGCCAGTTCCGGGTCGACCTCGGTGCTGACCGTTTTTCTCGCGCTTTGCGTGTCAATGAGCAGCTTCTGTTTCCGCGCCGCTTCGATTGTCTCGTGAGGGTATTTGTCCCGGATCAGCTTATTCAGAACATCGTTGAGCTGGCGGGTATCAATAGGCTTGGAGATAAAGCCGTCAAAGCCGTGACCGAGGAAAAACTCCTGCTGCCCCGCGACGGCGTTCGCCGTCAGCGCGACGATGGGACGGTCGTACCCCATATCGCGCAGGTTTTTTGTGGTTTCGATGCCGTCCATCTTCGGCATCATGTGATCCATAAACACGATGTCGTAGACATGACCCGCCCGTATGAGATCAAGAGCGTCGTATCCGCTCATAACCGTTTCTATCGACAATCCGTAAGGCGCCATCAGTCCCCTCGCGACATAGGCGTTGGATTCGACGTCATCAACGATTAATACATGACCGTAAGGCATGTACTCCCGCGTAAACGTGTTCTTTTTCAAGGACGCGGACGCGTTGATGCGGAACTGCTGCAGATTCTGAACCGTTTCATACCCTAGTACGTCGGAACCCACCCGTATCTGCGGCAAGCGCACGGTAAATTCCGTTCCCTTGCCTTTCTCGCTTCTTACGTCGATGCTGCCGCCCATCATGTGTACAAGGTTTTGCGTGATATTCATACCCAAACCCGTACCCTCGCTGGAACGGGTATACTCGGTGGTAAAGCGGGAGTATGCGTCAAAGATGGTTTCTGTTTGCTCTACCGTCATGCCGATTCCCGTATCAGTCACGCGGAAAATGACGATGACATCCGCCCTGTTTTCCTCCGATTCGGAGGAAACAGAAAGCGTTACCAAACCCTTTTCTGTATACTTAAACGCGTTGGAGAGCAGATTCCCCAAAATCTGCTTGATTCGCAGCTCATCTCCGAACAAAACGGAGGGGGTGTTCGTATTCACATCCAGGCGGAACTCAATCGGTTTGCTTCCGCGCTGCATGAGGTTAAGCTGTGCGGCGTCGTTGAGGAGACTTGCCATGTCATACTTGACCGGCAACAGTTCCACCTTACCGGCTTCGATCCGCGAGAGATTCAAAATGTCGTTGATGATGTGCAGCAGCGTATGGCTGGAGTTAAAAATCAAGCTGAACGCTTCATGGCTTCCGTAGGGCAGCGTTTCGTCCATCAGCTGTATCTCGGTAATGCCCAAAATAGCATTTAACGGCGTGCGCATTTCGTGGCTCATCGTCGCGATGAATTTGCTCTTTGCCTTATTGCTCTCCTCGGCGATTTCAATTCGGTGCATTTCGCGGATCATGGCTTTCATCTGCCGGAGATCACGGATATACCCCGCGATGATTATGTCGTCTTTGCTTTTTACGCGCACCAAGACTACTTCCGTGGGAATCGCTTCCCCCGCCGGCGTCTGATGCAGAAACTCTGTCCGGTACTCCCCCTGCTCAAACGCCAGTGCCATATTTTTTCGGATCTCCGCCAGAGAACTCGCGCCGCTGGGCTGTGACTCCGGCATAAGCTCAAAGAAACGCCGGATGAACTCCGACTTGTCTGAAAGCCCGAAAAGGTTGACCGCCTCCTCGTTGCAGTCAATAATCCGTAACTTTTTATCGATTAAGCAGCAGCAAAGAGGGGTGGCGTCCAGCATGATCTGCGTTCGCTCGTCCGCTTCGCGCAGCTTTTCAGCGGCGGCTTTCAGTTCCCTTAAATCATGAACGTTTCCCGAAACTAGGGGAACGCCGTCCAATTCAACGCGAATCAGTGTGACCTCGCACGGAATTGGATCTCCGGCGGCGTTTTGATGAAGCCATTCGAACCGGCAGCGCCCCTGATCAAACGCCATACGGATATATTCGGCGGCGAGTTCCCTTGAGCGCAGGCCGTTGGGCTGCTTTTCGGGCGAGAATCGGAAAAAGTGAAGGAGATAGTCGTCTTTCTTTTCCACCCCGAACAGGTTGAGCGTCTCCTGGTTGCAATCGAGAACATGCCCTTCGGTGTCGATCAGGTTCGTGCTGAGCGGCAGAACCTCAAACATGATCCGCGCGCGGTCATCCGCCCGCGCCTTCAGCGCGATCAAACGCAGCAGAACGGCGGACAATATGACGGCAAGCGCGCTGCTTATCCCGATGAGGAACCGCAGCAGCGGCAATGTACTGTTGTAGTACGCGCTTTTCGGGATGATGACGCCCGCGTACCAGCCGATGTCCAGCTGATCAAAGAAAGCGACGCACGGCTCTCCCCGGTAGTTTTCAAACTCCGTTCCGTCGATGGATCCCGTTTCCCTCAACTCATAGGATAAGGGGCGCATATCACTGTTGACGGATAAGATGGTTTGGTCGATCAAATCGGGATCGGAGTGGGAGATGATTTCAAAAGATTGGTTTAAGAGCATTCCGTAGCCGCCGTCCGCCAATTCAAGACCGGCGGCGTACCCGCGCGCCCGAACCAGTTTCAGGCTCAGGCATACAACTCCGAGGGAATTTCCTCTGTTGTCTAAAAGGCGGCGGGAATAAGATATGGTGTCACTTTCCTGCGCCATATCGAAATATGGGTCGGAAAACCGCACTTCCCCGTCGTCGGTAGCGGCGGTATACCATGGGCGTTGTGTGGCGTCGTAACCGTCCGGGGGATCCCAGCCGCTGCCGGATAATAGTCTGTTGTCGAACGCGTCGAAAGCGCCGTAGAATCCCGTGACATAAGGGAGCAATTCCGCGCCGTCGCTCAGCATGTAGTCCGTAAGGCTTTGGAAGTATCCCTGCACCATTTCATAGGTATCGCCGCGAAGCACCATGATGCGCGCCGTTTCGGCGACAGCGTCCAGCGCCGTCGCCCGTTCCCGAAGTTCCGCCGTGATGTTCGCGTTTGTGGAGGACAGCGCGGTTTTGGCGTCCTGCGTAAGACGATCGCGTTCCATGTTTCCGACATAGAAGTAACAGCAAATCGTCATAACGGCGAACGCCAAAAAAACATATACAACCTGTGCCGAAAGACGTCTCGGCAGCTTCGGCAGCAAACGCTTGAACGACATTTATACCACCGCTTTGAATTGGTTCTGCGCGTTAAAGAACACCTCCGCGATATGCGGATCAAAATGGCTGCCCGCGTCTTTCATGATGATATCAACCGACTGCTCATGACTGAGGGGCTTTTTGTAGGGACGCTCCGAAACGAGCGCGTCGTAGACGTCGGCAACGGCCATCACGCGCCCTTGAAGCGGAATATCTTCGCCCGCGAGTTTGTATGGATAGCCGGTGCCGTTCCATTTCTCGTGGTGGAACCCCGAAAACTTTTTCGCGTGCTGTAAAAACGCCTCGTCGCCTGTCCGTCCCGCAATTTGGTCAATGATGCGCTCGCCTTCGGTGGTGTGGGTTTTGATAATATCAAATTCCTCGGCTGTGAGCTTACCGGGTTTGTTCAGGATAATGTCCGAGATACGAATCTTCCCCACGTCGTGAAGGCGTGACGAGGAGACTACCGTTTCCAAATCCCAGCCTCGGATATCGCCGTCATAAACCCTGTGCTTCAACATCTCGTTTAGGAGAATTTCTATGTATGCCGCGGTACGTTCGATATGCCCGCCGGTCGTTACGTCTCTGTCCTCCACCAAATCGGCTAAAACGGAAATGATACCGTTTTTAAGCCGCCACAGCTGCGCCGTGCGCTCGCGAACCTTTTCGTCCATGCTCAGGTGCGCCTTAACGCGGTTTACCAAAATGGGAGGGGAAAACGGCTTGGTGATAAAGTCAATCGCGCCCAGCTCAAAGCCCTGCGCTTCGGCATTTTCGTCGCTGTGTCCCGTCACGAAGATAACAGGGATATGCGAGTATAAATCGTGGGCTTTCAAGAGACGCAAGGTTTCAAAACCGTTCTGACCGGGCATCTCAATGTCCAAAAGAATCAGATCCGGCAGGAACTTTTCTAAGAGGTAAAACATCTTGGCAGCCGAGGGAAGCGTCATGACATTGTAATACGCCTCCAAAGCCTCCTCTCCTTGAGACAGACTGATATCGCTGTCATCCACAAAGAAAATCGTTTTCTTCATAACATTTACCCCCTTGTCCCAAAGTATATCATAAGTTGTCCGTTCATGCAACGGGTGAAAACGAGAAAGACAATATGTAGTGACC
>DBDP01000091.1 GCA_002293625.1 Clostridiales bacterium UBA929 | reverse complement strand
TGCCCTGACAAGGGCGTCCCCCGACGGAAACCTGTCCGTCCTCACGCCGTCCACCTCATAGGCGACGCAGACGGGGATTCTGTCGAGATAGGAAAGAACGTCCAGCTTTGTCAGCGCGAGTTCGTCCGCGCCCTGCACCTGCACGCCGTAGCGGCTCGCCGGAATATCAAACCCGCCCACCCTGCGCGGTCTGCCGGTCGCAGCGCCGTACTCCGCTACGGCTTCCCGCAGGCGCTCCGCTTCGTCCCCAAACATCTCCGCTGCAAACGGTCCCGCGCCGACACAGCTAGAATACGCTTTCATCACGCCGGTAACGCGGCCGAGTTTTATGCCCGGCACACCCGCGCCGATCGGAGCGTAAGCCGCCAAAGTCTGAGACGATGTCGTATACGGATAGATGCCGTAGTCAATATCCCGCAGAGCGCCGAGCTGCGCCTCAAATAAGATGTCTTTGCCGGACGCGGCCGCTTCGGTAAGGTAAGCCGACGTATCGCAGATATACGGGCGCAGCTGTTCACCATACGTCTCAACCCAGCGGCATATCTTCCCCGCGTCTAAGCCGTCCGCACCGTAACCTCTGAAGATTAGGTTCTTCCATTCCAAAACGGCGGAGATTTTGTCAAAAAGCGTTGAGCGATCCAGCAGGTCGCCCATGCGTAAGCCCTTTTTCATGACCTTATCGCCGTATGCGGGCGCGATGCCGCGGCGGGTCGAACCGTACCGTTTATCGCCGAGGCGTTCTTCCTCCAGTTTATCTTGCTCAACATGGTAGGGCAAGCAGATAAATGCTTTGTCGCTGATTTTCAGCGAAGCGGCGGAAGGGGTAAACCCTTTTTCCCGCAAAGACGCCAGTTCGCCGCACAAATGCGCGAGGTCAATCACCATCCCGCAGCCCATGACGTTCACGGCGTCTTCTCGCAATATGCCGGACGGTAGAAGATTCAGGATAAACTTTCCTTTGTCGTTCAGTACGGTATGACCGGCGTTGTTGCCGCCCTGATAGCGGCAGACCACGTCATACTCCGCCGCGAGCAAATCCACCATACGCCCTTTTCCTTCGTCGCCCCAGTTGATGCCGACTACCGCCGTAAGCATAACAAACCCTCCTACACCGTAATATTTACGCTCTCGCCCAGCAGATCTTTGTTCGCGTCAAGTACCTTCTTGGTTTCAAATAAAAACTCCTCTGTCTGTTCCGCCGCTCTGCCGGTGAACTTTGCGGCATCCAGCAGGGCGTTCAGTTCCTCCTCCGTCAGACCGAACGCGGAATCGCCTAAGATGCGCCCCAGCAGATCGTTTTCCCCGCCGTCCAGCTTGATTTGTTTCGCGGCCTCCAGCGAATGCAGACGTAAGCGCTCGTGAAGCAGTTGTCTGTCGCCGCCTTTTTTCACGCAGTGCATCAAAATCGTTTCGGTCGCCATAAACGGCAGTTCCTCACGCAGGTGCTTCTCAATCATTCGCGGATAAACGGTCAGCCCGCCCGCGACATTGATGACGAGCGACAAAACCGCGTCGGTGGCGAGGAACGCCTCGGGGATTGAAATACGCCGGTTCGCGGAGTCGTCGAGCGTCCGCTCAAACCATTGGGCGCTGGCGGTCAGCGCGGGATTCAGTGCGTTGACGGTGATATACCGCGCGAGGGAAGCGATGCGTTCGCTCCTCATCGGGTTGCGCTTATATGCCATGGCGCTGGAGCCGACCTGCGCGTCACCGAACGGTTCGTCAACCTCTTTTAGGTGGGAGAGCAGACGGATGTCGTTTGAAAACTTATACGCGCTTTGCGCGATTCCCGACAGCACCGACAACGTATCGTAATCCACCTTACGGGAGTATGTCTGCCCTCCGACAGGATATATCTTGTCAAACCCCATACGGGAGGCGATTTTTCGCTCCAGCTCTTTAACCTTTTCGTGGTCGCCGTCAAACAGGCTTAGGAAACTCGCGCCCGTACCCGTCGTGCCTTTGCAACCGGGGAACCGCAGGGTTTCAAGGGTAAACGTAAGCCGCTCAAAGTCAAACAGCAGATCCTGTATCCATAGCGCCGCCCGCTTGCCGAGCGTGGTCGGCTGCGCCGCCTGAAAGTGCGTATAAGCAAGACAAGGAAGCGATTGATAACGCTCGACGAAGCCGTACAGAGCCGCGACGGCGTTGAGAAGCAGCTTTTTAATACGCAGCAGGGCCGAACGCTGCAAAATGATGTCAGTATTGTCCCCCACGTAGCAGGAGGTCGCGCCGAGATGGATGATGGGTTTCGCCGCGGGACACTGCTCCCCATAAGCGAGGATGTGCGCCATAACGTCGTGGCGCGTCTCGGCTTCATACCGTTCCGCCGTTACATAGTTGACGTCGTTCTGGTGCGCCTTCATCTCGCCGATTTGACCGTCGCTGATGTCAAGCCCCAATTCCTTCTGGCTTTCGGCGAGCGCGACCCACAGTTTGCGCCATGTGGAAAATTTATTGTCGCCGGAGAATATGTACTGCATCTCCGCTCCGGCATACCGCTTGCATAGAGGGTTTTCATACCTTTCGGACATTCTGAAGCCTCCTTAGAATTTCGCGGTAACTGTCTAGTACGCCGCCGAGGTCGCGCCTGAAACGGTCTTTGTCGAGCTTTTGGTTTGTCTTCATATCCCACAGGCGGCAGGAATCCGGGGAAATCTCATCGCAGAGGATTAGTTTGCCGCCGCACCTGCCGAACTCCAGTTTGAAATCAACCAATGTGATCCCCGCTTGCGTAAACAGCGTCTGTAACAGCTTGTTGATCTTCGCCGCCTGACTGGTCATGACCTCAAGTTCTGGCCGCGTCGCGAGACCGAGGGCGGTGATGTGGTTGCCGTTGATGACCGGGTCTCCCAAGCTGTCGTTTTTCAGGCTGAACTCAACCGTCGTGTTCTGCAGGGGGGTGCCTTCGGGGACGCCGTACTTTTTGGTGAAACTGCCGGCCGCGAAATTCCTGACGATGACCTCAACCATGACGATGTCGGCTTTCTTCACAAGCACGGTCACGTCGTCAACGGCGTTAATCAGGTGCGTCTCCACGCCGTTTTCCATGAGGTAGATGTAAATCAGGTTTGAGATGGCGGCGTTTAGCTTGCCTTTACCCCGGAGAACGGCTTTCTTTTCCCCGTTAAACGCGGTGGCGTTGTCCGTAAAACGAAGGAGCAAACTCTCTTCGTTCGGACCAGGGTAAATTGCTTTCGATTTCCCCTCATACAGGACTTCATTCATAATCCATGCCCCCGTTCTTGATGGTGTTACCCTTGAAAAACAGAAAAGACATCCACCACATGAAGCGCGCTGAGGACAGAAACCCGACCGACCGTTATGATCGGAGGAAGCTGACTTCCGCTTCATATGATGAACGCCTTTGTTCAACGAACCTATTATACAGCAATGCTTTGCCGTTGTCAATGATTTTTTAATAAACGCTCTCCGGGCGGCGAGCCAGCGCCGTGTAACAGGTTTTGGATACCCCGTCTGTATTGCTACATGCTGGGACATCTTTTTACAATATTTACTCACAACTATCCTTTTTCTACATAATATAGTCATACGCTGATATCAGTCCGCCAGTAGACAAGCAGCGGCTGATACAGGGTACCTATTTTATTAAGAAAGGATAATTGTAATGAATCTATCCGGCAGTCTGAAATATGACTCGAACCGAACTTACGACGGCGCCGGCACCGGGATGGCCGGCATCCCGATTGTCCTGCAAAATACTGACGATGGCAGAACGATTGCGGTTCTGACCGACTCTAACGGTAACTATACCTTCAATGACGTCCCGGACGGTAATTATCAGATCGTTGAAAAAGCCGACTGGTTCCCGAAGCCCGGCGCGGTTGGGAGCTACTCGTTCAACTGGCCTGAAACAAAGCCGATTATCACGGACGGCGGCGTTACGCCGCTTATTAGCGCGGATCCGAATCAACCGAACAGAGCTGTTTGGAACGCCAAACTAAAGGGCGGCGAAAGCGCCATAGACGGCGTCGGCGAGACTACTAAGAAGTTTAGGATACAGGGTTCGGACGTCTATGATAATAAGGGAACCAAGATAGACAGCAACAACAACAATATGTTTGCCAGGAACAAATCCTTAAGCAGTTATCTCACCATATCGAACGGTCCCGTGAAATATACGTCATTCGTAAACGTTAATCAAAACGATATAGCGGGTCTGACGGAAAACAAGCTGACCGGGCTTGACGGCGGCAACATGGGTACATATCCGCAGGGCAAACCGGCGGAGAGTTATGAGTCGTCTTACCCGATCGGTTCGGGGTATGCATATAGCACCACCGGCCAAAACCCGCCGGAAGGCGCGTATGTCGACCGCAACTCGAGGGTGTCCGGCGCTACTTGGTGGAACCTCTCGGGACATACGAAGGGCAATGAGATGGACAGGTTCCTCACCTTTAACGGCGGAACCAACACCACAACCGTGTTGTCGCAGGACGTAACCGTCGAACCGAACAGCAAGTACCTCATCAGCGCGTGGTTCATGAACCTCACAAAAGATTCTACATATGTGGGTCGGGATCAGTACAGGAACCCAATTGATATTCCGTACGCTGATCCGCAGGTAAAGCTCATCGTGAAAGACGATACCGGCGCTACGCTGTACAGCAGCGATCTCGGCGGCCCGATGCCAAAGAACTTTAACATGCCTGAGTGGAAACAGTACGGCGACGTCATCGGAACCGGCCCCAATACCAGAAAGCTGACCATACAGGTGGAGCAGAGAGGCGGTATCAATAACGGCAACGACTTCGCACTCGACGATATTCAGGTGCTGGGCGTACCGGCAAATCCCAAGCCGACAGACCCGCCTCCCGCCGGCGTTAACCAGACGAAAAAGGTTAACAACGCCGACCTTACCGAAGCTAAGGTGAACGACGTTGTAACCTATTCGTTTACGGTTAAAAACACGTTGTCGAACGAAGCGGATAACACGCAATTTCAGGATATTCTACCCCCCGAACTCACGTTTGAATCCGGCAGCGTCACGGTAAACGGAACCACACAGACAAGCTATAACCCGAACGACGGGTTTTCGCTCGGTAACATAGTAAAAGACCAAACCGTTACGATTACCTTCAAGGCGCGGGTAAACAGCGTTCCAAACCGCACCAATCCGTCTCCCCATACAGCTAACGAAGCGCCTAATAACTCAACCGTGTCGTATACCTACAACTTCAACTCGGAAAACAACAAACCCACGCCGATCACCTATACCGATAAGAGCAACACCGTCTATGTCGCCGTCGACGACGGCACGCGCGCGAACGTCACGACAACCAAAACCGCGGATAAAGAAAACTACAACCCGGGCGAGACGGTTACCTATACGATTAATGTCGGAAACGCGGGCCCCAGTACGGCAAAGACCCCTTACGTCAAAGACTCGGTTCCGACCGGCATATCAAATCCGCAGTACACGGTTCTCAGCCCGCAGGGCGCGACCATGTCGCAGGGCGCGTGGGTCAGCGGCGTCACGCTGAACGATCTGCCGTCTGGACAAACCGCGACAATCAAAATCACCGGAACCGTCGCGGCGAACGCTACCGGTTCTCTCATGAACACGGCGGTCACATCAACGCCCACAAAGAATCCGAGCGGCGGCACAAACACCAGCACCGGCACGACCGTCAGCGGTCCGAACGTGGGAGGGTCAAAGCTCAACGTAACCAAAACGGCGGATAAGACCACCTACTTCCCCGGCGACACGATCACTTACACGATCGTCGTCGGCAACAGCGGTACGATGGCTTCCGACGCAATCGCGTTGACTGACCGGCTGCCGGCCGGTGTTACCGGCGCAAGCTATCGAATCGGCAGGGGTGTTCCGCAGGATTGGCCTGCTTCGAACGGCATCACGCTCGCGTCGCTCGCTCCCGGCGCTACGGCAACAATAACCGTCATCGGTACCGTCGCCACCGGCGCGACGAGCCTCGCCAACACGGCTACCGGCGCAGACGGCAAGAATCCTCCCGCCAGCGGCACGACACCCTCCGGCGCGAACGAGCCGAAGGTTCCCGCCACAGCGGATATAAAAGTAACGAAGATGGCGGATAAGAACCCGCCTATCTATAGCCCCGGCGAAACGATCATATACACCATCACGGTGACGAACAACGGTCCGTCCACGGCGACGGGTATATCGCTCAGCGACAACCCTCCTTCTACTGTGCAAAACCAGCAGTTTAGGATGGGTACCACCGGCTCAAGCTGGTATCCGTGGTCAAGCCCGTTGGATTTACCCGATATGCCGCCGCCCGGACCCAGCGGCGCGACAACAACAAACGGCAGTATGCAGACATTGCAAATCCGGGGGACCGTGTCAACCGGCGCTACAAGCCTCGGAAACACGGCGGTCGTCACCTCCTCGACACCCAGCCGGACACCTACGGGAACCTCGACGGGACCCGCTACGGGAACCACGCCGAGCGGTCCGCAGGTGGGAACGAGTACGCCGACAGGTGCCGACGTGGTAACGAAGAAGACTTCGGATAAGCAAACCTACTATCCCGGACAGACGGTTACC
>DBDP01000039.1:2550-7563 GCA_002293625.1 Clostridiales bacterium UBA929 | reverse complement strand
CCGGTTATCAAGCTGCTCACCACCCAAAAAGAGCGCACGATCCGTATGGACAACACCGAGAAGCGCATCTCGAAGAAAGTGTTGATTCTCTTCCCCATCATCGTGACGGTGATCTCCGGCATCATCGCCCCGATCTGCGCTCCGCTGGTGGGTTTGCTGATGTTCGGCAACCTGATTAAAGAGAGCGGGGTGCTGGAGCGGCTCTCAAAATCCGCGCAAAACGAGCTTGCGAACCTTGTGACGCTGCTGCTGGGCATCTCAATCGGCGCGACGATGCATTATGAGAAATTCCTGTCGCCGATGACCCTTTTAATTCTTGCGCTCGGCTTTGTCGCGTTTGTGTTCGACACGGCGGGTGGCGTACTGTTCGTGAAATTCCTGAACCTGTTCACGAAAGACAAGATGAATCCGATGATCGGCGCGGCGGGCATCTCCGCGTTCCCCATGTCGGCGCGTGTGGTGCAGAAACTCGCCACCAAAGAAGACCCGCAGAACTTCATCCTCATGCCCGCCGTTTCCGCGAACGTAGCCGGGCAGGTCGCCTCGGCCATCGCGGGAGGAATCGTCCTCGCGTTGGTTCCGTGGCTGCTCGGGCAATAGGGAGGGAAGAGATATGTTATCACAAGCGCTGCAATTGATGCTGTACGGTCTCGCCGGGGTGTTCGTATCGCTCGCGATCTTTTTCTTCGCCGTGAAGCTCATGGTGAAGGTCTTCTCGCCTGATAAAGAGGATTAACATCCCCCGCCGTCCGGGTAGGGGCGCGCATTGCGCGTCCGCGGGCGACCACAGGTCGCCCCTACCGGAAACGTGGTTACGCGAGCGATTGCGGCAAAAAAATCGGGCGGGATAACCCCGCCCGAACAAAGGTTGCATTCTATTTATTCTTTCTGTCCGGCAGGAACAGACCGACAGCGGCAACGAGAAGACCGCCGATGTTGAGAATCAGACCGAGGGTTTCGTTCGCAAAATCCGATGAGTTGATATCCGCAAGAATAAAGAACGATCCGAACAGCATGATGGCAATCCCGAAAAGTATAACTTTCATTCAGGTTCACCTCCTTCAAAATGGGGTTCCTCCCAAGAGGGGGTTATTCTTTCTGTGTCTTCAGTATCTACGGTATCTTCCGTTTCTTCGGTTTCCGGTACGTCCTCTTCCGGTTTGGGTTCGAGCCATCCCTTTTGAACGGCGAAGAGCAGCGCGGCGGTGTGAAGCGCGACGAACGCCAGCCTCAACATATTAGGAACGGTTAAAACAGCCGCGTCGGGGAGGGTTTCGGGGCGGAGGATGAAGCGCGCGGCCAGAGAGCCGCCGAGGGTCAGCGCGGCGAAGAAGGTTGCCGCCGAGGAGAAGAAGATCATGCGACATTGCTTAGTTTTACCGAAAAACATACCCGCGGCGGCGTTGAGGGCAAGGGTGCAGAATACCGATGCCAGCATCCCGTACATAAAGGCGTTACGGATAGGGTTCCCCGCGAAGCTCGTAAAATCCACAAACAGAAGGAAGCAACACCAATACACCGGGATTGTAAACCAAAAGCCGGTTGCGGTGCCGGGTTTCAGGCGGTTCGCCGACAACGCCGTCAACAGAACGGAGACGGAGGCGAGCAGACCGAGGAACCCGAGGCATATAACCGACACGCGCATATCCTGAAAACCGTTTATCAAGTCGCCGACGGCGGCGGCAAAGAAGACGGCGGCGGCAAGAATCTCCGCGCAGAGCCAAACGGTTCCGAGCCGCGTGAAGCCATCGGTGCGGATGAGCCGTTTCTTTTTTGCGCCCAAAAAGACGTAGAGAAAAGCACAAACGAGAAAAGCGCCGCAGAGCGCCATCAAGGCGATGGTCAACGCGTCGTTATGGTGAATCAGCTGATCGGAGGTGAAGGAGCGCGCGAGCTGAAAACCGCGCAACACTGCGGCACCCACGGCGCACAGCAGCGTGATGATGAGAACCATTAAACGGCCTTCTTTCTGTTGTGTCATTTTACATATCGTTGGGTTTTATAGTAAACTGTAGGGGGCGAATAAAATCGTCCCCTGTTTATCGTTCTTCAATCGGGGTATACGCATTGCTGCCGAGGAGGTTGCGGTATGCGGGGCGCAGGATGCGGCCGCCGTATATGGCTTCCTCGATGCGGTGGGCGCACCAGCCCGCCATACGCGCCACGGCGAAGATCGGGGTGTACATTTCGGCGGGAATTCCCAGCATTTGATACACAAGACCCGAGTATAAGTCAACGTTCGCCGAGATGATCTTAGAATCGCCCTTGACCGAGGCGAACACCTTCGGCGTCAGGCGCTCGACGGCTTCCACCAAATTAAACTCCGCAAGGCAGTTGTGGCGCGGCGCGAGTTCGCGCGCGTACTTTTTCAAGAGGACGGCGCGGGGGTCGGAGAGGGTATACACGGCATGACCCATACCGTATATCTTCCCCGAGCGGTTGCCCGCCTGTTTGTTAATCAGTTTTTCTAAATACGCCGAGACCTCGTCGTCATCGTTCCAGTCTTTTACGTCCCGCTGGATGTGCCGGAACATCTCCATGACCTGATTGTTCGCGCCGCCGTGGAGCGGTCCTTTGAGCGAACCGACCGCCGCCGAGATGGCGGAATACGTATCGGTTCCCGAAGAGGATAGCGTACGGCAGGAGAAGGTGGAGTTGTTGCCGCCGCCGTGTTCGGCGTGGAGAATCAGGCAGAGATCGAGCAGATGCGCCTCCTCCGGCGTGTACTGCTTATCGGGGCGGATGGAATGCAGAAAATTCTCGGCGATGGATAAGCCGTTCTGCGGCAGATGGAGGACAAGGCTTTCATGATCGTAATAATGCCGCTTGACGGCGAAGGCGTGCGCCACGATGACGGGGACGCGCGCCGTCAGTTCCATGCTCTGGCGGAGCATATTGCCAAGATCTGTTTTGTCGGCGTTGTCGTCGTATGAATACAGGGCAAGGATGCAGCTTGCCACCTTGTTCATGATGTCGGGACTGGGGTTCTTCATGATAGCGTCTTCGGTGAAGCCGCGCGGCAGATGCCGCAGTTCGCCCATCACCTCTTGGAACGCATCGAGCTGTTCTTTATCCGGCAGCAGCCCGCACAGCAGTAAGTAGATAATTTCCTCAAAGCCGAAACGGTTGTCTTCAATCACGCCGGCCACGAGGTCGCGGATGTCAATGCCCCGGTAGAGGAGCCGCCCGTCCATCGCGATGCGGTCGCCGTCCTGAACATAGTATCCCTGCGCCGAACCGATGCGCGTCAAGCCGACCAGCACACCCGTGCCGTCGGCGTTTCGCAGACCGCGCTTTACGTTTTCGTTGCCGTAGGCGGCGGGGTCGATGCGGTTATTTTTCGGATAGTCTTCGCATAGGTTGTCTATAAACGATTGAACCCTGCCGGTCATTGTCTCACCCCTTTAGCGCTAGGGCATGTTGAAAGTTGCCCGCTCCGGCGATCTCTTGCTGTCGGGTGCGCAATTTTCAACATTTCATTTCATTATACCCGACCGGCGTTCCCGCGTCAAGGGTTTTATGCGAAGATGGTTTTTATACCAAGCGATAAAACGTTGCACAAATGGAGGGTTCCCGACCGTGAAAAGAACATTGATTGTCAGTTTCGCGCTCTTCCTCGCGGCGTTCGCGATTCCGCTGCTCGCCGCCGGTCAGCCTGAAGGGCTTTCTGAGCCGTCCCCGTCAGAGCAAATACTCCCTTCGCCGGCGGAAACGCCATCCCCTTCTCCGGGCGAGGCTTCGCCGTCACCGCTGGAGTCTCCGCTCACTTCTGAGCCGGAACTGCCGGATTCTGGCACCGTTATTCCGATTTTATATGGCGATGAAGTTATCAAAGTCCCGCTCCGGGATTACCTGTACGGCGCGGTGGTGGCCGAGATGCCCGCTCTGTATCCCGAAGATGCGCTGAAGGCGCAAGCGGTCGCTATCCGCACGCTGGTGTGCTACGCCTCGGAGCAGCCCTATCACGGTGAGGCGATTTTATGTTCCGACTGGCAATGCTGCCTTGCGTACGCGCCGCTGGAGGACAACAGGCTGTCGTGGGGGGAGGAGTACGAAACGTATGCCGCGATGGTGCGAAGCGCCGTCGACGGCACCGACGGTGAGGTGATTACCTATCGGGATGAGCCGATAGAGGCCGTTTTCTTTGCCGCGTCTCCGGGCAGGACGCGCTCGGCAGCCGAGGTCTGGGGTGCGGAGGTGCCGTATCTGCAAAGTGTGGACAGTTCGTTTGACTCGGAGTTCCCCGACGGACCGCGCGGACACGCCGTGGGAATGAGCCAGTTCGGGGCGCGCCAGCTCGCGCTGGACGGGCTTTCCTATAAGGAGATTCTGCAATGGTATTATACCGATGTTGAGGTTGTCAATCTGCTGGCGGTGCCATAAGAACAACAGGCGCGCCCTACACAGATTGTTCTCTTTGCAGGTAAATACGCAATATTCAACCCTTTGTGTATACCTATACCGCTTTTTTCACATGATACCGGAACACGAACGAACAGGAGGAACACGGCGCATGAGCCACTACAAGCGGCTGACCATCTCGCTTTCGGTGTTGTTTCTTTTGAATCTTTTGATTATTTGGCTGCTGACCACCCGCTTTTGAAGCGGACGGTCAGTGTGTTGCTGTATGAAAACGCCCGCCGCCCTTTAGAGGCAGCGGGCGTTTACGTCGGAAGGGGGTTGTTTTTGCGCGTCCGCGGTGGTATAATTGCACATTATGTGGACAGACGATAACTGGGAAGCGTATGCGCTTCTTGACGCGACGGGCGGCGAACGCTTGGAGCGCTGGGGAAAGTTTATTTTAATCCGCCCCGACCCGCAGGTGATTTGGCAGGAGCCGCGCCGTCACGCGGGCTGGCGGAAAGCCGATGCCGTCTATCCGCGCAGCGCGTCGGGCGGTTGTTCGTGGTCGCGCCACGCACTGCCCGACGCTTGGAACGTGGCGTGGAAAGACGTAACGTTTAAGGTGAAGCCCACGGGGTTCAAGCACACCGGCTTGTTCCCCGAACAGGC
>DBDP01000039.1:0-2520 GCA_002293625.1 Clostridiales bacterium UBA929 | reverse complement strand
CTATACCGGCGCGGCGACGGTCGTCTGCGCCAAAGCGGGCGCGAGGGTGACGCATGTGGACGCCGCCAAAGGAATGGTTGGCTGGGCGAGGGAAAACGCCGCGCAAAACGGTGCGGACGCCCGCTGGATCGTGGACGACTGTAACGCGTTCGTAGAGCGGGAGGCGCGGCGCGGCAACCGCTACGATGGAATTATCATGGATCCGCCCTCCTACGGGCGCGCCCCGGGCGGCAAGTCGTGGAAGTTGGAGGATGACCTCTACCCGTTTTTGATAAAAGCTGCAGGGCTGCTTTCTGATGATCCGCTCTTCTTCTTCTTAAACGCTTACACGGCGGGTCTTGCGCCGTCGGTGCTGCGGTACTTGCTGGAAGCTGTATTGGTTCCCCGTTTCGGCGGGCGCGTCGAAGCGGACGAGTTGGGCTTGCGGGCGGAAGCGACGGGCTTAATCTTGCCGAGCGGAGCGACGGGACGATGGATACGATGATACAATTTAACGCCGTGACATACAGCTATCCGGCGGGTGACGCGGTTAGCGAGAATGATAAAACCTCTCCCCGCGCGGACGAAAAGGGGGCTACGACCCCGACCCCGGTACAGCCGGCATTGGACAACGTTACCCTTTCCATCGGGAAAGGCGAGATGGTGGCACTGCTGGGTCACAACGGTTCGGGGAAGTCCACCCTGTTAAAGATGCTGAACGGGATGCTGACGCCGGACTCCGGCACGGTGACGGTCTGCGGCATCGACACACAGGGCGACCCGCTGAAAATCCGGCAGCAGGTGGGGCTGGTGTTCCAAAACCCGGATAACCAGATCGTTGCGACCGTGGTGGAGGAAGACGTGGCGTTCGCCCTTGAAAACCTCGGCGTACCGCCCGCCGAGATTCGGGAGCGGGTGGACGCCGCCCTGCGCGACGTAGGGATGACGGAGTACGGCAAGCACGCGCCGCACAGGCTTTCGGGCGGACAAAAGCAGCGTGTCGCGATCGCCGGAACCCTCGCGATGAACCCGACCGTGCTGGCGCTGGACGAACCCACCGCCATGCTCGACCCGAAGGGACGCGCCGAGGTGATGGAGACGGTACGCCGCCTCAACTCCGAAAAGGGCGTCACCGTTGTGATGGTGACGCACCATATGAATGAAGCGGCGCTTTGCGGGCGGGTTGTGGTGATGGACAAAGGCACGCCCGTTCTCGACGGAACGCCGGGGGATGTTTTTCGGCGTGCCGATGAGCTGAAGAACTTGGGGCTGACCGTTCCGCAGACGGTCGCGCTGGCGCAGGAACTGGGGCTGGACGCCGCCCCGCTGACCGAAGAGGAATGTGCCGAAGTGATTTACGCCTATGCCACAGAAGGAGAAAACCGTTGTTAAGAGCCGAAAAACTCACCTATATTTACGGACAGGGAACGCCCTTCGAGATAAAAGCGCTCGACGGGGCGGATTTTTCCGTGTCGGCGGGGGAGTTCGCGGGCGTGATCGGGCATACCGGCTCAGGAAAATCCACGCTAATTCAACACTTAAACGGTTTATTAAAACCCCATTCGGGGCGGATTCTTCTGGAAGGGCGCGACATCTGGGAGAAGGGAGCGAAGCTGCGCGGCGTGCGCTTCGCGGTGGGACTTGTATTCCAATACCCGGAGTATCAATTGTTTGAGGAAACGGTCGCGAAAGACATCGCGTTCGGACCGTCGGCGATGGGGCTTGGTGAGGCGGAAGTCGCCGAACGGGTGCGAGAGGCGATGGAATTCACGGGGCTATCGCCCGAACTCGCGGAAAAATCCCCTTTTGACCTTTCGGGCGGGCAGAAGCGCCGCGCCGCTATAGCCGGTGTGATCGCGATGCGCCCCAAAGTGCTGGTGCTGGACGAGCCGACGGCGGGGCTTGACCCCTCCGGGCGTCACGATATCCTCGCGCATGTGCGGGACTACCGAACCAAGACGGGCGCGGCGGTCGTGCTGGTGACCCACTCGATGGAGGACATCGCCCGCACGGCCGACAGCATCACGGTGCTGTCCCGCGCCAAAAGCGTGTTGCGCGGATCTCTGCATGAAGTGTTTTCCCACCGCGAAACGCTCACAGGAATCGGACTGGATGTCCCCGCTGTGACGCGGGTGCTGCTGCGCCTGCGCGCGATGGGGCTGAACGTGGACACGGGGGCGTATACGCTGGAGGACGCCGTTAAGGCTGTTCGGGCGGTGAGAGCATGTTAAAGGATATCACGCTCGGCCAATTTTTCCCCGGCACGACGTTTGTCCATCGTCTTGATCCGCGCGTAAAGATGGTGCTTTTATTTGCGTTCATCACGGCGCTTCTGATGGCGAACCATCCGCTGACCTACGGCTTCGTGCTGCTCTTCCTAACCGTGACGATTTCGGTTTCGCGTATCAAGATGTCGGCGCTCTTTCGCGGACTGCGCCCGATGTTGTTTATTATCCTGTTCACGGCGGTTCTGAACATCTTTTACACGCCGGGCGAGCCGCTCGTCGCGTTCTGGATCTTCAAGATCTCGGCGGAGGGGAT
>DBDP01000115.1:564-6780 GCA_002293625.1 Clostridiales bacterium UBA929 | reverse complement strand
GCCGTATCCGACAATATGGATACCTTAACCGGCTTACGCATGGCGGGGATTGAGGGTGTAGTCGCGCATGAGCGTAAAGAAGTACGCGACGCCGTTTCAAAGGCGATCGGTAATCCGGAAATCGGGATNNCTGCTCATAACCGAACGTCTCGCGTCTCTCTGTTCCGACTTGATCGGCAACCTCAAGCAGTGCGGTACGCGCACCATTGTGGTAGAGATCCCCGATCGTCACGGCACCGGGCGTTCACCCGACTCAATCACGCGGTATGTGCGCGAGTCAATCGGGATAAGGGTATAAATATATTGCAGGGCGATTCACGAATCGCCCGCTTTTACGGGATTATAAAGATTCGGGTGTTATTATGGACAATGTGGAAGCAAAGCTGGAGCATTTTATCTCCGCTATTTTGACTGACGCGCGGCGAGAAGCGGATACCCTGTATCAAGAAATCAAGGGAGAGAGCGACGCCGCGATGTCAGCCGCTGAGGACGCCGCGCTGGCGGCGGCGTACCGGAATATTAAGACGGAAGTCTCACGGATTGAGTCGGAGTGCGGGCGACGGCTGTCGCACACGGTTATGGAGAATAAGCGGGAACTCTTCCGGCGGCGCGAGGCGATGGCGGACGAAGTCGCGGCGTCCGTTCGGGAAAAGTTGCGCGATTATGTCAAAACGGACGCCTATGCCGAGCAGCTGAAGAGCATCCTCCAAAGCGTTCTCGCCGTCTTTGAGTCGGACACGGTCGTCTATCTCCGCCCGGAGGATATGCCGCTTGCCGGAGCGCTTGCGTCGGCAGGCGACGGGGTTAAGATAACGTTCGCCGAAGGGGAATTTGAACTGGGGGGGCTGGAAGCGTCCTGCCCTTCTAAAAAGCTCCATGTCGACGAGACGTTTGACACGAGCATGTACGAGCTGCGCGGCCGGTTTTCCGAACTGTTCGGCCTGAAATTAAGTGAGTAGGGCGCGCCGACCCCGGCGCGCCGTGGGCAGTGAAACCGGATATATCGGGTTGGAAGTGGAATAAAAATTATGCCATATGAGATTTACTCTGTAAACGGGCCCGTCGTCACCGCGAGGGGCGGGGCGTCGCTTGCCATGATGGAGTCCGTCCGGGTGGGAAAAGATTCCCTGATGGGCGAGGTCGTCAGCGTGCGCGGCGAGGACGCCGTGATTCAAGTGTACGAGGATACCGCCGGACTGCGCCCCGGCGACAGCGTGACGGGGACGGGCGGTCCGCTTTCGGTGGAGCTTGGCCCCGGTCTGCTGCACAATATCTTTGACGGTGTGCTGCGTCCGTTGCTCGCGCTCGTGGGCGCGTCCGGCCCCTTTATGACGCGCGGCGTAAACATCGGCGCGCTGGACGCTGAAAAGACATGGGACGTAACCATCCCGCTGAAAGCAGGCGATACGGTTTCCCCCGGTACGCTCTACGCGGAGTGCCGAGAGACGGAGCTGATCACCCACCGCTGCCTCGCCCGGGTCGCCGGTACGGTAACGGGCGTGAAGCCGGACGGCGTGTACACCGTCGGCGAGGTACTTGTTGAGGTGAAGGACGCGCGCGGCAAAACACACGCCCTGTCCCTCCGCCAGACGTGGCCGATACGCACCCCCCGCCCTGTGAAGAGCCGCCTGCCGATCGACCGTCCGCTGATTACCGGGCAGCGTGTGATCGACACGCTGTTCCCCGTGGCGAAGGGCGGCTGCGCCGCGATTCCCGGTCCGTTCGGCGCGGGCAAGACGATAACGCAGCATCAGCTTGCGAAATGGAGCGATGCCGATATCATTGTCTACCTCGGCTGCGGGGAGCGCGGCAACGAGATGACGCAGGTGCTGGAGGAGTTCTCCGAGCTGCTTGACCCGCGTTCCGGCAAGCCGCTGCTTGACCGCACCGTTTTGCTCGCAAACACGTCGAATATGCCGGTCGCGGCACGCGAGGCGTCGATTTACACCGGCATGACGGTCGCCGAATATTACCGCGATATGGGCTACCATGTCGCGATCATGGCCGATTCCACCAGCCGCTGGGCGGAAGCACTCCGCGAAATCGCCGGAAGGCTGGAGGAAATGCCCGCCGAAGAGGGATTTCCGGCTTACCTGCCGTCCCGGCTTGCGGATTTTTACGAAAGAGCTGGGTATATGGTCACGCTCTCCGGCAGCGAAGGCAGCGTAACCGTCATCGGTGCCGTTTCGCCGCAGGGCGGCGATTTTTCCGAGCCGGTCACGCAGAACACCAAGCGGTTTGTGCGCACCTTTTGGGCGCTCGACCGACAGCTCGCTTACGCGCGCCACTTCCCCGCGATCAACTGGATCACGTCGTACTCCGAATACATCGACGATTTGGAGCCGTGGTACCGGGAGAAGATTCCCGGATTCACGGATCTCCGTACGCGTGTCTCGCGGCTGCTGCTGGAAGAGAATAAGCTGATGGAGATCGTCAAGCTGATCGGCGCGGACATCCTGCCGGACGACCAAAAGCTGATTATCGAGGCGGCGCGAATCATACGGCTGGGCTTTTTGCAGCAGAACGCCTATCACGAGACCGATACCTATGTGCCGCTTGAAAAGCAAAAGGGTATGATGGAGATATACCTCTATTTCTACGACGCGGTCAAACCGCTGATCGACCGAAGCATCCCCATATCGCAGCTGCGGGACACAGGCATTGTCGACGCGCTGATCCGCATCAAATATGACGTGCCGAACGGCAACATCGGTCTGCTTGATACGTACCGCGAAAAAATTGACGGCGCGGTCGCGGCGGTGCTGGAGGCGAATCTATGAGGATGAATTATATCGGCATATCGGAGATCAACGGACCGCTGATCGTGCTGGAGGGCGTTTCCGGCGTCGGGTATGACGAAGTCTGTGAAATCACGCTGGGCGCTGGGCTTCGCCGTAAGGGGCGCGTCATCGGGCTTGAAGGCGAACGAGCGGTGATTCAGGTATTTGAGGGGACGGGCGGTCTGAGCTTGGAGAACGTATCCACCCGTTTTACCGGGCGGGCGATGGAGCTGTCGCTCTCCAAGGAGATGCTGGGGCGTGTCTTTGACGGCGCGGGCAGCCCGATCGACGGACTCGGCGCCGTATTTCCGCAGGAGTCGCGCAACATCAACGGAAGCGCCATCAATCCCGTGTCGCGCAAGTATCCGCGTTCCTGCATCTACACCGGCATCTCGGCGATCGACGGGATGTCTACTTTGATACGCGGTCAAAAGCTGCCGATCTTTTCCGGCGCGGGAATGCGGCACAACGAAGTGGCCGCGCAGATCGTTAAGCAGGCGCGCGTCGGTGGTGAGGACGGCGAGTTCGCGATTGTGTTTGCCGCGATGGGCGTGAAAAACGATACCGCCGACTTTTTCCGGCGCGATTTTGAAAACGCGGGCGCTCTGCCGCGCGTCGTTATGTTCCTCAATATGGCGTCCGACCCGATCATCGAGCGTATCCTGACGCCTCGCTGCGCGCTGACGGCCGCCGAGTTTCTGGCGTTCACACTCGGCTACCACGTGCTGGTGATTATGACCGACATGACTTCTTACTGCGAAGCGCTGCGGGAGTTTTCCTCCTCGAAGGGCGAGATTCCCTCCCGCAAGGGGTATCCCAGCTACCTGTACTCCGACCTCGCTTCGCTCTACGAGAGGGCGGGAATGATCGAGGGGCTGCCCGGCTCGGTGACGCAGGTGCCGGTGCTGACCATGCCGAACGACGACATCACCCACCCCATCCCCGACCTGACGGGATATATCACCGAGGGGCAGATCGTGCTTGACCGCGAGATGGATCAGTCTAAGCTCTATCCGCCGATAACGGTGCTGCCATCCCTCTCCCGCCTGATGAAGGACGGAATCGGGAAGGGGTTTACCCGCGAGGATCATCCGGCGCTTTCGAATCAGCTCTTTTCCTCCTATGCGAAGGTGCAGGAGGCGAGGGCGCTCGCCGGTGTCATCGGGGAGGACGAACTGAGCGAAACGGATAAGCAGTACCTGCAATTCGGCAAGCTGTTTGAGGAAAACTTCGTGCGCCAAGAGCCGGGGGAGAACCGCTCGATCGACCGGACGCTGGAGACTGGCTGGCAGGCTCTTTCTGTTCTGCCGCCCGACGAGCTGGACCGAGTTGACGCCGCCACGCTGAAGAAGCATTATAAAAAAGACGGGAGCGCCGCGCTGAGGGGGAGCCTGTAGATGGCGAACGTTGTTCCGACGAAAGGAAACCTGATAGCGATTAACCGCACCCTGTCACTCGCGCGGATGGGGTACGACCTGATGGATCGCAAGCGCAACATTCTGATCCGCGAAATGATGCGCTTAATCGGCGCGGCCGGGACACTGCAAGGCCGGATCGACGCCACCTTCTCCGAGGCGTACAGCGCCCTGCAAATGGCGAATATCGTACACGGCACCTGCCGTGAAATGGCGGAAAATATCCCGCCGGACAACTCGGTGCAGATCCGCTTCCGCAGCGTGATGGGTGTCGAGCTGCTTCATGTCACCGCCGACCAAAGCCCCGCCAAGGCCATCGGGTTCGCCTCGACCAGCCGGGACTTTGACGAGGCGGTGTCGCGCTTCCATGCCGTGAAGCTATTAACGGCGGAGCTTGCCGAGGTGGAGACTTCCGTCTATCGGCTCGCGGCGGCGGTGAAAAAGACGCAGAAACGCGCGAACGCGCTGCAAAACGTCATCATCCCCGACCTGACCGCGAAGGTGAAGCTGATTACCGCCGCGCTGGAGGAGAAAGAACGCGAGGAATTCGTGCGGATGAAGGTGATTAAAGCGCGAACCCGGTAGGGGCGACCGTCCTCGGTCGCCCGCCCCATCATGCCGCCCTGTTGATCTGCGGGCGGTCGGGGACGACCGCCCCTACCGGGACGCATGACAGTGCGGCATTTTTCGACGGGACGATTGCCATCGTCCCCTACAAAGGCGATGCATATTCCTGCAAATAAACCCAACGATTCTTGCATTGCATAATCCGGCGGATTTTGCGCCAAACTATCCGCACCCACGCAAGGAAACCACAATGGAAAGGATTCGTCATCATGATTTTGGACAGAATTACTTTGATTCTCACCGTAATCGGTGCCCTCAACTGGGGCAGCGTCGGCATCTTCAACTTTGACGCCGTATCTTGGGCGTTCGGAGGCAGCACCTCCACCGGGAGCCGTATCATCTATACCCTCATCGCGCTCGCGGGTCTTTGGTGCGTATCGCTGCTCTTCCGGGAACGCAATCACCGCAGGGTTGAGGACATGTAACCAACTAACGAACGGCTAAACGCCGTTCGTACATATTTGACGGGAAAGATTTTTTATGGTATGATTAATAAAGTGAGAATTTATTACAGGGGGGTTAACCATGCAATCATATGAATTTTTTACGACACCCGAAAATGGTGTTATTTCCATACCGGAGCAATATAAAAATAAATTAACCCCGAGAATAAAGGTGGTCATGTTCAACCAAACCCCTGCAAATCCCGGCATCGTTGGGAAGCGAACCGATTCTCTTTCCCCTGTATCAATCGATACACGCGGCTGGACATTTGATAAGGAGGAAGCGAATGGGCGGTAGGGCTTTTTTTGACACAAATGTTTTAATTTATTCTTACGCTGACTCCGAATCTGTTAAACAAGAAATAAGCAGGAATGCAATCAATAATGCAAGCGATTGTATCGTAAGCACACAGATACTCAATGAAATCAACAATGTTATGACAAGAAAGTGGCGAATGCCTTATGAGGCAATCAAAGCCGTACAGACGGACATACGCTTTATCTGCAAGCTGGTTTACATTACCGAAGACATTATCGACAAAGCAATCGGTTTGCACTTCCGTTATGGATTTTCCTATTTTGACTGCTTAATGCTTTCGTCAGCCCTTGACAGCGATTGCGAAATTATCTACACGGAGGATATGAATAACGGGCAAGTTATTGACGAAAAACTGAAAATTATCAATCCGTTTGCGGATTTGAGATGAAAGCGGGCATGAAACACGCCGCGTCTTTCGTCACAGCCGGAAGAATGGCGGGAGCGTTACTGTTGCTGCTGACAACGCCGCTGTCAGCAGCTTTTTACGTGATATATTTTTTCTGTTGCGTGAGTGATATTTTGGATGGGTTTATTGCCCGGAAAATGAAAACGGAGAGCCGCGTGGGCAAAATCCTCGACAGCGCCGCCGATTTTCTCTTGACGGCGGTTTTGCTTTATCTGTTTATCCCTCT
>DBDP01000115.1:0-496 GCA_002293625.1 Clostridiales bacterium UBA929 | reverse complement strand
GCTTTCGGCGAAACCGCTAGACAGAAACACGCGAGGATTATTTTTTCCCTCTTGACTCTGCCGTTGGGGAAGCGTGTAAACTACCCGTAAACAACAAAAAACGGGAGGTTTTTTCATGAACGAACTGGTAAAGATCAAGGACTTAGCCGGCAGATACGGCATATCTGCCCGCACCCTGCGCTACTACGAAGACATGGGGTTATTAACAAGTATCCGAAAAGACGACTACGCGTATCGGCTGTACGAGGAAGCCGCAGTCAAGCGCTTGGAGCAAATCCTTATTTTGCGCAGGCTGAACATCAGCATCAAAGACATTCGCAGGGTATTCGGCAGCCCCGGTTCCGATGTGGTTTTGGAAGTGCTGGATAAGAAGATCAGCGATATTGACGATGAGGTCGCGCTCCTTCATCAGTTGAAAGAAGTGATTCTGTCGTTTATCCGGCAAATCAAGGAAGCCGACTTCGGCAAAGAAAGCGACGTGAAACGGCTTTACGAA
>DBDP01000141.1 GCA_002293625.1 Clostridiales bacterium UBA929 | reverse complement strand
GCCGACCACGCCGTTCGTGTTGTGCGCCTCGGGGTGTTTTTCCGTTGCGAACCCGGCGATGTACCGGTGGCTCGCGAGGGGGAAATACTTTGGCGAGTATATCCGCAATTACCGGGAGCATACCGGCATCAGCACGTCGGCACGGGTGCGCGGTATTGTGTTTCTGTGGGCTGCGCTGTTTGTTTCCGGCGCGTTGATTCACCGCCCGGCAGTGCTAATCATATTGGCGGTGGTTGGCGCGGCGGTCACCGTACACATCCTCACGATCCGGAGAAAAAAATAGGCTGTTTGCACAATTTTTTTCGTCATGACGCTTTATTTTTTGGAACAGAGCGTGTATAATAACTGTGTTGTCCCCGTTTTCGCTCCGGGCGAATGGGCGGGGAGCTTTTATGCAACAAAAGGAAGGGAGAATTTTCATGCGCTACGGTCATTTCGACGAAAAAAACAGGGAGTACGTCATCACCAATCCGGCTACGCCGTCTGCTTGGGCGAACTATCTCGGCTCGCCCGAATACGGCGCGATCATCTCCAACAACGCGGGAGGCTACAGCTTTGTCAAGTCCGGCGCGAACGGCCGTCTTATCCGCTACCGCTTCAACTCGGTCACCTCCGACCAGCCCGGGCGGTATATCTATCTGCGCGACGCCGAAGACGGCGACTTCTGGTCGGCTTCTTGGATGCCGGTTGCAAAACCCCTTGACGCCTACCGTTCGGAATGCCGTCACGGCACGGCCTACACCGTTATCTCCTCTCAGTATAAAGACATTGATACCGAAACGCTCTACTATGTCCCCCTTGACGCGACGCATGAGGTCTGGCGTCTGAAAGTAACCAACAGCGGCACGAAACCGCGCAAACTGGCCGTGACCGGCTATGTGGAGTTTACCAACGAATCAAACTATGAGCAGGATCAGGTCAATTTACAATACACCCTTTTCATCACCCGTACATATTTCAACGGCGACCACATCCTCCAGCGGGTCAACGAAAACTTTGCCGACCCGAACAAAGAACGTTTCTTCGGCGCGGCGGGAGCGGAGGTCACGGCTTACTGCGGCGACCGGGATCAGTTTGTCGGCGCGTACCGCGGCTATCACAATCCCGCCGGTATATCGGACGGGTTGAAAGGCGGTCTCAACTACAACTGTAACTCCTGCGGCGCGCTGCAAAGCGACATTACGCTGGCACCGGGAGAGACAAAGGAAATCATTTATATCCTCGGTCAAAAACCCGAAGCAGAGGCGAAGAAGCTGATCGGGCAGTACCGGGAAGCGGGGCGCGTAGAAACGGAGCTCGCGGAGCTGAAAGCGTACTGGCACGGCAAACTCGAGAATCTGCAAGTACAGACCCCCGACGAGAACTTTAACAATATGGTCAACGTATGGAACGCTTACCAGTGCTTCATCACGTTCATTTGGTCGCGCGCCGCGTCGTTCCAGTATTGCGGTCTGCGAAACGGGTTCGGCTACCGCGACACCGTGCAGGATATCCAAGGCATTATCCATCTCGCGCCGGAGATGGCGAGGGCGCAGATTGAGTTCATGCTTTCGGCGCAGGTGGACAACGGCGCGGGCTTGCCGCTGGTGAAATACAACCACAACCCCGGTCATGAAGGTACCCCCGACGACGCGTCGTATGTCAAAGAAACGGGACACCCGAGCTACCGCGCCGACGACGCGCTGTGGCTCTTCCCCACGATCAAAAAGTATATCGATGAATCGGGCGAGCTTTCCTTCCTCGACCATAAAGTTCTGTTCGCGAACGTGAACGAACCGGCTTCCGTTTACGAGCATTTGAAACGCGCGATTCAATTCTCGATGGACAACTTGGGCGCGCACGGGATGCCCGCCGGTCTGCACGCCGACTGGAACGACTGCCTGCGGCTCGGTAAAAAGGGCGAGAGCACATTCGTCCTCTTCCAGCTCTACTACGCCATGCGCATCCTGAAGGGTTACGCGGAGGGCAAGAATGACGCCTCGTATCTGGAAACGCTGAACGGCTGGATTCAAGACGTTTTGGATAAGATCAACACCCTGTGCTGGGACGGCGACCGCTGGATTCGCGGATTCCGTGAGGACGGGGGCGTAATCGGCAGGAAGGGCGACCCGGAGGCAGCCATGTGGCTCAATCCGCAGTCTTGGGGCGTGATTTCGGGCGCGTCGGGCGCGGAGCGCGGAGCGCTTACGATGGATACCGTGCATAAAGAGCTGAATACCCCGAACGGCATCATGCTGATGTATCCGTCTTATCAAAAACACGCCTTTGACGGCGCGTTGGCGGTGTGCTTTAACCGCGGCACCAAAGAAAATGGCGGTATCTTTTCGCAATCTCAAGGCTGGGCGATTCTGGCGGAAGCGCTGCTCGGACGCGGCGACCGCGCTTTTGAATACTGGCGCGAGGCAAGCCCCGCCTATATGAACGACGACGCCGACCGGCGCGTGCTGGAGCCGTATGTCCACGGGCAGTTTGTGGAGGGTAAGGACAGTCCGTTCGCGGGGCGCGCCCATGTCCACTGGCTGACCGGCACGGCATCCACCGTCATGGTGGGTACGGTTGAGGGTATTTTGGGTCTCCGCCCAAACCCGGACGGCATTACGATCGATCCTTCGGTTCCGGGTGACTGGACAGACTGGGGCATGACGAAAAAGCTGCGCGGAAAGACGCTGCGTATCCGCGTGAAGAATCCCGGCGGTTCCGTCCACGGCGTGAAGTCGCTGACGGTCAACGGCGAAAAGCTCGAAGGCTGCTTTATCCCGGATACCGCCCTGAACTCCGAAAACGACATTGTCATTGAGATGTAACATCGCTTTCATGGCGCATGTGGACGCCGGGAAAACAACGCTGACCGAACGGATCCTCTTTGAAACGGGAGCGATCCGCTCGGTCGGCTCGGTGGACGAGGGAACGGCCAAGACGGACGACCTCGCTGTGGAAAAGGCGCGGGGCATTTCGGTCCGCGCCGCTTTCACGTCGGTCACCGTCGGCGGCACGGTCGTCAACATCATCGACACACCCGGACACGCAGATTTCTTCTCGCAGGCGGAACGCGCCTTTTGGGCGACTGACGCGCTCGTCGTGCTGGTGTCCGCTGTGGACGGCATTCAGGCGGGAACAGAAACGATCTTGTCGGAAGCGGGCGAGTTGCCGCTTCTGTTTTTTGTGAACAAATGCGACCGCGATACGGCGCGTCCCGGCGAGGTCGCGGCGCAGATCAAGTCCCTGCGGAACGGCGCGTATGATTACAACGCCGACCGTTACGAAACTGCCGCAATGCTGGACGACGGCTTGATGAACAGTTATCTGAACGGAGAGCCGGAAGACAGGGACACCGTAGACGGCGTATTGCGGGATCACATCACAAAAACCCCGCCGATTTTGTTCGGCAGCGCGAAAACGGGAGAGGGTGTGCCGGAACTGCTGGAGGCGGTTACGCGCCTGGTTCCATGCGCCGGAGACGCCGCCGGGGACGCCGCGGGCGTTGTCTTTTCGGTCACCCATGATAAAATGTTTGGGCGGGGTGCCGCGGTCAGGCTGTACGGCGGGACATTGAACACGCGGGAATCGGTCGCGATACGCGGCGTCCTGTATAAGGTTTCGCTGATTCGCGCCCGGCGGGACGGGCGGTGGGAGGACGCGAAAACGCTGGCCGCCGGGGAGATAGGGTTGGTGTACGGATTAAGCGGCGCGAAAACCGGCGACGTTTTCGGAGAACGTTTACCGTCCCGCGCTTCGCGCGGGGTGACCGCGAAGGCTCTGATGACCGCCCGCGTGGAAGTGCTGAACGAAGCCGACAAACCGGCGCTGAAAGCGGCGCTGGAAATGCTTTCGGCGGAAGACCCCGCGCTGGAGGTCGAGCTGTCCGGCGGCGAGGCGCAGCTCCGCGTGATGGGGCTGATTCAAATGGAAACCCTGCCCGCCTTGATGGAAGAGCGGTTCGGGCTTACCGTAACCCTCGGCGAACCCGAGATTCTGTATAAAGAAACGCCTGCCCGCGCCGCGTTCGGCTTTGACGCGTACACCATGCCGAAACCCTGCTGGGCGATTCTGAAGTTCAAGATTACGCCCGCGCCGAGGGGAAGCGGCATTACCTACCGCTGCCTCGCCGGAGCGGACAGGCTCCCCTACCGTTACCGCGAACAGGTGGAGCAGTCGATAAAACCATCGCTAAGGCAGGGACCGAGGGGTTGGGAGGTCACCGACGCATTGATTGAGCTTGTGGACGGCGAGGATCACCATATCCACACCCATCCGCTGGATTTTACCGTCGCGACACCGCTTGCTTTGGCGGACGGTTTGCGCAACACCGGCACTGTGCTTTTGGAGCCAGTAATGGAGGTACGCCTAACCTTTCCTGAGAAGTATATCGGGCGGATCATCGGGGACATCATCCAAATGCGCGGCACTTCGGAAAACCAATCCTACGACGAGAACGGCGGCGTTACCCTTACGGCAAGAATCCCGCTTGCCTCCCTGTTGAATTACTCCGTTATATTTGCGTCTATAACATCGGGTCTGGGTGTAATGACTCAAAAACTATTGGGATATCAAGAGTGTCCGTTTGAAAAAACACGCCCAAGAAGAGGCGTTGACCCTCTCGACAGGGCGCGATATATCCTTGCGGTGCGGAGTGCCATGACAGGAACGGTTTTTGACGCTTGACGGCACGGGACGGATACGTTACAATAGAGCAGGAGGTGCGGATCAATGAAGAAGGAACCACAAATATACAATTTAGCGTCTTTGCTGCGGCTAAACAACATCAATATCAGCGGCATTGCGGAAAACAATCCGTCAATGACGGTCGGTGAGTGCTTTGATTCATTAAGCGAGCTTACCGACTCCGAAAAGTCGCTGATAGACGCAATATCCACACCTTCGGCGGATAAAGACATCACGGTACACGCGGCTGACCTGTTAACGTCTCTCGGCAGTGACCGAATGGTCGGCGCTTTGAAGAACGTGTTGGAATCGGGCAGCGCGGCAGATTCCGTGTCGTTCGCGGTGGATTTTACCGCGCTTTGCGGTCGTATCCGCCACGCGATCATCAGCAGCAAGCCTAACTATACCACCCCGCTGCAAAACATCCCGTCGAGGACAGCCAAGCTGAAGACGGTCATTTCACGCATGGCGCAGGAAGACGCAACCCGCAAGCTGCGCGTTTTGGCGGTCGACGACGCCGCAGTCATGCTCCATACCATCACGGCGGCATTAAGCGACACATACAAAGTCATTACCCTGAGCAAGCCAACCATGCTGGAGACGCTTCTGCGCCAAGTGACACCGGAGCTGTTTCTGCTTGATTACAAAATGCCAGATTTGAGCGGGTTTGACTTGATTCCCGTTATCAGGAGTTTTGAAGAACACCGGGATACGCCTATAGTCATCCTCACCGCAATCGGGACGATTGACAACATATCGTCCGCCGTCGCTCTTGGGGCGTGCGACTTCATTGTCAAGCCGTTTGAACCGCGCATCCTGCGTGAGCGAATCGCCCGGCATATTGTAAGAAAACCTTTGTTTTAGGAGACACGCCTGTGGAACATAATCTCTATTCGGTTCCCTTAACGTCGCTGATTGAAGAGTTTAACCTAGAGACAATTTACGCGCCGGAGAACATCGGGGATATCAAAATCGTGACCGACGACGTAAACCGTCCGGGTTTACAGCTTGCCGGGTTCTTTGATTATTTCGACGCCTCGCGTCTGCAGGTAATTGGTAAGGTGGAAACCACCTTTGTGAATAAATTTACCCCCGAAAAGCGGCGTAAGAGCTTTGAGAAGCTGATGAGCAAACGCATCCCCGCCTTGATTCTCTCGCGGGGGATCGAGCCGTGCGGCGAATGCGCCGAAATGGCGGCGGAGCACGGCATACCACTTCTGCGTTCGCAGGAGTCCACCGCGTATCTCGTCAGCGCGATGATCGCGTCGCTGAAGGTATCGCTCGCGCAACGGATTACACGGCACGGTGTGCTTGTGGAGGTGTACGGCGAGGGCGTTTTGCTGCTGGGTAATTCCGGCGTCGGTAAGAGCGAAACGGCCATTGAGCTGGTGAAACGCGGCCACCGCCTGATCGCGGATGACGCCGTCGAGATTAAGAAGGTTTCGGCTAAGTCGCTTATTGGCAGCGCGCCGGAGATGATCCGGCACTACATTGAGCTACGCGGCATCGGCGTTGTAGACGTGCGCCGTATCTTCGGCATGGGCGCTGTGAAGCTGACTGAGAAGATTGACCTCATCATCAACCTTGAGCTATGGGACGAAACGAAGCATTACGACCGCATGGGGTTGGACGAAATGACTACTACCCTGCTGGACGTCAGTGTTCCGTCATTGACCGTCCCGGTGAAGCCCGGGCGCAACCTCGCCGTCATCATCGAGGTTGCCGCGATGAACAACCGCCATAAAAAGCTCGGCTACAACGCCGCGAAAGAGTTCAATGACCGGATAAACCGATATTTCGAAGAACAAGAGAGATAAGAGCAAAAATTCCGTGTTCGCATACTTTGTCCAACAACTTCATACACATGTACCAAACGACCTTGTCCCCACAGAGACAGGGCTTCGGGAGGTATTTTTTATGTCGGGGAAACGGGCGGCGCTTCACTATTTGCTGGCTGCGGCGACAGGGTTCTTAGCCAGCCTGTTTACGCTTCGGATAGGGGAAGAATTCGCGAAGCTGAAAACGCCGTTTTTGTTCCCGCCTATTGGGTTGATTCCTGTGGGTTGGGCGATCGTTCTGCTGCTCTCTGTGTCGGCCGCGAGGTACGCCGATCATGAAACCGAAGACGGGCGCAAGGTGATAACGGCGTTTTACGTCTCACTCGCGTTGATCTTCGCGTGGCCTGTGATGTTCTTCCGGCTCGACGCGAAACTCGCCGGAGCGATTATTCTGCTGCTTTTAACCGGGGTATGGCTGCACTCGATGAAGTTACTCCGGCCGGTTTCGGAAAGGGCGCGGAAGCTCCTGCTCCCCTGCTGCGCTTGGTCGGGGTATTTGGCGTATTTGAATATTGGGGTTTGTCTGATGAATTAACTTGTATTTTTGCCGCGTTTTTGGTACAATACGTCACGGCGGGTTATTCCCCGTCGTGACGTTCTTTTTTGGAGGTCCTTATGAAATATTTTATACTTGTACCCGACGGAGGCGCTGACTGGTCTATTCCGGCGCTGGACGGAAAAACACCGTTTGAGGCGGCGAAGCTCGAACACATCAACGCTCTCGCGGCTATCAGTGAGATCAGCCGTGTTAAAACGATTCCGCAAGGGATAGACCCGGGGAGCGACGCGGCGAACCTCTCGATTTTGGGTTATGCCCCCCGAAAGGTTCTCACAGGACGCGCTCCGCTGGAAGCCGCCGCGATGGGAATCCCCATGCGGGACGGCGAAACGGCATTCCGCGCCAGTTTGGTAACGCTGGGAGGTGACGGCGCGTATGAAGATCTGATTGTAAAAGACCACAGCGCTGGCGACATCAGCGACGAGGACGCGCGGTCGGTCATCACGCTTATCGATAAAGAACTGGGAAGCGAGAGCCTGCGCTTTTATCCCGGCGTGAGCTACCGTTGTCTGCTGATTGCGAAAGACTTGGCGGCAGACGGTAAAATCACGCCGCCGCATGATATATTGGGACGCCGCGCGGGAGATTATCTGCCTGCGGAGCCGGATATACGGCGCCTGATGGAGCGCAGTTATGAAATCCTAAAAGACAAAGGATACGCGGCGAATGCCATATGGATTTGGGGACAGGGTAAAAAGCCGTCTTTACCCCCGATATCCGAACGGTACGGCGTAAAGGGTTGTATGGTCGCCGCCGTTAATTTGCTGAAAGGGATCGGGCGCTGCGCCGGTATGGACTGCCCCGACGTCCCCGGCGCAACGGG
>DBDP01000032.1 GCA_002293625.1 Clostridiales bacterium UBA929 | reverse complement strand
AGATGGGTTGTTCAGTAGCGCCTACGTAGGAAAATGCTTCATCGATATTATATTCTTCGTCATACGAAGTATATGTTATTTTTACATTGACGGGGATGGATAATGATGTAAGGTTATGACAAGCAGAAAATGCAAAAGGAGCAATTTCTTTCACGCAATCTGGAATTACTACATCAGTTGAGGTGCCGATATATTTAACCAATACACCCGCACGAATTTCAAAATTTGTTAAATTCCCATCAACAATATTCACAGTGGAAATGTAAATATTATTTGAAGTATTATAGTATTCAATTGCTTTTTCAACGATATATGCCGAACCGCAGTAAGAGCAAACAGCAGCATCTGCCGTGCGCTCAACCTGTAGTGTAGCTCCGCAATTTGTACACTTAGCTTGAATAAAAGACATTATATATCCTCCTGCATAATAAGCGTATTGTTTCGTTGGAAATCAACATTGGCTATCTTTTTAAGTCAGTGCTTCTATTATTATGTACCTATTGTTAAATATAGCATTACATCGGTGAATAACGCTACTCCTCACACATTGAACCGAAACAGCACCACGTCGCCGTCCCGCATGACGTATTCTTTCCCCTCACTGCGAACAAGCCCTTTTTCCTTTGCCGCCGCCATCGAGCCGCACTCCATCAGCGCGTCGAACGCGACGACCTCGGCGCGGATAAAGCCGCGCTGCAAGTCCTTATGAATTTTTCCGGCGGCCTGCGGCGCTTTCATCCCTTTGGTGATCGTCCACGCCCGCACCTCCGGCGTCCCGGCGGTTAAAAACGACATCAGCCCCATCAGGTCATACGAAATCTGAATCAGACGGTCGCGCCCTGACAGCGTCATCCCCAAGTCCTCCAAAAACAGCGCGCGGTCGTCCGGCTCCATCTGTATAATCTCCTGCTCCAGTTTCGCGCAGATCGGGAACACCGCCGCGCCCTCCTCCTTCGCGGCCTCGGCGAGGTCAAGGTAGGGTTGATAGGAATCCCGCGCCTTAAAATCTTCCTCGGATAAATTCGCGCAGTAGAGCGTCGGCTTCATGGTGAGCAGCGGGCAATCGGCAATCAGCTCTTTGTCCTCGTCGGAACAGGCAAACGAACGCGCCGTCAGTCCCGAATCCAAATGGTTTTTCAAGCTCGTTAAAAGCTCCGCCTCACGCAGCAGCGACTTATCGCCCTTCGCGGCTTTTTCCACGCGCTGAATCCGCTTCTCCACAACCTCCAAATCGGCCATGCACAGCTCAATGTTGATGGTGTCGCGGTCACGGATCGGATCGATCCCGTCTTCGGCGTGAACGACGTTTGGGTCGTCGAAGCAGCGAACCACATGCAAAACGGCGTCCACCTCGCGGATATGCGCGAGGAAGCGGTTGCCCATCCCCTCGCCGCGGGACGCGCCCCGCGCAAGCCCCGCGATGTCCACGAAGTTTGCCGTCGCGGGGGTTATCTTCTTCGGGCTAAACATGGCGGCGAGCGCGTCCAGACGCGCGTCCGGCACCTCCACGGCTGCGAGATTCGCCTCGACGGTGGAATACGGATAGTTTGACGACTCCGCCCCCGCTCCCGTCAGCGCGTTGAATATCGTTGTCTTACCCACATTGGGCAGACCCACAAATCCCAGTTTCATAAATGTTCCCCCATGTGATTGTTTTGAATCAGTATAGCATAAAAAAAACTAATTGGCTATATGAGTATGCGAAAATCACGCCGCCGCTACCGCTTGAACGGTCAGGCAGGATGTGGTATACTGGCTTCACTTACATCTGTAGAGGAGAGAAGCTATGCAAACAGGGGATAAAATTTCTTTCGGCGCTCATGAATGGCGTGTACTCGCGAGAGAAGGCGGTGCCGCGCTGATCATCACCGACGAAATCATTGAACAGCGATCGTACCACAATAAATATGTCGAAATCACTTGGGCGGAGTGCTCTCTCCGGGAGTATCTGAACACGGAGTTTTATGAGCGTTTCACGGAAAAAGCAAGGATCGTCCCCGTGCTGAACAAAAACCCCGACAATCCGTGGTTTGGCACGAAGGGGGGCGTTGATACGGAGGATAAGATATTTATACTCAGCCTTGAAGAACTGGCTTGCAAATATTTCGGCGACAGCAGTTCGCTTCTCCACAATCCGAAGAAAAATCAACGCTACTGGTATGAGCGGAAAGACGTAAACAACAGCAAACGCGGAGCGATCCTCCATGGCAAAGGGTGGGGTTCGTGGTACTGGATACGGACACCCGGTCGTTTCAGCGTGAAGGCGGTGTATGTGTTCCCCGACGGCAATATCGGCATACACGGCAACAACATATTAAAGGGGAATATCGCCGACGGTTATTGCGCGGGCGGCGTCCGCCCCGCGATGTGGATTACGGTGTGAAAAAGCACCAATTATTCAAACCCGCCGTGCTGGTGCTGGCTGTATTCTTGCTCCCTCTCGGCGGATGCGGAACGGGGGAGTCGCGCTACAGCGCGGAGTTCGGCGGTGTGTTTGATACCTTCTTCACCGTAACCGGCTACGCGAAAAGCGAAGACGGGTTTATCGCGGCTGCGGACAAGATTGAAAGCCGCCTCACCGAGCTGCACCGGCTGTTTGACATTTATCATGAGTACGAGGGAATCAACAACCTGTATACCGTCAACCAAAACGCGGGTATCGCGCCGGTGGCGGTCGCGCCGGAAATTATCGGTCTGCTCAAGCTGGCGCGGGAGGGGTACGAGCTTTCCGACGGCGCGGTTGATATAACGATGGGTCCTGTTTTGCGCCTTTGGCACGAAGCCCGTGCGGAAGGAACGTCTATTCCTCCGGCGGAGGCGCTCCGCGAAGCCGCGAAACTGTCCGGCATCGAAAAACTGATTATCGACGAGAACACGGTTTTCCTCTCCGAAGCGGGGATGTCGCTGGACGCCGGAGCGCTCGCGAAAGGCTATGCCGCCGGATTGGCTATTCGGGAAGCGGAGGGAATAAACGCGCTGCTCTTGAATGCCGGAGGCAGCGTTACCGCCGCAGGAACACCGCCGAACGAATGGGGAACCTGGCGGATTGGGATCCAAAACCCCGATTTAAGCGCGGACGGGACACAAACGTACCTGGATGTCGTAAACGGCAGCGGTCTGACGGTTTCGTGCAGCGGCGGTTACCAACGGTTTTACACCGTGGACGGGAAAGTGTACCACCACATCATCGACCCGGTAACGCTCATGCCGGCTGACCGTTATAAACAAGTCGCCGTGCTGCACCCGGACGCGGGTATTGCGGACATTCTCTCCACCGCGCTCTTTATCCTCCCGGTTGAAGCGGGATTCTTATTGGCGGAAGAGTTTGACGCCGAGGCTCTTTGGATTGACGCGAGCGGAAGCTGGCAGGCAAGCGACGGATACAAAGACGTTTCCCGCGCGTATCAAGGTGATAGCAATGGATAAACGCCCGCTGTTTCACCGTCGTGACGTGTGGCTTCTAGCCGGGCTGTTATTGCTCGCTCTGTTAGGGTTTCTGCTGTTCGGACGAGGCGCGCGAGGTGACGTATCGGCGCGTATCGCGGTGGACGGACAGGTCGTCCGAACCGTAGACTTGACGAAAGACAGTGATTTCGCGCTGGAGCAGAACCCGCACATCCGTTTTTCGGTACGGGAAGGGGCAATCGCCTTCGTATCATCAGACTGTCCCGACCGGCTCTGCGTTCACAGCGGGTATCTAAGCCGCCCGGGTCAGATGGCGGCTTGCCTGCCGAGACGCGTATCGCTCACGGTTATTGGAACGGACGACAGTGACGGGGTAGACGGGGTGGCGTATTGAGACTGGCAAAGAAAGTCGCCCTGCACGGCTTAATGCTCGCGATGATCACCGTATTGACGACGGCGGAGCATATGCTGCCGCCGTTTCCGTTCGTGCCGCCGGGGGTCAAGCTGGGGCTTTCCAACATCGTTACGATGTACTGCTTGTTTTGCGTCGGGCGCGTATCGGCGGTCACGCTGACGGTTCTTAAATCGTTGTTCGTGCTGCTCACGCGCGGTTTCCTGGCAGGAACGCTGAGTTTCTGCGGCGGTTTGCTCTCCATTGGGGCGGCGCTTCTGTTGCTGCTGATCTGGAAAGACAAGGCCTCGTACGCCGCCGTCAGCGTCACGGGGGCGTGCGCCCACAACCTAGGGCAGTATGCCGCCGTATCGCTTCTGCTGCAAGCGAATACCCTCGCGTATTATCTCCCCGTCCTGCTGGTGTCCGGCGTCTTGGCGGGTCTTGCCACCGGCACTTTGCTGAAAGTCACGATGCCCGCGCTAAAGAAAATACATAACCCCCGGCTATAGCGCCGGGGGTGTTATTGGCAACTCGCTTCGCTCGGAGCAAAACGGCTTTTATTTTAATCTAAATAATTTGCCGGGTTCTTCTGCACACCGTTCAGAACGATCTCGAAGTGGACATGCGGTCCGGTGGAACGACCCGTGTTGCCGACTTTCGCGATCTCCTCGCCCTGCCCGACACGCTGCCCGACCTCTACGAGAATCTTGGAGTTGTGACCGTAGACGGTTTGGTAGCCGTTTCCGTGGTCGATGATGACGCAGTTTCCGTAAGCGTCCTTCCACGAAGCGTACTTAACGACACCTCCGTCGGAGGCGTAAACAGGGTCGCCGATACGCCCTTCAAAATCCAGCCCGAAGTGGTTGCTGTAGGAACCCCATATCTTCCGTCTGCCAAAGCCGGAGGTCTGCCGCCCTTTGCTCGGACGGATGAAGGTGCCGGTGGTATCTCTCGTGCGCGACCCGACGGCGATGACCTCGGTGACCGGTTCGGTCAGAATGATGCTGCCGTTCACCTCTACGGTGGGTTCGTAACCGTCGACCGATGTGCTGGTGGCCATCACCAGTTCCTCGCCGTTTACGCCTTCGGTGATGAGCATGGTTGTGCCGACCCAAAGGGTGGGGTCGTCGGTATATTCGGTTTCGTAGAGAACAGGCTGCTGGTAGGATAATTGCTTCGTCAAGACCACCGACAGATACGGCTTCGCTTTCTGCACAAGCAGAGACTGCCCCGCGCTGAGTGCCTCGAGGTCGGTGCCGGGATTCAGTTCTCCGAGAGCTTGGAGGGAAAGCCCATGTTCCGCCGCAATCTCAAACGCCGTTTGATTTTCCAAAACGGTCACGCGTATTTCATCGCGCATAAGGCGGGTTAGGTCACGCGTCAATTCTTCCGGCGTGCGGATAAGGGTTACCGATGCCATTTGGCTCTCGATACGCACATCCTGTAAAAATCGTTTTGTGGCGTCGCTGCCCAAGATCATCTCTCTTGCAGCGTACAGCTCGGAGGGATGCCGAGCAGCCGCCACCGCAACGCCGTCCACGGTCAGCACGGCAAGGCGGTCAATATCCGAGATGCTGTTCAGCAGACTGTCCTCTACCCCTTTGCTGTCAAAGAGGTTGTTTTTACTGACGATAGAGAAACGGTAGCGGATATCGGGCGACACAACATACGGATGCCCCAGTATTGCCTCCGCTCTCTCCGATACCACGCTTAAGGAGTTGTTAACGATGCTTTGGCTGCTGACATATCCGATGCTCTCCCCGTCGAGGATAACCTCCAGCCCGACGCGGTAGATCGACGCGGCAAATATCAGCACACCGGCGGCGATAAACGTCAGCGCCATATTGAGGCGGGTATGATTGACCTTTTTGCTGGTCTTCGTCCGCTCCAGCACAAAGCTTTTCCCGCGCCCGACGGCGCGCGCGCCCTCCGCCACTCCCGCGGCGGCGTATAAGAAAGCGGTGGCTAGAAAACGGAAGGGAAGCGCCGCCTTCTCGAATACGGCAAAGAACGCGGCGATTCTTTGCCGGGCGGTTTGAAGCGCCACCACGCGAGAAGCGCGGCGGAAGGCAACGCCATACCGCTTCGCGGCTTCGCGGGAAGCCGCGCGGCAGGATGCGTCTTTTTCGGGCATATAGGATCCGGTCAGGGCGCGGGTTCTGGACGATGCGTGCCCTAAAACGGTCTCTGCCATTGGGTCAACCCCTTTTACGAATAGTTACAAAACGGTAACAAGCTATTACATAATACTCCATTGGGTTCCAAACGTCAATAGTTTTTCCGAGTTTTCCAAAATATTTTTATGTAAATATATGGGGCGGGTGTACCCCGCCCCATATATGGTAGCATCATCCATGTTGACTCTATATTTAGTAGGGGCGCGCATTGCGCGTCCGCATACACACGTGACCGTCCCTATGGTTCCGGCAAACGCTTCTCCTCCGGGAGCCATTTGTACAGCGTTGCGTAGAATTGGTTGATCTCAATGGGCTTTGTAATATTATCGTCGATCCCGGCGTCACGGCATTTTTCCAAAACCTCGGTCATCGCGTCAGCTGTGAGGCTGATGATCGGCAAGGAGTACCCTTCGGCGCGAATCGCTCTCGACGCCTCAAAGCCGTCCATCACAGGCATTTGCAAATCCATCAGGATGAGATCGAAAGGTTCCTCACCGCGCAGTTTTGCGATACCGATTAACCCGTTGTCCGCCATCACGGCTTCCACGCCAAACTGGCTCAGTACGCCGAGCGCGACCTCCTGGTTGATGATGTTGTCTTCACAGACCAAAACACGGGCATTCTTAAACTTCCCGAACACCTTAATCTCATTATCGGTCTCCTTGTCATATCCCAGTGCGGCGCAAAGCTTTTTAACAAAGTGTGAGGGAATCAGCGGCTTTTCGATTAAGCCGTCCACCCCGTTTTTCTCCAAGTCACCGGAAACCAGCAGCTTTTGATACGCCGTTACCATCAGAAGTTTGGGCGCGACGGAGAGGCATGTGTGAATCTTTTTTGCGGTCTCCAATCCGTTCATGCCGCCCATCAAATAGTCGAGCAGGATCACATCAAATGTTTCGCTTTTCTCTTTGCGCTCCAGCAGAATCTCGATCGCGCGCTCTCCGCTCTCCGCATATTCGCAACTTGCGCCGTTGCTGTCCAAAATCGAACCCATAATTTGCAGTGACAGATCGTCGTCGTCGACCGCCAGCACCCGGAGTCCCTTCAGCTCTTCCGCCACGGTAACGATTGTACCCTTGGCTACCCTGCCAAAGGGAATGTCCAGCCGAATCTCCGTTCCCGCGCCGGGTTCGCTTTTTGTCTTCATCGTTCCGTTCATCAGCTCGCAGAGGTTTTTCGCGATGGACATGCCGAGCCCCGTGCCCTTGTATCGCTTCTGCGCCGTATTCTGCGTCTGTTCATACGGGCGGAAGACCCTGTCCAGTTCTTCCTCGTTCATGCCGATACCCGTATCGCTCACCTTAAACGTGACCGTCACCGTATCGCTGTCTGTTTTTTCGGGATTTACGGCGGCGCTTAAGATGATCCTGCCTTTTTCGGTAAACTTGGCGGAGTTGTCCAAAAAGTTTTTCAGAATCTGCCACAGCCTTGTTTCGTCGCCTACCAGCATACGCGGCAATTCCGGCGACACATCCAGCAACACTTCGACGATTTTTCCTTCCAAACGCGGCGAGATGACCAGCAGCGCGCTGTTCAAAACATCTTCCAGCGCGAACTCCTCTTTTACAAGCTCCAGTCTGTCCGCCTCGATCTTGGAGAGGTCGAGGATGTCGTTGATGATTTGCAGAAGATTCTTCGCGGACGTGCTGATCTTCTTATACACGCCGCGAGTGCTTTCGGACTGCTCCTTACGCAGCTCCAGCTCGGTCAAACCGATGATGGCGTTCATTGGCGTGCGAATTTCATGGCTCATGTTGCTTAAGAACGCGCTTTTGGATTGATTGGCGTCTTTCTCGCGTTCGATGGTGTTGAGCAGCGCCTGCTCGTATTCTTTATCCGCCGTGAGGTCTTTGATAATGCTCAGGGACGAGCGCCGCCCGCGATAATCTATCGGGCAGACGGTCAGCAGAATGTCAAAGGGTTTTCCGTTCTCTTTAAGGCACACAAGCTCCATCGACAAGACGTTGTCCGCTTGGTCAACCGTCGCGAGAACGGTTTTCGAATCGGTGCCGTCGGGCTGCTCTTCCGGCATACGGAGTACTGCCGGAAGCCCTTCAACCTGCATAAATATGGAGTGTTCAAACAATTCCATTGCGGCGTAGTTCAGGTAGGATAGCGTGTAGTTCTCCAAATCCACAATCCTGACGGGAACGGGCAGAAAGTCCAATACTTTTTGAAGGTTTTCCCGCGCTGCTTGAATCTCGTCCTTCTTGCGTTCTTCCTCCTCGTTATCAACCGACCAAACGACAAAACCGTCCCTGCCCTTGTAATCCACAAGGACCATGTTGATGATACAGCGGTGTATTTCACCCCCGTATGTTTTATAGCTGACCAATCCGCTGTGTATATATCCGTCCTGCCTGACCTTATCGAATAGGGAAGTCTCACTGTCCGGGTCAAAGAACACGCCGCTCATATCGTCGCCCATGCTCAGACCGGTTTCTAAAATCATGCTCTCGTTGATTTCAACGACAATGTTGTCCACGCAGAACAGATACGCGACCGGCGCGACGCCGATGATGCTCTCCAGCCGCTCTTTTATTTCCCTCTCTTTTTCTTCTTCCCGCCTGCGCTCGCTGCGCTTGCGCCGCCTGGCCGTTATAATAATCACGGCGGCGGCGAGAAAGGCGATACTGGCGGGGATGAGCACGACAACCAAAAACAGATAAGGGGTTTCCTCCCAAACGGACGCCGGTTTGTTGATGACCTCCGCGCCGTCGGGAATGTCGTCGGCGGATATATGCCAATCCTCCAGTTGTTCGTTCTCGAATACCCAGCGGGTATACCCTCCCGCCGGTGAAGGGGGCAAAACGGCGCTCCCCGTTTCAAACAAACTCAAAAGCCACTGCGCCGCCGCGTCTCCGTATGCCGCGTAATCAAGGCATTTCCCTCCGACGGCATTGTAAGCCAGCGCGGCGGTATGAGGCGAAAACACCGGCACCGCGCAATGCTCTTCAAAAAAGCGTTTCATTTCGCTGAGCGTGAAATACTGCCCGTCCGCGTCGCGGAAGTAGGAGCCGACGATAACCACGCTGTTTTCCGGCAGCGCCTCTATTTCGGAAAGCAGGCGGCTTCTCCCGGCATTCCTGTTATAGCGGACATTAATTCCCCCGTTCAAGGAGGCGAGCTGCCGCTCGGCGGCTTCGCGGTAATGCCGCCCTTCGGTTGTGAAATCGTTGACTATATAAATAGTTTTTGTACCCGGAAACAGATTCAAAGCCTCTTCCGCCGTTTCACGAACCGGAAGCGGCTCAAATATGCCGGTGAAATCCGATCCGGTATTCGTCACAGCCTCCCACGCCTGTTCGCTGACGCCGAAAACAAAAACCGGGGTATTCGGGAAAAGGGTATGATGTCGCTCGCTTACATACTCAAAAGCGTTGTCCCCCGATACAACGATCGCCGAGACCCTTCTGGAAAGACCGTACCAACGGAGCATTTGGTCAAAATACTCCGTTCGGTCGACTTCGTTCAGCCGCCGTATCTGCATCTCCAGTATCTGCCACTCTACGGCGTCGTTGCCTATAAACGGTGCGCGCATGGCATCGGTGAATTCCATTTCGCGCAGATTGTCCTGCGCGAAAGATGTGAAGTACAGAACCGTATTGGCATAGCTTTCAACCGGGATTTCCCCGTTAATTATCCGGTTGGCGCTTCCGTCCGCTTTCATTCGGCGCAGTTCGTCCGCGATGACCAGCGCTGTGTTTTGGTAGTCTTTATGCAGGTATAAATATTCGGGAAAGACCTCTAAGTCATAGGCAACCTGTACCCCGGCGGGTATGGGGAACGCGTCATGCATCCTTATGCTCAAAACGGCGGCGTCGGTATTCCCGTTCGCGAGGGACTCCAAAACTAGATGATCGGTCGCCTCCGTCACTCTCTCCGCGCCTTCGGGGAGGCTCTCGTTTATGTACACCCTGCCCTGCAAAACCCCTACCCGCAAGCCGTTCAGGTCGTCCCACGAATCAATATTCCTGCCGTCTTCCGTGCGTGTGAAAACGCGTACGCCGACATCGTCCAGTTTCTCGGGAATGCGTATCAGCTCAGGATAGTTTATATCCATATCGGGCGTGCCGGACATCACACCGTCTATTTCGCCGTCATTCGCCGCCTGATAGCCTCTTAACATTCCCATGACCGTGAAGTTCACAGGGATCTCGACGTTTCTGAAAGCGCTGTACAGCAAGCGGTCAATGTAAATCGGCCGGTTAGAGGTTGTGGCGATTTGAAGGGGTTCCGCCTGCTCCTCAAAACTTACCGCCGCGGCAACGGGGACAAGTCCGGCCGCGAAGATGATAAGCGACAACAGTATAAATATAAAACGTCTTAACTTCAACCTTATCTCCTCGCTTCTCGGCACTTTTGGGGCAGTTTCCGCGCGGACACACAAACCCTTTTTATACTGTACAGGAAGACCGGCAAAATGTCAACACGAACCACATGAAAAAAACCCCTTTTCAAAGCGGCATATTTGGTTTATAATGTAGTGAAAGAAAATTTTTGGGCGTTTGAATAACACGGAGAATTACCGTGAGGGGGTCTGTGCTTGCCGGCTATGTATAAGCGGGTACTCATCAAAATCAGCGGAGAGGCTATCGCGGGCAACGACTGCGAGGTTCTGGATTTCGCCGTAATCGGCAAAATCTGCGATGTTCTGAAGCGTTGTCTCGATACGGGAACGCAGATCGCTTTGGTGCTTGGCGGGGGAAACATCTGGCGCGGCTTGAAAGACGGCACGGGCAAGATGGACCGTTCCCGTGCCGACCACATGGGGATGCTCGCCACCGCAATCAACAGCCTTGCCGTGGCCGATGTGCTTGAGTCGCGCGGCGTTGAGGTTCGCGTGCAGACAGCGATTGAGATGCGCGCGTTCGCCGAGCCGTATGTGCGTCTCCGCGCCATCAGCCACCTGACAAACGGCAAGGTCGTGGTCTTCGGCTGCGGCACCGGCAACCCTTATTTCTCCACCGACACCGCCGCCGTCCTGCGCGGCGCGGAAATCAATGCCGACATCGTTCTGCTGGCGAAGAATGTGGACGGCGTATACACGGACGACCCCAAAAAGAACCCGGACGCCCGGAAATACGAGACGCTCTCCCCGGGCGACTTCCTGCGCGACAATTTGGCCGCGATGGACGCCACCGCTGCCAGTCTCTCTCGCGACAACAGCATCCCCGTGCTGCTCTTCGCCCTGTCCGACCCTGAAAACATCTACAGGGCGATTATGGGAGAAAAAGTGGGGACGTTAGTTAGGTAACAACAAGGTTGCAGACAAAACCGGGCAAAACGGGGCATGGCTGCACGACTGTATCTTCTGTCTGAACAGTTATTCTTATGAAAGGGTTGAATCATATGGACAAGTATCCTGAGATTGAGGGAAAAATCGCAAAGACACTGGAGGTTTTGGGACACAGCTACGCGACGATTCGCGCCGGGCGCGCCAACGCAGCCGTCCTCGACCGCGTTTCGGTGGACTATTACGGCACCCCGACGCCGGTCGGGCAGATCGCGTCCGTCTCCACGCCGGAGCCGCGCATCCTCGTCATCCAGCCGTGGGACGCCTCGGCGCTCAAAAACATTGAAAAGGCCATTCAAGCCTCCGACCTCGGCATCAATCCGACCAACGACGGCAAGGTCATCCGTCTCGCGTTCCCGCAGCTGACCGAGGAACGCCGCCGTGAGTTGGGCAAGCAGGTGCATAAATACGGCGAGGAAGCCAAAGTCGCGGTGCGCAACATCCGCCGCGACGCCATTGAGCTGTATAAGAAGCAGCAGAAGAAGAGCGAGATCACCGAAGACGATCTGCGCGACATCGAGCGCGACCTTCAGGAACTCACCGACAAGTCTATTAAAGACATAGACGCGCTGACGGCGAAGAAGGAGAAGGAGCTGATGGAGGTATAAAACTACCCGAATCGCTTCCTGTTCATATCGCGGTTATCATGGACGGCAACGGGCGCTGGGCGGCGCGTCGCGGGCTTCCCCGCAAAGCGGGTCACGCGGTGGGCAGCGAGAATTTCCGCACAATCGCTACTTTCTGCCGCGACATCGGCATAAAATATCTCACCGTGTACGCGCTCTCCACCGAAAACGCGCGTTCCCGCCCCGCCGATGAGGTGGGGGGAATCTATGACCTCCTGCGTAAGTATCTGGATGAATCGCTGCAAAAGATGGCGCGTGACCGCATACGCCTCAAATTCTTCGGCGACTTATCGCCGCTGCCGCAGGATATCCGCGCCTTGATTGCCGAAACCGAGGAGGTTTCCCGCCGGTATGAGGGTTTTCAAACCAACATCTGCCTCCATTACGGCGGGCGCGATGAAATATTGCGCGCGGTTAAATCCCTCGCTGTCTCGCCGCCCGACAGTATAGACGAAGCGGCTTTCGCCGCCTGTTTGGACACGGCGGGCATCCCCGACCCCGACCTCTGCATCCGCACCGGCGGGGAAATGCGCCTTTCCAACTTTCTCTTGTGGCAGCTTGCCTATGCCGAGCTGTACTATACCAAGACCCTGTGGCCGGGGTTTTCTAAAAAAGAGCTTAGTGCCATCCTGACGGATTTTTCCCGCAGAAGCCGGAGATACGGAGGGCTGTAGATTTTGCTTGTTCGCATCGTCGTCGCGCTGATCCTGCTGCCGATTGTGCCGCTGGTGTTGTTTTTTGCGCCCGAATGGGTGCTTCCGGTCGTGTTATCGCTGGTTTCCGCGCTGTCGGTGGGGGAACTGCTTGTGAATACACGCCGCATTGCGAAAAAGCGTCTGACGGCCTACGCGATCGTTTTTGCCGCGTGTGTTCCCGCGTGGGTCTACGCCGGAGAAAAACTGCCGGAACCGTACCGCGCGGCGCTGCCGGTGGCGGTGGTCGCGCTGTTTTTGCTGTTGCTCTTTTTTGAAGCCGTACTAGACCACGAGCGGGTGAATTTTTCGCAGATTAGTCTGCTCTTTACCGCCGCATTTATTGTGCCGTTTTGCTTTTCCTCCCTGATCCGCATTACGGAACACGGCGGAAAGCATTACATACTCCTGCCGTTTTTCGCCGCGTTTTTGGGCGACACCCTTGCGTACTTCGTCGGCGTCACGTTCGGTAAGCATAAGCTCACCCCCGTCAGCCCGAAGAAGACTGTCGAAGGCTCGATCGGCGGTGTTGTCGGCGTTCTGATCGGCATGGCGGCTTACGGGATTATCGAGTCCGCGGCATTCGGCAACGGCGTGAGTATCCCGCTTCTGCTGCTATACGGGCTGATCGGCAGCTTTGCCGGACAGCTCGGCGACCTCGCGATGAGTTTAATCAAGCGCGAGTTCGGCGTGAAGGATTTCGGCTCGCTGCTGCCCGGTCACGGCGGTGTATTGGATCGTTTGGACAGTCTGCTTTTCGCCGCCCCGGTTGTGGAGGTGCTGATTCTGCTGCTGCCCGCCATCACGGTGGCTGTATGACGCTGTCGCTTCTCGGCTCCACCGGCTCAATCGGGCGGCAGACGCTGGATGTCCTTTCGGAACTCGGCGGGGAAGCTCCGCAGGTTCTTACCGCCGGGCAAAATGACAAGCTCCTTGAGGAACAGGCTCGGCGCTTCAACCCAAGACTTGTTTGCATGGAGGACGAAGTCGCCGGACGGCGCGTAAAAACGGCTTTGTCCGATACGCCGGTCGCTGTGCGCTACGGCGCGGAGAGCATTCTGGAAGCGGCGGCGTTCCCCGGCGCGGACACTGTCCTCAACGCCCTTTCGGGCGTTTCGGGGCTGAGACCCACCCTCGCCGCGCTGAACGCGGAAAAGCGTCTGCTGCTGGCGAACAAAGAAAGCCTCGTCTGCGGCGGCGCGTTGGTTTCAAGAGCCGCAAAGCGGGGTATCATCCCGGTAGATTCGGAACACAGCGCGGTTTTTCAGTGCCTTGACGATAAAGAAAGCGTGCGGCGGGTGATTCTCACCGCGTCCGGCGGCGCGTTCCGAGGTTTTTCCCGCGAGGCGCTCGCGTCCGTGACGCCGGAGATGGCGTTGCGTCACCCGACTTGGCAGATGGGCAAAAAGGTCACCGTCGATTCGGCGACCCTGCTGAACAAGGGGTTTGAGCTGATCGAGGCAATAGTTCTGTTCGGGCTGCCGTATGAAAAAGTGAGCGTTGTAATGCACCGGGAGAGTATCATCCATTCCTTGGTGGAATATAATGATGGCGCGATGCTCGCGCAGCTCGCCCTGCCCGATATGCGCCTTCCGATTCAGTACGCGCTCACCTATCCGGCGCGGAAGCCCTCGCCCGTCTGCCCGCTGGATTTAATCACGCAGGGCAGCCTGACCTTTGCCGAACCCGACCGTGAAACCTTCCGCTGCCTCGCTCTTGCCGAACGCGCGGCGCGCGCGGGCGGCAACATGGGTGC
>DBDP01000037.1 GCA_002293625.1 Clostridiales bacterium UBA929 | reverse complement strand
CGTTTCGCCCGCAATGCCGCCGACTTGACTCGCGCCGTTGATTTGACTGTTTGTGACACTGCTGTTGATAACCGAGCCGTATGTAAATCCGCCGATGCCGCCGATATACCCACCCGTGCCGTTGATGACACTGTCGTTCACATGAGATTCATTGATACCGTAACCCACACCGACGACCCCGGCTACCCGATCCTTCCCGCTGACGCTGACGAAACCGACGTCCGCGCCTTTTACGCTTCCCGCTCCGGCGACGCCGCCGATGTAGCTCAACCCCGGGCTGCTGATATCCGCGTATGTCACCACCGGATTGATAATGTCGCCGTTTCCTTCGTGGATATGCCCCGTGACGCCGCCGTTGTATTCATAATCGGCGCCGCTGCCCGCCGTTGCGGTGATTTTCACGCGGTTATTGTTCGCGCTGCCCTTCACCGAGCAGCCTTCAACCCTTGTGTTGGAGGTATGAACGCTGTTACCCAAAATGCCCCCGACATGCCCGCGACCCGTGACGTTGCCGTTGAGGTTGTGGCAGTTTTTGATGGTGACGCCTAAGTTGGAACCGCCCCCGGCGTAGCCCGCGATGCCGCCGACATTGCTGCCGGTTCCCGTTATTTCGCTGTTCTCGATGCGGCTGCCACGCACAATTTGTCCGTTGGCCGTGAGACCGCCCACAATGCCGCCGACGTACTGGTTCCCCGTGACGTCGGTGTTTTCGTTGTAGCAGCCATCCATCGCGACGGTGCTGTTGTTCCTGCCCACCACGCCGCCGACGTAATCGTTGCCGGTGACGATGCTGTTCTTCGCGCCGCTCTTCGTGACGGTCGCGCCGGCATTGTTGGTGCCGACCAAGCCTCCGACGTTGTTTTGCCCGGTCATGTCGATGGTGACGTAGTCAATCCAGCAACCGTCCACGATGCCGTCGTTGACCGGCACGATGCCCGCCGCGATGTTGTTGTTGGGTCGCGCGAGAACAAGAGGGGTTCCCGCAGTACCTTTCACGGAGGAGTTCTTGATCGTGCCGGTGTTCGTACCCGCGATACCGCCGTAACTGTTGTTACCCCGATAGATATCGCCGCCGATTACATGGCAATCGTCAATGGTGCCGGCGTTTACCGCGGCGATACCGCCCAACCCGTTGTTGCTCCCTCTTAAATACGCATTCTCCACGATGCAGCCCTTGATGGTGCCGTTGTTTTGGGTTGTTATCGCGCCCGCGCTTTCGATCGCAGCGCTCGTTTTGAAGTTAACGAGGCGTATATCGTTAACCGTGCCGTGGTTATGGGTAATGAGGGTGCCGTAGTTGCCCTGCGCTTTCACCGTAATGCCCTTGACCTCATGCTTCGCGCCTTCGTATATGCCGCTGAACTGCCCGATCAGCGCACCGTGACCGTAAACTTGCATATCATAACCCAAGGTGCTGTTATACTCGTTGTTACTGCTTGCCATGTGGACGCCGATACCGTCATCCGCGAAGTCAATGTCCAGCTCCTGCCGGAAGGTCTTGCCGCCCGTGAAGTTATTATCGTTGTTATTCACTTCGCCGCTGAGACGCCCAATGTTGCGCATCTGCCACGGGGTGCGGACGACGTAGTTGCTCACATCGGAGGGGTTTGATGCCAAGTGGATCCCCTTCGCGAACAGCGGGTGCAGGAAACCGTCCTCCACCGGCAGCATACTGTCCTCGGAACCTCTGTAATCTAACTGCCCACCGGTATCAGCGCTGACGTCTGCGTACATGATCTCTATCGGGTCACCCTGCCGCAGCCCTCCGTTGCTTACCGCATTGGGACGCCAGTAACGGCTGTCCAAGCCGCCCAGCGGCAGCTTCGCCGCGTATGCGTCGGGGTTCCCGGAGGCGGTTAACACTCCGTCGATGAATTCTCGAGTGACATACGGGTTCGCGTCATCCTTGGGTCTGCTACCGCCCGTCTTGGTATAGAAGCGCAGCATTCCGTCGTCAAAGCCGTTCGGGGTAACGCCTTCCATCACGCGGTAGTATTTTTTGTCGAAACCCGCGACATACAGCACCTTATCCTCCAGCGGCGTCACGCGGATCGTCACATACCCCGCTTCGGTGACGGTTTCGTCTTCGCCCAGAACCCTGCTGCCGAGGTTATCGTCTTCGTGGTATTTTAACGTGTCGATAAGTTCGTTATTCGCATCATAGCCCCATATGCCGTAGGTTCCGTCCGAATACTCCTCGTAGTAGTAGAAGTCCTTAATGCTCATCTCGCTTCTCTTCGGCAGCGCGATCGGCCATTGCGGGTCATCCGGCATGTAGTCTGCGAGGGAACTGATGATTGGGTAGGGGTAGTGTTTCTTGTATGTCGGTTCGCCTAGACTGCTGTTTACATTCGCCGCGGTCTCCAGCTCGTCGCCGTCGTACTGCTCCCAGGCGTCGTCTACAAACAGCGCCGCCAGCCTGCCGCCAGCCTTAAACTCATCGTAGAATTCCCACGTGTTGAGGGGAGTACCCGCGCCGGTATAGTTTTCCTTGTTGTAACCGTCACGAAGCGGCGGGTCTGGCGGTGGATCGCCGTTGACTTGTTCTTCGGTCGGGCGGATGAAGTCACCCGCGAGGTAGTAGGCGTTAGCGCCGATACCTTTCGGTGAAAACGGGCGTATACTTGTGCCACTCCTTGGCGCGAGCGCAAGGTACAGGACATTATTGACAGATACATTCGCACTAGTGCTTGCATACCCCAATATACCGTAGGTGTTGGTAGCGGCGGTTATCGGCACGGTATCCGATGAGTTTACGAATACAGCGTTGGTTACATTGAGACGGTTTCCCGTGTTGCCAAAGGAGTACGCGCCGATAATGCCGGCGGATGCGGTGTAGGTGATATTTTCCTCCCCGGTAACGGTCGTTTCCGATACCATCACATTTCTGATATCGCCGGAGACGCCGGTTTTGCTCCCCACAATGCCGCCGACGTTTGAAGTTCCCGTCACCTCGCTGTCTTCGACTACCGCGCCGTCAATACGCGCGCCGTTGCCTACACCGGCAATGCCGCCCGTACCCCACGAGAAAGAAGATGTGATTCTATACGTGCCGCTTATTTTTGCGTTGGTGACAAAAACGTTATCGACCGTTCCGTCGGTGCTCCCCACGATACCGCCCACACCTTGTCCCCCGCCGGTGACGATTACGTCGGTGACATTGCTGTTTTCAATCTTGCTGGCGGCATTGTAGTTCTGCCCCGCAATACCGCCTGCGTTACCGTTAACGCATTCGACAACGATACCGCTTACGCTGCAGCCGGTAACCGTTCCGGCATTATTACTACCCACAATGCCGCCGGTGTACTCGTTTTCGCCGGTGACTTTGGTGGTATACTCGCCGGTTTCTGCGTTCAGTGTGCCGGTAACCGTACAATTCTCGACCCTTCCGCTGTAGCCGACGATCCCGCCGGTATAATCAGAAGTTCCCTTTACAATAACGTTGATGACATTGCTGCCGGCAACATTCCCTCTGCCTGCGATTCCGCCGACATAACTAATACCGGAAATTTCCGCGCCCGTAACATTTGCGATGGTAACAGTGCCAGTGCTGTTGCCCACGATGCCGCCGGTTTCACTTCTGCCGGAGATAGTTGCGCCTGTGACGCCGACGTTCGTAATCGCGCCGCTGCTGTTGCCCGCGATGCTGCCGTTGCCATTGCCGCCGCCGGAGATATCCACATTCGTCATATTTATGTTTTGCAGTCTCCCCGAGTTCCGCGAGAACAAACCGTTATTGGCGATCGTTGTGTTCATGGTGAGGGTGAGGTTGCGAATCTCGCGATTGCCGATGACCTTTAGAACCCCATTGTCCTCTTCGTATATACCGCCGTCGTAGGTTCCGGCAAATGTCCCGTTTACCGGCGCGGCGTTGAAGTTGTTTAACACCTCGCCCAAAGCAAGCGTAGCGTTGTAACCCGCCAGCGCTTTGCGATAAACCGCAAAGTCCACATGCAGCGTCTGCCGGTAGTTGTCGTCCAGCGTCGCCGCCGCGATGTCTATGTTGTCGATGTGGCGGGGCGAGCGGATTGCGACGGTCGCCGCCGTTTGCGTCGCGGGGTTATAATCCGGGCTGTACGCCGCGGGGGCGAAGGTTGGGTTAAATTGGGTGGCGGGCGTACTCGCCGGCGCGTCTTCCGGCAGGAGGATATCCCTGCCGTCTTCGTCTTTGACGGTAACGGTTATCGCCGCGCCGTCAGACGCAGTCTCCGCAATGACGTTCGGGATGAAGATGTGTACGCAATCGTTACCTTCGGCATCGGTGTAGAAGCTGTGCGGGAACGTTGCTGCGGACGTAGATTGATCCATGACCGTCTCCGCGTCTGCGTCGATTTCCAGATTATACTCCGTGCCGCCGCCCAACGTCAATTTATAGGTCGCCGTCCCGCTGACACCCACGAGGTTGAAACCGTAGCTGTCGTAAAGCACGATGTCTGTATTCGCAGAGGTGTGCGCGGTGCCGTCTTCTGTTTTGAGGTTGGTAGCGCCCAGCAGCCCGACGTCGTAGAGGAAGTTGTCACCCTGCTTCTCCGCGTAGAACAGCGTGGCGGTAGCCGTATTCTCCTCCAGCGCGATCGGCCACGCCGGGTCGGCTGGGGTGTATGCCGCGAGGGAGGAGATGATCGGGTAGGGGTATTCGTCTACATAATCGTCATGGGTGTTGTTTACGTTGTCCGCGCTCTCCAGCTCGTCGCCGCCGTACTGCGTCCAACCCGCGCCGAGAGGCAGGGTTCCTTCTTTGAACATTTCGTAGAAGTCCCAAGTGTCGAGGGGGGTTCCAACATTGTTCCGCGGGAGTTCCTTGTTGTAGCCGTCGCGAAGCGGCGGGTTTGACGGCGGGTTGACTTGCGTTTCGGTCGGGCGGATGAAGTCGCCGGAGAGATAGTAGGCGTTAGCGGCAGTAACAATTGGTGCGTCTGGGTAAATGGGTATAATAAGCCCACTTGTTGGATTTTTAGGCGCAATAGCGAGGTAAAGAACATTATTAACCCCTTGCCCATAGACAAATCCATAATTCCCACTTATGCCGCCGTAATCACGTGTGGCGGTAATAGGTACTGTCGCATCGGAATTGATGAACACCGTGTTTTGAACAAGCCCTCCGCGACTTATACCAACGATACCACCGACATAATCATAGCCGCTTACAGTGGTTTCCGCGACAATCGCTCCGTTTATTAAACGCGTCGTGGAATTCATTCCAAATTCTCCGACAACACCACCGGCGTAAGTGCCGTAGGTTCCCTTACCTTCAATGCTTGAGTTTGTCACCGCAACATTGGCGATTCCGTGTTGGCTTCCGCTTACTCTTCCAACAATACCTCCGACACAGTTTGTTTGTGTATCAGTGCTTAAAATCATTGTTTGGTCAACCCATGCGTTTGTTACTCCGCTGCCGGATGTATCCGCCGCTCCTTGGACTAACTCCCCGACGATACCTCCAATGTATATACTGTTGCCGGTAGTTGGCAAACGGACACCATTTATGGAGATGCCGGAAACTGTTAGACTGGGGGTATTGCCGGACTGACCAAGCATACCCGACGATGCGCCCGCGATACCGCCGATTCGCCAACCGTTACCCGTAATAATGGTTGTGGATTCGTTTACACCTGTATTTGGGTCAACACTACGAGTGCCACTTACATGCGCGTCTGTTATTGTAGCCGTTGTATTTCCCGCGATTCCGCCAATATAGGGTCCTCTGCTACTGATTTTACTGTTACTGACAGTGACATTATCAATCGCACCGTTCGCGTTGCCTACGACGGTTCCGATGTATCTATAACCGATGATATCTGCATTTACAAACACCATGTTACGGATTGTGCTTGTATTACTGCTCTGTGCAAACAGACCGATATAGTCGACTTTCATACTTTCCAGGTAGTTGGTTCGCAGATTGCTGATTGTATACCCCATGCCATTGTAGGTACCCTTAAAGGTACTTGTATCATCTGTAGCGTTCTGCTTAGGGATAGGCAGGAAATTAGAAACGCCGCCCCCGCCTCCGGCGGTCATGTTTACATTGCCCGCTTGGGTGTATTGCTTGTCGGGGAAATGGCGTATATTGTATAGATGCCGCGCCGTGTTGACGGTGTATCCCCCGTATTGGGAGAAGTAGGGATACTGCGAGTTGGATGGCGGGAACTCATGCTTAACGGAATCATCTGCGTTCAGTATCTTTAGCGTTACCGTTATGGGATCGTTCGTCGACACGTTCCCGACCAGGGCGGAAAAACTATTTGCCGGGGTATGGATGGTGTCCCCGTGGACATAGTCTATCACCCATATAAACTGCTCGTAGTCCCCCGATTCTCCGATATAGTACACTCTGTCGTCATTTCGATTTGCTTTTACATTCGCAAAGACAACGGTTCTATTGTATGATGTACCGGTTATGGAGATGTTGATTCTCTCGTTTAACGATTTTTTCGCAACGGTAATGATTGCGTAAAGCGCATTATTCTTATTTGGGATTTGAGCATTGTATATTGCATGGTCGGGTCCGTCATTGAAGCTGGGAAGGTCGAGACCGTCCGCGTCATGCAACGAAACATGCGATTCCGGCAGCGGGTCTTCCAGCGTGCCGGTGGTGCCTACGCCGTAGTAACCCTGACGGCGCTCGTCATGGTTTAGGTACGGGCGCCCGCCCGCAACGCTGTTGTTGCCGGTGCCGGAATAAGCCCAGACGTCGGTATCGCTCATCGCCGTATCGCTGTAAAAAGCGGAAAGAACGACGCCCGTCCTGATGTTGTACTCAATCAGGATAGCACCGTTCAAAACGCTTTTGTCGATCATTACGGGGTTTAGGAGGTCGAAGACGGGGTCGCCGGGCGCTCCCGCGCCTCTCGCCATGCTTATGTAATGAACATTGCCTATGTTCGACCAAGCGCTTGCGCCGGTTCCGTAAATGTCTTGGAATGTGGGATTGTCTGCCGTGATGTTGAGGAGACTGTACACGTCGCCCTGAGAAGCCGATGGGGTAGCGCCATCTTGATCCACCAAATATGTACCAAAGTCTCCCGTGATGCGCTTTTCGGTGAGCTGGTTCTGCGCCGCGAGGAAGATCGTCCTCGCAACGCTCATCCGATTGGTCTGGTAACCCATCTGTAAGTACGCCGCGACGGACGGCACGGTTATCGCCGCCAGCACCGCGAGGATAACAAGCACCGCGATGATCTCCACCAGTGTAAAGCCTGCGCCGCGTTTAATGCGTTTCATGCTCTGCTACCTCCGTCCGGATGTGTGCATATTCGTCAGTTTTGGACATTATGTTATTATATGCACAACGGGTTTACCGCGTATGTGCGGTTGATTTGGTTGCCTGCGCCGTTGATTGAGATGTTAACATAGAAAGGCGAATCCACAGATCCTAGAGCAAGAGCAGTCTCTCCTGCCGCGTCTGTTGAATATCTCACCGTTACCGTTTTCCATGCGTTCCCTGTTCGATAATTTCCCTCGTAAAAGTGAGGGTCGTATACAGGGACGGTAGTCTCTGCTGCCTCAACGCCGCTAACCGTTCTGTGCAATACGTTGTTAACTCCGTCAATCGGTTGATGGTCGTAAATCACCGTATACGCTACCTGTCCGGGACGCTTGATTGTGAGGGTCAACGTATTTGCAGCAGTATCAACTTGTACAGAGTTCGCCTGATTGATATCGGCGAGCATTTTATTCGAGATTTCGTCCAGCAGCGGGTTGGTTTCGGCGAAGTCCACAGCGCGGTAATAGGTGCGCAGCATCGGCGTCAATATCGCCGTAACCGTCATCATCAAAATCGCGAACACCAGCATAGCCACCACCAATTCCATCAGTGTGACACCTTTGCTGGTTTTGAGTAGTTTTAGCTTTTTCATAAACATCATCCTCATGGTTCAACGGGGGGCGTAGTGGATGGGAAAAACGCCACAAACTCGTCCGATGAAAAGGTCGTGGAGGTGACTGGAATAAGTATTGGCGCAGCATCCGTCCCGTCCGGCTTTGTCACCGTTAGGCTATAAGTGCCGCCCGTAATGGGCATAAAATCCGGAATTTTGGGAGTGCCGGGCAAGTCGGTATAATCATCCAGCAACGCTTTGTCTGCCAGCTCCTGCATTTCATCACCTTTACGAATCGATTCGCTGGTCATCCTCTGCGACCAATTCAGCATCAGCGTGACGGTTACGATTAGGAGCGTGAAAATCAACATACTGATGATACCCTCCATGAGGGTTTCGCCACTCTTTTGCCGCAGGAGGTTTTTAGCCCTTTGCATACGACACCGCCCTTCCCTCGCCGGTTACGGTTGGTTGCTCATTCCACGGAATATCAGAAGGGTAAGTATTTCTACCGAAGATCCCCCCGTCAATCTCACCTGTGAATTCATCAAGGCTGTATATTACTTCAATAAAATTATCGCTAACCGGTTCACCGGTGTTTGGGTTGAGAAACTGATCACCATGCGCGTCTGCTGCCAGCCTCCCAGATTTAGATATTGTCGGAAGTTGATAAGTCGCCGCCGTAACCAGTGAGTCACCGTTATGTTGCGCGGTATAACGAACTGTCACTTCGCACCCGGAAATGACTATGCTCTGCTTTATTTCCGGATTATACAGAGTGTCTTCAAATACTAGAGTTCCCGAATCAGAGTTAGATACCCGCGTCCATTCTTCGCCCTTGTAGGGTGTATAACTTGCGGAATTGCAATTTACATCAATGATCAAGTTCACAGGATTGCTTCCTAAGTTCTCCGGCAACCCGGGAATACTCAGAGTTGCGCCCATCGAAAATGTCAAGCTCGGAACCGTTACTGTTACGCCTCTGCCGGGATTTAGTGATCCGTCGGTAAGCCGTGTATCGATTGCTTTTTGAATCTCATCCACGATCATCCCAACCAACGTACCCGAATCGTTCACTTCGGCGGGGGTGATGGTTCCTGTCAGCAGACTCCCCACCGTGCGCTGGACGCTGTCAGCGAGCAGATTGAGCTGGTTCAGGGCGCGTTTTTCCAGCACCGTGCCGTGGCTCACCGAAGCCGCCGTCATCGCCGACCCGCCGATTGCCAGCAGCAACATCATCGCCGCTAACACAAAAATCAACGACGCGCCGGATTTACTCTTAAGCCGTTTCAGCATCTTCTCCACTCCCTCTGCGCATTTGGTTTTGCTTATCTATGTCTAACTCTTTCGCATGATAACCTCAAGCGTCACCGGGATTCTGCCATCAGATGTTTCGCTTCTCAGCGGCAGCGTAACGCCGGTGATGGTAATATTGCCAATACCATTCACTGTATCAAAGAGCCTTTTTAGGTTCGCGAGACTCCCTTCGGCGGTCACGCTCACCTGTGCCACGACAAACGATGCGGTTTTCATGTCTTCCGCGGTTCCGCGCTTCCTCTCCAGCGAGGGAGCTTCTTCGGCGCTCTCTTCTTCTTCCGTGGCAACACGTTGAATCACCAGCGCTTCCCATCTCCTCGGATCGGTGCTAAAGCTAACCGGGTTGAGGCTGACGCTCCCGCACAACTCGTTGATATGGCGCTGCAACTCCTCCGAGGACATCAATTCGGGGTACTGCGCCGTGACTTCGTCAAACTCGGTTTTGGTGTTCTCGTTGATCCTTCTGATACTCGCTTCCCCGTCCAGCGTCAGCCGCATGGAATCCTCTTGATCCTGCAGCGACGCAAGATCATCCTGCTTCTGTGTGTGGTTTTCGCGGGCGGGCGTGATGCCGAATTGAACCGCCACATAAAACAGAGCGATTGCCGACGCGAAAAAAATCAGAAACTTCTCGCGTTTCGTCAGACCTTTTTTCTCATTCATTGGTGTTCCCTCCGACGGGTGCTAATATCGCCTCCAGCGAAAAGCTGAAGTCACTGCCGTAGCCCGTTTGGTATACCGACAAGACCAAATCGCTCGCTTTAATTTTATCGCTGTAATTCGCCGGATCGTTCTCCGTCGCTCCCTTGCCGGAAACTCTCACGTAACCGGTACTTTGCGAATAAACAAAGCTATCGATCGTGACATCCGGCCCGTAGCTGTCTAAAAACAGCTCGACGATCTCCGAAGAGATGTTTGTAAGCGTCCCATCATATATTAGTTTGTTCTTGTGCTGATTGATAACGCTTCTGAGTTTTGACGTATCGTTGCCCAGCGCCGTCAGTTCCTCCTGCTTCGCGATATTGGCCGGATCCTGAAGAACCGCATTAACCGCCTCAATATCTTTATCGATCAGCGAGGCTTGATAATAAAAGTATACGATCGGCATGGCCAGTACAATGACATATAAGACCGCAAACGGAATCCACCGTTTTGTAACCTTCGCTTTTTTGCGGTGCGCGGCCAACTCTTTCCGGCAGGCGATCAGATCGATGCTGTTCTTGCCCGGCCGCGTATTCAGGTACGCGAAATGCGCGTTTGGCGGCAGCTGCTCCGCGCCCCTAACGTCCCGGAAGATGTCCAGCACCTCGAGCTTCACGTTCATATGCGGGTTCAGCGCCTCCAAAAGGCGCAAATCGGCGGCGCTCACACCGAGATAGTAGCTGTCGGTAACCTCACCGAACTTTTGGGAGCGGTTGAATTGAACCAATCCGCCCAGATTGTCGATGATGGTCTGCGCAAGCTGCTCTTTCGTGTCGCCGTACAACCTCGTACGGGAGATAAAGACATTGACGCCGTCCTCAAAGATGAGGGAGAGCATCGTCACGCCGTCAATCACGTTCAGCACAAAGCTCTTCTTCTGCAAATCCGGGCGGCTGTCAATGTAGCTCATGATCGCCTGCGTCCCGATTCGTATCGAACCCAGCGTCACGCCGACACTCTTGAAGGCGGATGTGTAGCTGTCCACAAGGTTCTTCGCCGCGGCGCACGCGAGCAGCGCCGTGCCGCCGGGCAGCATCTGATAGCCGCAAGCCAGCTCGTCGGCGTTCTCCCCCGCTTCGGAAAAATCGTCCCTCACCAGCTGCCGGTATTGCTTGCCGGTGAGCTTCGGCGCGGCGATTCTCTTGACGAGGATCGCGCTTCCGTCCACCACAAGAGACGGTCTCTTAAAGAGTTCGGGATGGTCGCCGCGCATCGACGACAGGCACTCGACCAAAAACGACTGGTCGGTAATCATGCCGTTGATCATCGTTCCCTCGGGCAGCGGGTGCGTCACGAATTGCTTGATCGTGCCGCCGCTGTACCCAATCACTTGGATTTGTTCCGATGAGATGTAGACCGAAGATTCCATTCTCTGTCCCCCATAAATTGTCAGATTACAGTTAACAACGGGTTATTCCCGAAGTCACCGTGCCTATATAAAGCTATCGATATCTGATAAAACTGTCGCACTCTCGTTTAACTGTTAACTGTTATCTGTTCGTTGTTAACTGTATTTACATGCCTGTTATACGGCTGGGGTCGCTGTAGATTCCCATCATCGGAGACATAACCGAAAGCATGATAAGCAAAATCACAATCGCGATTACAATCAGCATAATCGGCTCCATCATCTGCACCAATTTCCCTGTCGCCATCTCCGCCTCATAATCGAAGCTGTCGGCGGTGGAGGTGAGCATCGAGTCTAGGCGCCCCGCCTCCTCACCGATCATGATGGTGTTTGCGAGTTTGGTGTCAAAGCCGTCTACCTTCCTGACCGCAGCCGAGAGCGGCTCTCCATTGCGCACGTCTTTAATCAATGCGCCAAACTGACCTTCAATGTATTTATTATTGATAATCTTACCGGTGATCTCCAAAGACTGGAGCATCGAGACGCCGCTGGAGTACAGCGTCGAGAGCGTGCGGGCGAAACGCGCCGTATAGATGATTCTCAGCAGTTTTCCTACCAGCGGAAACCGCATCTTCATCCTATCGTATTTGGGGGCGACGGCGCGCAGCGATTTCAGCCGCGCTATCCCTGCCACCAAAACCAGAATTCCGAGCAGAACGAAGTACCACCTGGCTCTCAGAAAATCACTGAACGCTACCATAACCTTTGTGATTCCGGGCAGCTCCATATCTCCCAAAGACGTAAAGAATTCAGGCAGAACCACCAAAAAAATCAGCAAAACAACACCCAGCGTGACAACCCCCAAAATCTTCGGGTAGCGTGTCGCGGACTTGATTTTCCCGTTTAAGCGGTGTTCTTTTTCGTAATGCTCCGCCATTTTGAACGCCACCTGCTCCATTTGGCCGCTGGCCTCGCCGGAAGCATACATGTTTATGAATAACGGGGGGAAGGCGTCGCCCTGCATCTGCATGGCCTCCGAAACGGTTCGACCTTTTTGGAGATCCCTGTGCAGGTTTTCGTACACGGCGAGCAGTTTGGGTTTGAAATCGCGATCCTTCAATATCTCCATCGCGCGCACCGCCGTGATGCCGCTGCTCAGCATCCCCGCCATTTGGCGCGAAAACTCCGCCACTTCGTTGGGCTTGAGCTTGTAGTAGACGCTCTTCTGCTCCAATACCTTAACCTTTACCGGCACAAGGTTCTGGCTCCGCATAAATCTGCGGAAATCTTCCTCGTCACGCACATCCACTATGGACATGATCTTATTGTTGTCTAAGTCAAGCGCCGTATACTGGTACTTGGGCATTCGCGTTTCCTCCTAATGTGTGCATTGCGCGCCGGGGGATTCTCTGTAGGAGCGCTCGCGGACGACCGAGGGCGGTCGTCCCTACAAAGACGAGGTGGGCGATTATGAATCGCCCCTACGGGTTTGTGTTATCCGCGCGCCGGGGGATGTTACAACCCATACAACCCTAAATATAGACGCACCAAATCCGTTCCGAAGAACAGCGCGGCGGCGGTTCCGATACAGAGAGCCGGGCCGAAGGCAATATGCTCGCCCCGTTTCTTCCGGCGCAGGAAGATCAGATAGATCGCGCGTCCGCCGCCCAGTATCAGGGCAATCATAAACGCAACCAGTGTGTTCCGCCATCCGAGCAAAAAGCCGCAGACCGCCATCAGCTTGATGTCGCCGCCGCCGAACGCGCCCTCAATCCCGAGCGACAGTAGCAGCATCGGCACACTGACGGTCACGAACCCGACACCCCGCTCCCACAGCGGCACCTCCGAAAACGCCCATACCGCGCCCGCCGCGAACGGGATCAGCGCGATCACCAGCGAATCGGGAATCTCCATCGTATCGAGGTCGATCAGCGCCACAGCCAGCAGAATCACCGCGACGCCGAACGCGATCAGCGTCTGCCACTCGAAGCCGAACCGCCAAAAGCACCCCGGCGCAAGAGCGGCGCAAAACAGCTCTACCAGCGGGTAACGCGGCGAAATGCGCGCCTTGCAAGCGCGGCATTTTCCGCCGAGGGCAATCCATGACACAATCGGGAACAAGTCAAACCAACGAATTGTCTCGTTGCAGGCGGGGCAGTACGAACGCGCCTTGGATAAAAACGCCTTCTTCGGCAGCCTGTACACCACCACGTTGATGAAACTCCCGATACACGCGCCGAAGACGAACAGCCACGCCGAAATGTAAATCCCCATGCTCCCCGTCTCCGTTCACAAATACCTACAGGAGCGACGCAAAGCCGCCCCTTATTCCACCCGTTCTATCACGGCGTCTTCGCCCGGCACGATGGTGGCTTGATAGATATCCCCGTTATTCTCCGCTTGGTATATCAGCTTTGTAATAACACCGTTCTCCACGGTAAATTCCGCTTTACTCTTGCCGTCGCCCGGCTCGTCTGTCAAGACGATATCAGGCGCAAGCAGCTCGTTTATACGTTGTGAGAGTTCTGTTTTTTCGGGATACAAGATATTATCGACCGTGCCGCTTAAACCTTCCGCCAAATCCCGGTCACTCAGAGCGTCATGCCCGCTATATTGGAGCATGACGCCCTGAGCGGTGATGTACACCGAGCGTGCCTCCGCGGTAGCCGTCGCGCCCCGCGCTCTGTCAATCATCGGAAGCACAGCAAACGAAACCAGCGTCAGAGCGAATGCGATCAATAGGAGGACTATCAGTAACTCAACCAGAGAAAGCCCTTTCCTGCCGCGAATCGCTCGCATTGTGTGTCACTCCATTAGATAGATAATGAGTACGAAAAGCCTACAACTTCATGCTTAGGTGGTGGGTTCGGGTTCGATGGGATTGGGATCTGTTCCAACCACTTTATCGGTTCTTCTACCGATCAGCATCGCTTCCTTATCGTCTCTACCCCTTATCGGATTCTCAACCACTACACCACAGGGAATATCATTGCCGTCAAGGAAGACACACATCAAGTCGGAATAATCGGGATTCTCTGGATCAAGACCAACTAAAGTGGTTAAAGCAGAATCATCAACCAAGTCTATGAATTGCGAGTGTGCTTTGAGAGCATCTAAACCGTCATTATCCAAAGAAAGGGTTGTATAAGCACTTCCATCATCCCAAAGCCCTGTTGCCTCTGCTTCTGTGATTACCGTTTGTGCCGCCATCATAAAGATTCTGCCTTCTGTTCTGACCGTGGTTTCGCGCGCGTCGTTGATCCAGCCGATCATAACCGGCGCGAGAGCCGCCATCATAATGGCGATGATGACAAGTACAACGATGATCTCAACGAGGGTAAAGCCTTTCTTCTTGTTCTTACGTGTGGTCTGGAGTGCATTCATACCGTATCTCCCCTTAATTTTATATTGTTTACCGGTTCCCCGGTTAAACACGGTTTCGGGTGCGCGGGCGGGGTGGGGCTACGGGGTGTCGTGTGCGGGGGAGGAAGCTTTTTGGCGGCGGATTTCATCGATAATGCGATGCCCCTCTTCCGCGCGCTTTGTGATGTCTCGGGTGATATCTTCATGGGTCATGTTTGCGTAGATTTTGTCATACTCATTGCGGATTTGGCGGATATCGCTAACTGTTAAATCATTCATAGCGCAAACTCCTTTTCCATTAATGCAAATGGAGTACAAACCTTTATTTCGTCCATTCCATATATTGCGGCTATTGCGTTCACTTGACGTTTCGTGTTCTCATTATCAATAAAGTGTTTAAAATTCCAAGAAAGAATATGGTTACACCGACTTTGGATGGCGGCGGCTATATGGCGTCTATCGTTTATGCTTCTTGGCGGTAATAATTCACGCCGCTCAATCTCTCCGACAATCCTATCAAATTGCTCATTGCTCTCCGTCTTTAATTCTATATACTCAATATCTTCTAAAAGACCGAACAGTTCAACCCTCTTCTCTTCAGAGCAAGCAGAAATTTCAGCCACTGTCACATCGGAAATATAGACCTCATATTCCCCGCGCTTTAAGATTTCCCAAAAGGCATTGGTTATCCGCATCTCCAGCGGCGCGTCTTCCTGCCGTAAATAGCTTATAACAGATGTATCGAGATAAATTCTGTCCTTCATGAGTACCAACTTTTCACTCACCGCGCCCCGACCATCATCATGAACTCCGCTTTGTTGTTCACTTTCTCCAGTGCCGCCTCGATCGTGATGACACCCTGTTTAACAAGGTTCGCGAGGTAGTTGTCGAGCAGGATCATCCCCTGCTTCGCGCCGGTTTGGATGGTGGAATTGAGCTGATGCGCTTTGTTCTCGCGAATCAGGTTCAGTACCGAATCAACGCCCAGCATAACCTCGAAGGCGGCGACGCGTCCCGTACCGCCCGCTCGCGGAAGCAGTGTCTGGGTAATAATGCCTTTCAAGACGGTGGCGAGCTGCGCGCGGATTTGCTGCTGCCCGTGCGGCGGGAAGACGTCTATTACGCGGTCAACCGTCATAGCCGCGCCGGTGGTGTGCAGGGTGGAGAGTACCAAATGCCCTGTTTCGGCTGCGGTAACGGCGGCGGCGATCGTTTCGAGATCGCGCATCTCGCCGACTAAAATCACGTCCGGATCTTCGCGCATCGCGCTGCGGAGCGCTGCCGAGAAGGAACCGACGTCGGTGCCGATGTCGCGCTGATGGATCAGCGCTTTCTTCTGCGTGTAGACATACTCAACCGGGTCTTCCACCGTGAGGATGTGGCAGGCGCGGGTTTGGTTGATATAATCGACCATCGCGGCGAGCGTCGTGGATTTCCCGCTGCCGGTCGGTCCCGTAACAAGGATCAGACCGCGCGGCTCGTCCGCCAAGGTGCGGAGGATGGGCGGCAGATTCAATTCCTCAAAGGTGGGAGTGTTGTCGTTGATAACACGTATGGTCGCGGCCATTCTGCGCTGCTGGCGGTATACATTTACACGGTGACGGAGGTTGCCGTCCATCGTGTAACATAAGTCAATATCTTCGCCGCGTTCCATCTGCGCCCGCTGACCGTCGTCCAGCATGGAGACAATCAGCCCGTATTTCTCCTGCGGTGTCAGCGCAAAATCGGTTTCATACAGCGTTCCGTCAATGCGGAAGACCGGGTTGCGGGCATAGGTGATGTGAATGTCGCTCGCCCGCCGGGATCGCGCCGTGCGTATCAGCTCTTGAATCTCCATACAGCGCCTCCCTTTCGTATATGTTACCTATAAAATTGCCCGCTCCAGCTTACGATGCCGCGCCAAAGGCGCCTGTTCGTAAGCACTGCGCTCGTTCGCCTTACAGGCGAACACGCAATTTTATAGTACTCTCAATACATTATATGCGTTACTCCACAAAATAGGTGAGTTTGAGTAATTCTTCAAAAGAAGTTACGCCGTCCATCACGAGCTTTGACATGCTTGTTTTCAAATCCTTGAGTTTGTTGTTCTGCCGCACATAGCGGTAAATATCTTCGGTAGAGCTGCCCTGCGTAATCATGCCGCGGATGGTGGTGTCAATGGTTAAGACCTCGTGAACCGCGATGCGGCCTTTGTAGCCGGTGTTGTTGCAGTTGTGGCAGCCGCGCCCGCGCGCGAGCTTTTGCGGACGCGCGCCCAATACGCGAACCTCGTTCTCCCGCGGCTCGTACTCCTCGCGGCAATACGGGCAAACCTTCTTAGCCAGGCGCTGCGCGACGACGCCGACCAGCGAGTTCGCGAGCAGGTAGTCTTCGATCCCCATATCCAGCAGACGCACGATGGCGGACACAGAGTCGTTGGTGTGCAGGGAGGAGAGAACCAAGTGACCCGTCAAGGCGGCGCGGACGGAGATGCTGGCCGTCTCGGCGTCGCGCGTTTCGCCGATCATGACGATGTCTGGGTCCTGACGGAGGATGGAGCGAAGCCCCGTTTCGAAAGTGAGCCCCGCGAGCGGGTTAATCTGCGTTTGATTGACTTTTTTCAGCGATTTTTCCACCGGGTCTTCGATCGTCGCGATGTTTACGAAACGCTTGGAGAGCATCTCCATAACCATATAAAGCGTCGTGGTTTTACCGCTGCCGGTGGGTCCCGTGATGTAGACGATGCCGTGCGGAGACTGGAGGATGCTGACCATTTTTTCGTAGTCTTCGCGTTCCATACCAAACGTGCCGGCGTTGTCGAGGACGCCGCTTTGGCTCATGAAGCGCATAACGATCTTTTCGCCGTAGATGGTGGGTAAACTGGAAACGCGGACGTTGATTTCGATGTCCTGCAGCTTCGCGCGGAAGTGACCGTCCTGCGGGGCGCGTTTCTCGGCGATGTCAAGCCCCGAGAGGATCTTAATTCTCGCGACGATGGAGGCGTGCAGCGACGCCGAAAGGGTTAAGTAATCGACGATCTGACCGTCTACGCGGATACGCACGTAGGTGTTGTCCTCGAACGGCTCGATGTGAATGTCACTCGCGCCGGCGCTGTGCGCTTTGTAGAGGGTTGAGTTGATGAGGGCAACGACGGGTGTGTCGTCGGCGGTCTCGGAGATATCGACATATGTGAACGCGTTCGTCTGCGAGGCCGATTCATTCGCGACCGTGGCGGACTTCTGCGTCTCGATTTCGGAATAATACTCGCTGATGGCTTTGTTGATGTCGGCTTTGTTGCACACCTGCACTTCAAGCTGCATGTGCGTGATGAGTTTGACATCTTCCAAGGCGTAATAGTTCAGCGGGTCGTTGATATTGACACGCAAGGTGGAGTTGTCCATGCTGATGGCAATCAGGCAATGCTTCACGGCAACAGATTTTGGAATCTTCGCCACAGCCGCGAGATCGACCGGGGCGTCGCTCATCGAAACGTACTTGATATTCAGGCGTTTAGAGAGGGCCGTGTTGAGGCGACCTTCCGTGATGATGTTGTTATCGACCAGCACTTCACCGAGGCGCTTCTTATCCGGCGAGGACTTTTGCAAGCTGAGAGCTTGGTTTAACTGCTCCTCGGTAATGTAACCTGCATCCAGCAGAACCTCTCCGAGCCTAAGCTGCGCGGGTGCGACAGAAGCCATGAAAACACCTTACTTCCCAAGCATCTAACGTATGCGACGGAGGTGCGGATGTTCCGCCTGTTTTCATTATAGCAGAACTTTACGCAATATGCAATCAAAATTTACACCACGGTCACAAATTTTTGGTCAATCTGTATAACGGCTCCCGAATTCAGTTTATGGCATTCGTCAATCTCCGACAGATTTTGCCCGAATTCTGCGGCGAAGCGGGCGCTCCCGCAAATCGTCACCGCCGTTTTTTAGTTGGCTGCTCATCGGTTATGTCCGAGATAATCCCCGCTTTGCCATTGTACCACAAACGAACGGGATTGTCCACGGAACGATTGCCCCCTGTTATGTAGTGACCCAAGTC
>DBDP01000024.1 GCA_002293625.1 Clostridiales bacterium UBA929 | reverse complement strand
GTAGCTATATTGTAAACACCCCCAATAAAGTTTATTAAAGGCATCAGTTCGGTTCATATTATGGCTATAATGTGAAGTGCAAAATAAATTAGAAATTGAGGAAAAAGAGAAATGACATACGCGCAAGTTAAAAGTTTTTTCAAGATAAAAGAGACGCTTCGTGTGATATTACAAAAGATTTAATGGAAAAAGGATTTCAACAGACAGCTGATACAGGTTACTTACTGATTGCAAGAGTTTCAAAGCTGAAGAATCCCAGCCAATGGTGGCATCTTATGAATTATTGCCTTATAAAAGAAGAGCAGCATAAGGAAAACGAAGCCTATCGGTATACTCCATGTGGAGAACTTGTTTTTTGGATGGCTGAGGTTTCTTGTGCTGTTGACAAACAAGAACTGAGTGAACTTTCTAAAAAGATTATTACGAGCGGTGAAATAAGTAATCGGAGAAAGTGGAACGGAGAAATTAAAAATTTATGTTGGGAAAATCTTAAAAAAGCAGTAAATAATTATAAATAGATAGCTTTCGCATTATCCATATTCACCCTTCAAGCAGCCGTTAATCGGTTGCTTTTTTCATACCCAAAAATTAAAACCGAGGAGGCGTCTCTTATCCTAAACTCAATCGTTCAAGGGCTGATGGAATGGCTCTACGGCCTAATATGGGAAACCGGCGAGTACATCATGAACGCGCTGATGGACGTCTTCTCCAATGACCTTTCCTATTTTGAAACGTCGGTGCCGATATCGGGCGTTATCCTCGATATCATGACCGGCGTCGGTTGGGCGCTGCTGCTGGGGAACCTTGTATTCCAAGCGGTAAAGTCGATGATGAGCGGACTCGGTTTTGAGGGAGAAGAACCGCGTATCCTGATTATGCGAACCTTCGTGTTCGCGTTCCTGCTTCTATGCAGTCGTCAGATATGCGATATCGGACTCAGTCTCAGCGCAACGGTCGTTGATCTGCTTCAGATACCGGACAGCGTATCTCTACCCGACCTCTCCTCAAATATGTTCAGTATAGACGCGAGCTGGCTCCTTGTCCTTATCATGGGGATTATCCTTATCTTCCAGTTAATCAAATTCTTCTTTGAGGTCGGGGAGCGATACGTCATCGTAGGTGTTCTTACCATCCTATCGCCACTGGCATTCGCGATGGGGGTCAGCAGGAACACAATGGACATTTTCAAGGGTTGGGCGCGGATGTACGGAAGTATGTGCCTGATGATGATCCTAAACGTCGTGTTCGTCAAGCTGATCATTTCCGCCATGACGAGTTTTCCGAAAGGACTTTCCGCGATCCCATGGCTCATCTTGGTGATCGCGCTGGCGCGCGTCGCCCGGAAGATAGACGGTATCATCGCCCGTATCGGGTTGAATCCGGCGATCACAGGAGACGGGCTGGGACGCGGTTTTCCGGGGATGATGGCGCTGATGGTCGGGAAGTCAATAACATCCAATATCATCAGCAGCAGAGTAGGCAAAGCTGGTAGAGCAACGGCTTCCCGCGCGGCAACGGCAACAACTGGATTCAGCGGCAGCAAAGCATACGCTTCACCGATTAACACAAGCGCCGCCTATCAAAACACGACCCAACCAACCGGCACTCCCTTTAACCCGCCGGTTGGCGGTTCTTCAAGTGGCATCCGGCAATCCGCATCGAATCAGAGCGGAAACGGTTTCTCCTTTTTGTCTCAAAGCTCTGCGAATGCTATGCAAAACGGTAGTCTTCCCGGTACCAAAGCGCCTCTAAACCATTCTAAACAGACATTACAAACAGCACATGGTTCAGTACCCGGTCAGTTCAATCCAAAAGCGGAAGGTTCCATGCAACCCCTGCCAGTCAGCGGCGGTGTTGTTCAATCCTCCGATAATAGCAAAAGCACCATGAACGCAAACAGCAATACGGTACATCAAACGGGCGGCGTGTCCGGCAAGTCATCACCGAGTTCTTCACGAAGCGCTCCCGCGAAGACGCAATCGCCGAAACCGCCCACACCAGTCGGACAAGCTCAAAAAGCCGGCGGACAAAACCCGATACCGTCCCATTCCGCCACGGCAGTACATAGCAACGCCGCTCCGATGCAAACGCGGATTAACGCTCCGTCCTCCCAACAAAGCGCGATGATTCAAACTACACAAAACACATCGGCTTCACGGACGGATACACAGCAGCCCTCAAGTACGCAGGCACAAACTACCCCGCAGAAAAACCATTCCGGTACGAAACCGCCTCTCCCGGTGACCCCGGCACAATCGCCGCTGCCGGTCGCACATCAGCCGGCGAAGCAGGGAGCCACTCCTTTATTCGCGCAGCAGGGTTCCCATACACCTCAACCGAAAGCGCCGACGACTCCAATCGCTTCTAGCGCAAAATCAAACCGGACAACAAGCACTCGTAAAATGAACAACGGCACAACGCCAAAATCGACAGTAGAACCGCCGAAACCGAAAGGAGTAACTCCGACGTCGCCGCCGCCGGTGAAGCCCGCGAAGACAGTGACTCAACGCACGTCAAAACTCCCGAAAGCGCAGGAACCGATCGACGTCAATGAGAATTTCCAAAAGCAGTTGAATCCCCAAGTAAATACGGATAACGATGAATCCGGGGAAGGAGAATCCGATGGACAATGAAACCGGCTCAAGAAGCGCCAATACCGCCGAGATTGCGGCAAAAGCAGCCAGAATCGCGAAAGGAGCAGCCGCAGGAGGCACATACGGTGCGGCGGCGGAGGCGACACGCCAGTATCTGCCCAAGCTGTTGAAAGTGGTAGCGGTTATCTTGATCCTCGTACTCCTGCTTCCCGTAATCATCTTCGCTTCCATACCGCATTACCTGTTCGGGTGGATCGGCAATGAGAACGAGGGCGTTAAGAACATGACGGAACTCGCGATTGATATCTCCGGAGTCTATGACCGTTTTGACGACATCATCAAACGGACGACCGATTCGGTGATACAAATACTGAGCGCGCCGTTCAAGAATACTCTGCCGATTGAGATTAACACGGACGACGGCAACACCGGCTTGAACTGGTTCATCGCGATAATCGCCGTCCATTACGAACAGGATTTGAATGTGATTTCCGAAAGCGCGATCGCGAAAATGGCTTCGGATAAGCTACGGCATAGTATCTCCGTAGGGTTAACACTCATAAAAATCGAAGTGTGGGACATTCTCCCGGACGCGCTGATGGAACTGCTGGGGTTTTCGGAGGAGCAGCGTAACTGGGCGGAGCTTTTGGTAACCTCCATGACGGAGGAACAAGACAACGAGGATTACACCGAAGGAACAGACTACGGAGATATAACCTTCACCGAAGGCGAGACGGACGTTACATATTTCAACCAAACGGATTCCCGATGGAGTGACTTGCCATACGGAAAAACCGGAACAATAGGACGTTCCGGTTGCGGTCCGACCGCATTAGCTATTGTGGTATCCTCTCTGTCAGGCAAAACGGTTACTCCCGTGGAAATCGCGGATTGGGCTTCCGTGAACGGCTACTATGTAGAAGGAAAAGGAAGCAGGCATACCCTCATCCCGGACGGCGCGCGGCATTACGGACTGTCTGCGGAAGGGGTCGGGCGGGACGGTCAGAAGGTCGCGGACGCGCTCGCGGACGGGAAACTGGTCATCGCCGTCATGTCAAAGGGACACTTCACCAGTCAGGGGCATTTCATCGTTCTGCGCGGCGTCACGGAAGACGGAATGATTATCGTCGCCGATCCTGCCAGCGTCAGCCGGAGTAATCAGCTTTGGGATCTGTCTCTCATTCTGGAGGAAGCTAACAAGGGTGCGGACGCGAAAGGTCCGTTTTGGGTAATCTCAAAATAACGCTCTCTTAACGTGCTATTTGAGCCTCTGCACGATTTTTCCGAGTATCCCGATCAGCGGTTTATAGTTTCGGTCAAAGGCTTCTATATCCGCGGAAAGAAGCGCATCTCTATCCGCGGACCCGAAATCCAGATCGTATCCCGCGCTCTTTGAAAGCAGGCGGAAAAACTCACGGATTGTCCTTCCGTTGCCTTCGCGAAACGGATGTAACGCATTGACTTCGCCCATAAAATACGCAAGCTGGTCTATGAAAGCGTTTTTGGCGAGACCGCGCAGGTTCTTCGCTTCGGATAACGATGAAAAGATACTATTTGCGTAACTGTCAATATGTCTGCCAAGACAGAATATCGTATTCCCCTTCGTTAAGAACTCACCGAGCCGGATTTTGCCCGCCCAGTCATAAATATCGCCGAAGATAAAGCGGTGTATGGCGCGTAAATGGGCAAAGTCAAAACTACCGCGTACAGGATTCTCCGGCAAGGACGCCAAACGGAGCGCGGTAATTCTTCTCTCGGCATGTTGAAGCTGTTCCGAATCGGTGATACCCATCTTGTTCATCAGCGTTTTTGTGCCGGGATAGCAGTACGGATCGTCCGGCTGGTAACTGTAATTATACTCCATCGTCGGTCTTGTATTCATCAATGATCTTACGGACAGCGGCGTCTGTGCTGGTTTCCCCCGAGAGACAAGCGCGGATGCTTTCCTTGTCGCTCTCCGTTAACGGCATCCCTTCCATCGAAAGCGACGCGTCTACGTATCGGATGGTCTTTTCGATATCCTCACGCATATGAAATCCCCCCAGATTGATGGCATTGTCGTGCTGTATGCGCCGTTTCACTCGAAGTAAAACGGCTTTTTTGCTATCTGTATTATATCATAAACCAACCTAATAGACAAGGAGAACGCCAACATGGATCCATATCACATCCCGGCGAACTATACCGAAGCAGGACGCCTGCTCGGCATGTTCGAGATCCGAAACGCCGTGGAAGCGGTGGCCGTTGCTATCCCCATCCTGTTCCTGTCGTTCACGATTCTGCCGTTCGGACTCATGGTGAAGTGCATCGTAGGTATGGTACTCGCCATCCCCTCCGGCGGTTTCGCGCTGATCGGTCTTCAGGACGATTGCCTCTCCCGCTTCCTGCGGGCATACTTCCGCTGGCGGAAGGGACGGAAAACGCTCACGAGGGGGAAACGCCGATGAAACTCAAAAACATGATCTTCGGTACCCAAGATACCGGCTCGGTCAGCTATGGTATCGCGAGAGACACGGAAGACTGGCTCCCGGTTAAGGACATCCAAAACGGAATCATTACCTTAAAAGACGGGCGCGCCCTCAAACTGGTTGAGGTTACGCCCGTGAACTTTTACCTCAAATCAGCGAGGGAGCGGGAAACCATCATCGCGGGGTTTTCCGCGTACCTAAAAGTCGCCCCGGATGATCTGCAAATCTATGTCCTCACACAAAAAGCGGACTTGGAAGCGGCGATGGACAGGGAGTGGGAGCGCTACGACGACGAACCCGAAACCGCGTGCCGTGAGATGATCGAAAAAGGCGTGTACCTGCTCAATACACTGTCGCGCAATCGAACCCTGCGCCGCCGCTTCTTTTTGGTGTTCCAATATACGGGAAACAGCAGGGATGCCGCGGCCTCCTTGCAAAAAGACGCGCAGACCGCGGCGGGGTTGCTGGAGGAATGCGGGTTGGAGGTTTCCTTCCTCGATGATGACGCTGTCCGCTCCGTATACCGGCAGATCCTGAACAAGCGGACGAACCGATACCTTACGATGGAGGAGCCGGAAAGTGAAAGCGTCCCGTACAGCCTTGCGCCCGGATCGGTCGATACCGCGAATAAGGGATATATCAGCGTAGACGGGATATACCATTCCGTTCTGTACATCGCCGGATACGGTTACCCCACGCAGGTATTCGCCGGATGGCTGAGTTTCCTCGTAGAGGCGGGCGAAGGGGTCAGCTTGAGCTTCTTCCTGCGGCGTCAACGAAAAGACAAAGTGCTTTCAAAGATATCCAAGACAACGATGATCAACCGTTCCCGGATGCGGGACGTCGGGGACACGCGGGCGGACTTTGAGCAGCTCGAATCCGCCATCTTCTCCGGGATGTACCTCAAAGAGGGAATGAACCGCTCAATGCAGGATCTCTACTATATGAGTACGCTGATAGAGGTGTCGGCGGAGAGCGCGGAACTGCTGGAAACGCGGGTGGAAGAAGTAAGGATTCTCTGTACCGCGAACAACTTTGTCGTAAAACGCGCCGATTACCGGCATGAGCAGGGGTTCCTCTCCTGCCTTCCCACGCTCTCCCTAGACCCCGACCTGTACCGGAAGAACCGCCGCAACATCCTGACCGATTCATTGGCGGCGTCCTTTCCCTTTTGCAGCTATGAGCTGTTCGACCAAAACGGGATTTTGCTGGGGCAGAATCTGTATAACGCCTCCGTCGCGACACTGGACTGCTTCGACAGCGCGAAGTACAGCAATGCCAACATGAGCGTCCTCGGCACCTCCGGCGCCGGAAAGACATACTTTTTGCAACTGCTGGCGCTGCGTCACCGGTGTCAGGGGACGCAGGTATTCATCATCGCGCCGCTGAAAGGCCATGAGTTCCGCCCGGCTTGCGAAGCGATCGGCGGACGGTTCATCAAGCTTTGTCCGGCTTCTCAGGAATGCGTAAATATCATGGAGATTCGCAAGACGACGCTGGACGTGGACGGGTCAAGGAGCCGGGACGATTCGATACTGGCGGATAAGATACAGAAACTGCATATCTTCTTCACGCTGATTAAGCCGAGTATCACCTACGAGGAACGGCATTTCCTCGATAACGCCTTTGTGGAGGCATACGCGCGCTTCGGTCTTACGCATGAGAACGATAGCCTATATAACGAAGCGGGGGAATTGAAACCGATGCCCTGCCTCAAAGATTTATACGAAGTATTATGCGAAAACCCGGAGACGAAACTGCTCTCGCAGGTATTGTCCCGCTTCGTGACCGGTTCCGCCAAGCGTCTCGGCGGGCAGACCAACGTCGATCTGAACAGCAAATACATCGTCCTCGATATATCGGAAATGAGCGCCGAACTGCTCCCGATGGGGATGTTTTTGGCGCTCGATTTCGTTTGGGATGAGGTGAAGCGGAACCGCGCCGCGAAGAAGGTCGTGGTTCTGGATGAGCTGTGGCATCTGATCGGCGCGTCCAGTACCGGACTCGCGGCGAACTTCGTTATCGAGATATTCAAGACGATTCGCGGCTACGGAGGTTCCGGTATTGCGGCAACTCAGGATCTCAACGACTTCTTCTCGCTGGACGGCGGCATCTACGGTAAGGGTATCCTCAACAACTCCTGTATCAAGATCGCGATGCGGATGGAAGAGGATGAGGCGGAGCGCGTGCGGTCTTTCCTCGCTCTGTCCGATGAGGAAACATCGCAGATCGTCCGCTTCAAGCGGGGTCAGGGACTTTTATGTTCCAGTTTCGTGCGGATGTGTATCGGCTTCGTTAGCTCGGTGGACGAGTATGAGCTGATCAGTACAGACCGCGAAGCTATTAAGAACCGGAGCGAAGCTCTATAAAACTCCCTGTTCGCCGAAAGTGACACATCGAAATAATGGGAGGCTAATCATTATGGTAAAAGCCGCAGGGATACTCGGCAGCGACGCGGCGGTAAAAAAACTGCGGGGGAGCCTGCGGAGCAGGAGGGTTGATCTTGAACGCACCAATTTCCGATTCATGGACGAACTGACCGGTTACCTATACGAGAACCCGGACACGGAGGCGGTGCTGATCAGCGAATTGGGAATCAAGCAAAACCACCCCGACCCCGGGGAAGCGCTGGAAACCCTCCGAGGCGCGGATCCCACCGCCCGGATCGTCTTCATCATGGAGGGGACGGAGAGGAACCCCGGTTTTGAGGAGTGGTGCCGCGAGCGCGCTATCTATGACATCTTCTACCCAAACCGGCATACGGACGTCGATATAGACGCCATCGGGTCGGCAGCCTGCATGGGGCGTATCGATCCGGATAATCCCCCGCTTCCGCCGGAGCCTGAAGAACAGGACCCACAGGAAAAACATAGCTTGCTGGGGCGTTTCAAAGGACTCTCTTTCCCGGAAATAAAATTGCCGGATCTGTCTGAGTACAGGCGAAAAAAGAAGGAGCACCCGCCGCCCGAGCCGGCGGGACAGGCTGATATCCGCACCATCGGGATCATCAACAGTTCCCGCGGTTTCGGTGCCACTACCCTGACCGTCTCGATGGCAAGCTGCCTCTTTGACGCCGGATACGCCGTTTCCGTACTCGCGATGGATCTGAAGCCGGACTTGCTCTACGCGGAACTGTCCGGCGTAACGGTATCCGTCCCGGACGCGGACACCCCGCCGGACTGGATCGGACTCGCCGCGTCTTCGGATTTCCTGATCATCGACTTCGGCGTCGTATACGAATACTTGCCGTCCGGCGCGTATATGCCGGCGCAGTCCCGCGCGGAGGAAGCGCGTTCCGTGAAAGACGCGCTCGATTTCTGCGACCTGCATATCTGTATCGCCTCGGAGGAACCGTGGCACAGGATGAAAACCACAGGGTTCCTCTCCGAAGAGAAAGCTACCTCTATCCTGCCTCGTGAAGCGGACGCTTCCGCTATTCTACATACACTGGGGGTACTTTAGAAAAATGAAACTCTTGAAAAACAGAACCTTTGTCGCCGTGTTCTGCCTGTTCCTCGCCGGTATCATGGCATTCGTGATGCTGCCGAACTTCTATCGCGACCGCGAAGCGACTACTACCGTCCTCCGCGCGGCGGTTCCGGTACCGCGCGGTATGCTGATCGGGGAAGAGCATCTCGTGAGCGCCGAGGTCGGCGCGCTTAACCTGCCGGATAGCGTCGTTACGGACGCGGAACAGATCCTCGGGCAATACGCCCTGACCGATATCCCGAAAGACGACCTTATCCTCCCCGGAAAGACCGGGGATTTTTTGTTCTCGGAGACTCTGGACACCCTGATGAAGAAAGGGCAAAAGCTCGTAACCGTCACACTGCCGAGTATCGCCGCCGGAGTATCGGGACACCTCCTGTCCGGCGACGTGGTAAGCGTAATCTGTTACGTGGAAGCGCATGAGCAATTCGAGACGGACGAAGTCACCGGCTTCGACGTCCGCGTAAACATCCCCGCCCAAACGATTCTGGTTCCCGAACTGCAAAACATTACAGTCTTCGCCGTGGAGAACGCCAAAGCGGAGGACATAGACGATCTCGAAACCGGCGACGACACGCAGCCCGACACGGTACCCAAAACCGTCACGCTGATCGTAACCGAAGAACAGGCGTTGAAACTGGTCGAGGCGGAGTACACGGGAAAGATCCACCTTGTCTTTGAACGGAGGGATGCCTGATGGACGCATCGCTGCTTACCGTATGGGGACGCTCCGGCGCCGGGAAGAGTACGCTCGCCGTTAACCTCGCCTGCGTACTCGCGAAAACCCGCTGCGTGGGGCTGATCTCCTCCAATCTTCAATACGGGCACCTGCAGAGCTTCTTCGGGCAGACGATCCGGGAAGGGAAAGGACTTCTGAACGCGCTGGAGAATCCCGCCCAGACAAAGGAGTATTTCTGGAAAGCGGGAACGCTGAACACGCTTTCAAACGTGTTCCTGCTGTCCGTCCCGAATGATTATACGGGGTTACAGGCGGATACCGTCTCGCAGGAAGCGGTGGAAGGGCTTCTCGATCACGCCCGTTCCGTTTTCGACGTCTTGATCGTGGACGGCAGCGAGGATGTAACGAATCCCATATCCGGCGTCTCTCTCGCCTATTCTAAACAGATTCTGACCGTTCACAGGCAATCCGTCTCAAGCGGCTTATGGTACCGTTCCATGGGGGATTTCATCCGCCAGCTCCATCTGGAGGATAAACTGCTGCACCTGATACAGGAAGCTCCGTCCGGTATCCACGAGTACGCGCCGGCTCTCCGCATCCAACCGGGATTTACGCTGCCGTATATCGAGGAAGCGCAGGCGCTGGAGGACGGCGGGACGCCGCTTGCCTTTGATACCAGTAAACGGTGCCGCCGGTACGCGAAGACGGCGGAACAGATCGTGCAGGATTTATGGAACCGGGAGGTGATCCTATGAGCGGCGCGTTCTCGGTATCGGGGCTTATCTATAAGGTCAATGCCCGGCGCGGCGTGGTGGAGACACAGAGCGGCGGGCAGATGGATTATGGGGACATCCTCTCGAAGATACAGCACATCATCAGCGAAAAGCATTCCGGGGAACTGGCGCAGACGCTCTACTCCGAAGCGGCGGAAACGCGGCTGAAAACGCTGATCATCCGCTACCTCAACAGTGAGCGCCTCTCGGCCAAAGGGTTCGCTAACATATCGGAGCTGTGCGAGCATATCTACGACGATATGGCGGGGATGGGGATCATCTCACGCTGCCTGAAGAATCCGGACGTCGAGGAAATCAACATCAACGGCTTCGACGGTGTATGGGCGCAGTACCGCGATAGGAAAGAGATGCTCCAGAGCTTTTCCAACGCCGCGGATTGCGCGAACATCGTGCGCAAGATGGCAAGATTCGGCGGCGTAATACTGGACGGCAGCCGCCCGATCGGCGACAGCTACATTTCTAAAGGAGTCCGTATGTCCGGCGCGATCGATCCCTGCGTCGATGAGGAACGGGGCGCGATCGCGTCCATACGGAAACAGAAGCCGTTCTTCGTTACCCGCGAGAACCTGATCTCTTGGGAGACGGCGACAGAGACGGAACTGGACTTCCTGACGCTCTGTATCAACAACGGGGTATCCATCGCCATCGCCGGAGCAACCGGCGCGGGAAAGACGGCCGATATGGGGTTGATCCTTAACAGCGCGTCGCCGGAAAAGCGTATCGTTATCATCGAGGATACGAAGGAACTGCTCGTGCAGGGAGAGGGGCGGGACGTGACGTACTTACAGACGAAGGAACCGCCCAACGAGGTCTCGATGCTCGACCTGCTCAAGCTCAGCCTCCGTCTGCATCCCGAAATCTTGGTGCCCGCGGAGATGCGCGGCGCGGAAGCCCTTACCGTACAGGAAGCGGGGAGGACGGGGCATACCATCCTATCATCCCTCCACGCGAACAGCGCCGAAGCGGCTTATGACCGTATGCTCACGATGTGCCTCCAAGCCGGTACCAAACTCTCCGAGGAACGGCTTCTAAAAAACCTCGTGGAGGCGTTTCCCGTGATGGTCTTCAAGATGCAATTGCCGGATAAGTCGAGGAAGTATGTAGAGATCTTCGAAGCCACCGGCGTTCGGAACGGCGAACTGCTCGGGAAGCCGTTGTTTCAGTATAAGGTGACCCACCACGACCGGAATGAGCAAGGACGGATTGTCAAAACGCACGGGAGCCACTGTCACTGCGGGGCGATTTCGGAGAAGCTTGCCAAGCGGCTCTCCCTCTGCAGCGTGGATCAGAAGCAGTTAGCGCCGCTGCTGGAGGTGAAGGGATGATCATCGTACAGGGTTTTATCTTTCTTCTGCTCTTTATCGCGGCGGTTACGGTTCTTCTTCCCTCCCGAAAGCTTTCCCTGACCGCGAATGTCCTGCGGGAGAAGCGGGAGAGCATCACAAGCCGCAAACTGTCCGCCCACGAGCGCCTCACAGTACGTATCCGTACCGCGGCGAAGAACGCGGGATTCACCATGCGCGGTTATACTGTCTTGACAATCGCGGCAGCGGGAATAGGGGTGGTTCTGGGGAACACCCTGTTCAGCGGTGTTGAGTTGGGGTTCGCCACAGGGATTGCCTTTCTCGCGGTTCCGTATATCTTCATGCTGATGCGCGGGCAGACGGCGGCGCGGAAGGAGACGGAGCAGCTGGAGAACGCCATGTCCGTCATTACAAACGCCTATATGGGCTGCAACGACATCGTGGAATCCTTCTTCAGCTATGTGCGGGAGCGAAACCGCAACCGGGATCCGGGGCAGGCAGACACCACGCCCTTTGACGAGTTCGTAACCGAGGTGACATTAATCAATCCCGATGTGGAGCGCGGGTTATACATACTGGAAGCGAAGATCCGCAACTATCATTTCTCCGAATGGGTGAAGATGCTTCGGATGTGTAACGGGAACAGCCATCTCAAGTTTGCCCTGCCGCCGATCGTGAAGGCGATGGGCGACGCGAAGGCTATGCAGATCGAGAGCGATACGCAGATGTCCCGCGTTTGGAAGGACTACATCATGACGGTTGCGCTGATGTTCGGTATCATCCCGATCCTGCGCTTCACCAACGCCGACTGGTACGCCATCCTGACGACGACCTTCGTTGGCAAGCTGCTGATCGGGCTGATGCTCGTGCTGGCATTGGTGAGCGCGTTCATCGTGACGAGAATCACGAAACCGATTTCCACAAATTTAGGAAAACCGAAGAAATAGAGCTGGAGGATTGTTTGTAATGAGTATTGAAAACTACAGCAAATACATCGTAGTCCCCGTTCTGATCGTCGCGGCAGCCATATTGGCTGTCTGCGGCGTAATGCGATAGACGGGGTGAGGGTATGCAATATAGTATCATTGCATTTATCCTGCTATCCGCGGGGTTTATCTCTCTCGTTTACGGGTTGTTGAAAATCCCGCCGTCCAAGACCGGCAAGCGTTTCCGCTCCACCGTGAAGGTGAAGGAGAAACCGGGAGCCATGCTCTTGCGGGTATTGATTTCCCCATTGGTGAAGCCGGTGGCGGCTCTGCTACCGATGAAGCCCGCGAGGGAAGCGGAACTGGGTCAGCAGCTGCGGCGGGTGGATATGTCAATCCCGCCGAAGGAGTATTACGCCCGCGCTTTGATTGTGGCGGCGGCGTCCCTTCTCTTATCCCCGCTGATTGCGGTACTGGGGCTGCCGCAGATGGCTCCGGCGGTTGTGATCCTCTCGGTAATTATCTTCGTTCATTTTACCTCGATGCACAAGGACGCCCTGAAAGCGAAGCAGGAACGTATCGAACTCGGCTTGCCGGGGTTCATCCGCTCCATCCTGCATCAACTGCCCGATACGCGTCACAGCAGCGAAGTGAAGGTTGACTTGATCGCCATCTTCGAGGACTATCTGAAAGTGGCGAACGAAGTGTTCTACTACGACGTAGCCTTCCTTGTTACAGAGATGAAATCCAAGGACAATAAAACCGCTCTGCGTAATTTCGACGCGCGGATCGGAATGCAGGAGGTGAGTTTTCTCGTTCAGGCGCTGCTCGGTCTCGACAAAGGCGAGGATCAGTCCGACGCATTGGCTCATCTCGCGCGGGATGTGGATTTGAAGGCGCGTGAGAACATCCGCAAGCAGCTTGCCAAAAGACCGGGTAAGGTTCGTCTCGCGACGATTCCGCTGGTAGTCGTGGCAATCGGCTCGCTGTTGTACGTGATCGTGACGCATTTGTTCCAGAGTGTGGGCGGGTTGTTTTGAGAGCTGTTCCATAGCTCGGCAGGTTGATGCCGCAGGCACAGCGAGCCTGCGTGCGTGGAATGTGACAACGCCCAATCTGTATACGTAAAGGCGGTGATGCTTTAACATCTCAGAACCCCTGCAACCCCAGCAATCCCAATACTTACAAAGGAGGAACCCCGTTATGCAAAAGCTCAAAGCCCGCGCGCAGAGAACACTGCTCAGCCTCATCCATAGCCGTTCCGGAGATCAAATGACAGGATGGCGTACGACGCGTTCCTAACTGAAAAGGTTAGGCGCAGAGCAACTTTGCTCTGCAGAACTGGTTTTCCAAAGGGTGGAATGAGGAAGTAACGCTCCAAAACGCCCTCCCTGATACTCCGGGCAGCGTGGAGATAGCTTGAATTGAAATGTTGCAAGTCCGGTAAAGTCGGCTGTATGCACTCGCTGTACCCGTAGCGATACGGTACGGCAAAAGCGAACCGGAGGCGGTCGCGGGTGATAGGCCGGGGGTCTATAAAATGCCTATGGTTAGAATTTTACGCTCAGACCGGGCGTAAATGGCGAATCCTCGAATGTACGGGTCTAAAGGTCAAAGCGGTCGAAAAGGCTGTTCTTGCCATCGCGCAAGGTCTGTGGGGTTGAGTATGGATGCCAACGAGGAAAAACCCTATACCGTTACAGGCGGTATCCGGCAGACAGGCTTAAAGAGGAAACCTAAGGGCATATGCAAAGATAGGAAAATCGGAACGCGGGAAGCGAATAACGCTGAGGGTCAAGTCCCTGTGAAGCGGAGACGTCAAAATCGGGTCATTCCGTACAATCCGTCTTGTATTCGTGAAAGCGGCGCCATCGTACCGATGAAGCGGTGATAATAAGCCGTGGAGGGATAGGCGCTAGTCGTGGATTACAGTAAAACATCCTTTTACAGCACAAATAGGGTTCGAGTATGTCTAAGAGAGGCCGAAATCTCCGAAATGGATGATAATAGGCAATCTACGATGGAACGCCGGATGAGGGGAAACTCTCACGTCCGGTGTGGAGTGGGGGAAAATCCGGAGATAACTTCAAAGGATTACCTATCACTATTGATCGTCGTCCTGCTGGTGGTCGTTACCGGCGCCGTCTTCCTCGTGCTGTATCAAGATTCCATAAAGGATATCTGGAACGGCATCGTAAACAAAGCGAAAACCGTCTTCGGCATATAAGCGTATGCCGGAACAGAAAATGAGAGGATGGCGGCTGAAAAAAGGCCGCCGTCCCCCTCTCCGGAGCAGCGCCTCGCTCCTTCGGTCCAAAAGCGGGGAAATGTACTACGAGCTGATTGTAAAAACATTGATCGTCGTGGTGTTCCTGCTGACCGTTATCAATCTGTACAACGTCTTTATTCGGTATCAAAACGTCAACTATGTGGCAAAGCGCGTCGCCCGGGCGATTGAGATCGAGGGGCAAGTAAACAGCAGCGTCACGTCCCTGTTCAACAGCCTTAACTCCGAACTCGGCTTGAACGCGAGCTACCGGGTCGTTAATACGTCTTACTTCGACGCCTCCCGGAAGATTCAATTGCGGGACACGTTCACGGTGGAGGTTCGGGCGTCTTTCGATTTCCAGATTCTTAGCCCGATGTTCGCGCCGCCGGTGGTGATCAACATACCGCTGCAATCCAATATCACCGGCATGTCGGAGGTGTACTGGAAACCGTGACAATAACAAAACCGGCTGGCAGCGTAAAGAACAGTAATCTCCTGAAAGACCAGAGCGGCAGCATGTTCGTATTCGTCTTGATTATCCTTATTTTCTTACTCACGTTTTCCGCGTTGATCGGTGAGTATTACCGTATCCACAGCATCCAAAACCACTGCGAATACGAGATTCAACGCGCCGTCAACGTATGCGTGGAGGAGGCGATGATAGACAGTTTCCGGCAGGACAAAATAGGTCACTTGGATACCGCGCGTGCGATTCAGAATTTTTCGAACTACCTCACGCGGGATATAGGGCTGACGCAGGCGCGGGAAATGGTTAGCGACGGCACGCTTGTCTATTCGCTCCGGCTCGATTCCGTCTCGGCGACGGAAGACCCTCCCCGCTTGTTCGCAAAGGGAACCGTGTTCATCCCGAGCGCGTATCCGTTCCTCATCGAAACCGTTCAGGTTCCGTTCGACATCGCAAGCAGGAACGGACGGATTGATTGAGTGGCATGTTGAAAAATGCCCATAGGTATTTCGCGGCGCACACGCCCCGCAGGGGCGACCGGCGCGAAAACCGGAAAGCGAAAGGCGACTGCCCGGCGGGCGCGCATGAAGCTTGACAGGATCGTTATTTCCGGCACACGGGCGGTGGAACAGCTCTACATGTTGTCACGTTCCATTACGCCCGGCGGGCGGTTGTCTTTCAGCCTTCGGCCACGCTCGCTGGCTCGCTGTGCCTGCGGCTTCCAAGCCAACCTGCCGAGCTATGGAACTGCTCTCCTTCTTTGTCACGTTCCACGCGCGCCCTGCCGCTCTGTCTGTGCCTGCGAGCGCAAGGCGCTCTGCGGCAAAGACTACGCTCGTACAGTAAATAACTCGCGGGAGATCGTTATTTACTGTACCCGGGCGGTGGAACAGCTCTATAGTTATAAAACCAAAGTGCTTTGAAATAAACCTTTGACAATCGCGATATCTGTTGTTACTATGGTATTGCGGCCGCAAATCATCACATTATGAACGGAGGCTATACATGAAACGCATAATAACATTCGCTCTGATACTTACCCTCCTGCTCGGTGCCGTAAGTGTCACCGCTTACGCGGCGGAATCCGGCGCCGCGAGGTTTACAGACCTTAATAAAGGGACATGGTACTACCCGTACATAGACCGCCTCACCTCGGAGGGTGTTATCACCGGCATTACGGAAGATACCTTCGTGCCGGGTCGCGCGATCTCCCGCGCCGAGTTCGTCGCTTTTACTCTCCGCGCCGCGGAAGGCGCAAACTACGATCCGGGCGAGTATTGGGCGCAGGGGTATATGGAGAGAGCATATGAACTCGGCATCGTTACGGAAGACGAAATGCCGCCCGAAATATGGACGAAACCGATTACGAGACAGGAAATGGCGAAAGTCATCACGCGGTGCAGCGAGATCATCCTAAAAGAACAGCCCGCGGAGGAACCAGAACCCGCGCTGATCGCGGATTGGGATAGCCTTTGCACCGTCTGTAAGCCCTATATCGCGCAGGCATACGCGAAAGGAATCATTACGGGAACGGATGAAGCGGGTACCTTCAACGGAACCAAAACGGCGTCCCGCGGAGAGGCGTCCTGCATCATCGTAAAATTGATTGACACGTCCTATCGTACGTCTTGGTATGACGGTATCCCGTTTGTCCCCGCAATAGACACGACCGATACCGGCACGATGGCGTCCGCCGCCGCGGAGAAGTTCATTATAAAGACGTTGAAGCAAACGCAATTCTATACCTCCGGCGGGAAATACTACGTTTCTTGTACCTACCCCGAAGCGCTGCCCGAAGGCTTTGAGGTCTTCTACAGCGTAGGCGTGGAGTTCAACGGCGGTCGGTACTTCCAAGCAAAAACCAACGCCTTGAAAGAAAGTGCCCTCGTCCCGAAAACGGGGAGTTTTACACGAGAGATCACAAACATGACGTCTCTGTCCGATATTGCGTATGCCGCTGTGACCGTATCAATCCACGCGCCGGACGCTGAGACAGGAAGCTATAAGAAATATGAATCTAGCGCGAGTGTGCTGGCAGATTATTCAAGCGGGAAACTGACAAAGTTGACGCAATGGATTGAATACACAGTTGGCAAGTCTAAAGACATGGATTTCGCATACGGCGATATCTTCAAATGGTAGGAGGTTCGGAAAATGAAATATCGCGGAATCGGACGCTTCGGCGTCCTTTTTCTTGCTCTGACGTTGCTGTTCAACACAGCGCATACCGCCACTGCCGCAAGCGCGTGGGCGGATGCAACCAGCACTATCCCTGAAGGCGCAAAAGTAATTGCCGAGCAGAGCGGCAACTCTGTATTAAGTCTGTGGCATTACTCTGGCGGATACTGGGGATTAAGCGATACGGATCAGCTGCGTATTTATGATAATGAGTTAAAAGGTGATTTATCAGATCTCGCAGAGAGGATGGGAAGAAAAGCCACTTTTTCTTTTTCCATACTGGCTGCTGTCACCGCAGCGGAGAATGAGGGAAAAAAGATAGGCGTGTGCATATCTCATGACCCTTCGTATAATTATTTCAGTTCATTGCCAAAAGCAAAAGTTGAGGGGGGAAAGCTTACGATTGAAGCTTATCCTGTTTTCCATCTGTTGCAAATGCGCGAAACCTCTTACGATGACTTCGTTGATGGCTTGAACAACCGGATTCCCTTCGTAGACCCTAAGTACGGATGGAACGCATATTCGATTTACTCTACAAGCGGAAAGCACTTGGGCGCGCTGTACGGTTCCTTCGACCCAAACAATCCGGGAGTGCTTCCATCCCCGGGGAGCAACCTACTCCATCCGAGCTTGATTAAGGATAGTTCGGGCGCGCTGATAGGCGGTCAAAAATTCACCATCGGCGGCACCGAATACGATTCCTCATCGCTTAAAGTCGGACACGGTACCTTCTCGAACGCGGGCGCGGTGGCGCTGTACTTCAACTATATCCTTAACATCATCTACTACGAGATAGAAAGTGACGAAGCGGACGTCGCGGTCACGCGGATCGAGAAAACGAGCTACCCCGCGACAAGCCTCGTTACCGCCGACGTCACCGTGCAAAACCTCGGTAATGAAGCAATCGTAACGCCGGTGGCGTTCTCGATCCCCGGTCTTACCGAACAGAGTAAGGACATCGCACTCGAAGCCGGGCAGTCCGCGGTGCTGCACTTCACCTTCTCCACGCCGGAAACCGGTCCGATCACCATGACGGCAGAAGCCAACCAAAGCCGCGCGTTTAAAGAGAGTACCTACGACAATAACATCCTCTCGGTAATCGCGCAGATCATTCCCGCTCCGGAGGAAAGCGCCTCCTGCAGCGATACCATCCGCTGGACGGAAACGGACAGCCACCGCGTCCGCGAACGGTATTGGGATTCATACTCGCAGCGGTATGTATCCTATTGGTACGACTGTCATCACACATTTACCTATGAAGCGAAACTCACCACGACCCATACGATCTCACCCAAGACGTTGAAGTCGGGTTACGGCATCGCCGTGAACGTTACCAATACCGTCAGCACCCGGATGGTCAGGAATCGGGGTTGTCCTGATTGGGGAGACGACCGTGAGAACACCTTGGTTCCGAGACCGCCGGATAAGGCGCAGGTCAAGATGGGCTGGACGGTCACAAACCGGCTCGGTACCCAGCCCTCTACCGTAGACCTCAATCTGCTGAACAGAACAAGCACGCAGTCTAGGTTTGAGTGCAGACCGAACCCGATCAGCGAGATTCGCGCAAAACAGATCTACACGGACGTCGCGCTGGCGGGTACGAAGGAACGGCCGAAAACGCACCAATTGATTCTCAGCATCACCGGCGGCGGCGTCAACGGAATCCCGTTCTGTACGGAGATCAGGGACAGGATCACGATCAACGGGAATATGTACGAAGACGACACCACAGGAGCGAATTAAGGAATGGACATACTTCTCGGAGGAAATATCCTTCTGCTGATGGGCTGCGCGGCGGTATGGGACGTTAAGAAACGTATCATCCCGAACATCATCCCCGCGCTGCTGTTTGCCATCGGTTTCTCATCGTCTTTCCTGTCCGGTCTGTACTACTGGAGCATCCCGCTGTCCGAACGGATGGCGGGATTCGCTCTTCCGGCGATTACCATGCTTATCTTGCATTTCCTCAAGAAGCCGGTGGGCGGCGGGGACTTCAAGCTCTCCGCCGCTCTCGGTTTTGTGTTGGGGCTGCCGCGCTTCGCCGTTGCTTACGCGGTCGGTGGGGTTATCGCGCTGGTGTGGGCGTTAATCAAAAAGCAGAAATCCGTACCACTCGCCGCCTTCCTCGCGATCGGGACACTGGTATGCCTGATTCTAATGTAACCGTCCGCGCTATGCGGAACTTCCGGTTGAAGCACAATATCTCCCTAAAGGAAGTGGCGGAAGCCGCCGGGAAGTCCCCGCAGTGGATCAGCCAGCTTGAACTGGGACCGGCACCCGCGAATATACGAAACCAATATAAAATGATGCAGGCGTTTCAATTGCTGATCCTCAATAGACAACGAACGGTTGCGCGGATAGAAGAGGATTTCAACAAGATGAAACGCCTTCTGATGGAGGAGGAAGCCGAATGGAAAGCCCTATAGCCGGAACCCTTGAGATTACGCGGGAGGGGTGGGTATATATCCGGCTTGATACGCTATTGCCGAACTGCCGCTACCGTTCCGCTTCCCCGGTCAGCGGAGCGGTATACTCCCTTTTGGAGCAATATAGCGAATCCCTCCCGTTTTTCGATACCGCACTGCTGGTGATTGAAGAACGCTCCAACGACGATGCCCGCCGCGTCTATGACCACGATAACAAAGCGTGGAAAGCGATCCCAAACGCAATGAAGGGGATTCTGTTCGAGGACGACGACGACCGAACGCTCTCTTATCTCCTCCTGACCGCGCCCTCGGATACGGCGGAATGCCACATCTACGTCATGCCGCCGGAGGATGGGGCGGAGTTCCTCAAAAGGCGGTTCATGAAGCCGGATAGACCCCCTGTATGATGAAATCCTCCGCCGCTCCAGTTCATTTGGACATGGGGGTGTAACTAACCTGTTATTTCAAACGTTCCGCCGGATGAAAAGGGCAAAGGGAAAGGGCACATAGGGAATGACCCTTGAAAAAGAGCAATTCCACCGCCAGTGTATAGAGGGAGGAAACCAATGCTACTCGACAAACCCAACGCAGAGCTGTTGAAACTGGTTGCGGTGTGCAAAGATTTTCCTGTCAGCTGCGCGTTCAGTGACTCAACCATCCTCAGCGGGGTAAACACCGGCAGGCTAATCTCCGAGGGTCTGCTTACACTCTCCGGGGATGGGCGCAGATACCGAGTAACGAGGCTGGGTTATGATCTGCTTAACCGAAGCGGGTTTGCCTGCGCGCCGGACGTATACCGAGAAACGGATGAAGCGGCGCTGGTTCGCAGGACGCAGTCCTCGCAGGTGATGCTCACGCTGTTACTGGCAGGCGTCGACGTGTTCACGCCCGATGTCTCGCAGCTAACGGACGCGCACGGCTTCGTCTACGCGGGAAGCATCCGCAGGAGCCAGCGCGCGGGCAGGAAAAACATCTCGGGGAATACACGCTTCGCGGGATTATCCAGCGGCTATGCGTTCTACTACATCAAAAACCCATACGGCAGGCTGTTTTACCAAAGCGAAACGCGAATCATCAAGACACTGCTCGCGCAGGCAGGGGTATATGTTAAACCGGCAATTGTCTATATGGGGGAGAGCTATCACTCCCTCTGCTCCGCAGTAACGGGATACGCGGGAAAATACGCGAGCTACCGCACTGCCTATGACAGTTTCCCGATGCCGGTAACCCTCTGCCCGTGTAATCCGGACGGTGCCCTCCAAATGCGTATTATGCTCCAACCGGACTACCGGGTACGCCTGCTCCGGCAGTTATCGCTGGAGGTATCCGATTTGCCGGATCGGGACGGTACGCTGCGGAGAGATCCGGTATTGCTCGGCATTGATATGGACTTACGGCGTATCAAAGCCGCCGCGAAAACCGGGGAAAGGGTACACGTCTTCTCCCGGCCATGTCAGACAGAAGCGCTGGTGAAGCATCTTCCTTACGAAAACGTTTCGTTCTACAACATTGGTGACCATGACATCTTGAACACGTTCGCTTTTTCTTCTCTGCTTGCCGAGCCGCCCATAGAAGCGTATATCACCGAGGAGGGAGAGGTTATAAGTGACCAAACTATCCGAGCATGTAAAGAAGCTCGAAAGAAACGCCGCGCGAAAGATAAAACGGTTGAAAGCAACGGGGAAGATCCCTAAGGTTCTCGGATTGGGTATTGTCTTCCTCTACTTTTACGGAATGCTGATCAACTCCATCGCCCGCGGTATATCCTCTACATTCGGTTCATCGGAAGAAAGCCTGTGGGAGTTCAATCCCGTTCTGAACTGGGCGGCGCTGTTTACGCCCACGGGATTTGCCGTATCGGCAATCTCCCTTGTTTTCATCATCCTGTTCAGCAAGAAAGGATACCACTGGCTCTCCGGCTACCGCTTCGATAAAGACAGACGCGGCTTCGATATTCTGCCGGACGGGACGCACGGCACATCCGGGTGGATGAAGCGGGATGAATTGGAAAGCGTTTGCGACGCCGGGGAAATCAACACCGTAAAGACCACGCTTCTCGGCAAGCAGGGCGACGACGAACTCGCGGATTACATCGGTCTTAAAGAGAAGAACGGTCTCAACAAGAACTTCGTCGTCTTCGGCGCTCCGGGATCAGGGAAATCGCGGGGTTTCGTAAAACCATTTATCTTACAGGCGGCACGGCGGAAGGAGAGCCTCATCCTCGTCGATCCCAAGAACGAGATGTTTGAGAGTATGTCCGCCTACCTGTCCGGCGAGGGGTATATCGTGAAATGCTTCAACCTAATCGATATGGTGCATTCCGATTCGTTTAACTGCTTTTCGGCGTTCAAGGACGATCCCGATATGGCGATTAAGACGGCGCAGATCATTATGGAGAATACGCAGTACGGCGAAAGCAAGAATCCGTTTTGGGATACGTCCACACAAAACCTCCTGACAGCTTTATTACTGTATGTGAGCCACCTATCTGTTCCGATTGAGGAGCGCTCGATCGGCGCGGTATACCGATTGCTTTCCACAATGGCGATAGACGATCTGAAGCAAATCTTTGACGGGTTGCCGCCGGAGCATCCGGCAAAAGCGCCGTTCGCCATCTTCAAACACGCGAATGAGAATACATGGGGTAATATCGCGAGTGGTTTGGGTGTGCGGCTTCAAGTATACGCCAACCGACTGGCGGATTCCATCACGCGGTATGACGAGATCGACTTCCATCTGCCGGGGAAGCGTCCCTGCGCGTATTTTTGCGTGATTCCCGATCAGGACAGCTCGAAGGCGTTTCTGAGTACGCTGTTCTTCCAGATGCTGTTCTCTCGTCTGTACGACCTCGCGCGAAGTATGAACGGTCCGCTGGAGGTTCCCGTGAACGTAGTTCTCGACGAGTTTTGCAATGTTGGCAAATTCCCAAAATTCGTAGAGACTATCTCTACCGCGCGCTCCCGCAATATCAATATCCAGATCATCCTGCAAAGCCTTCCGCAGATCATCGCGTTATACGGCAGGGATGAGAGCGGCGCGATTCTGAACAACTGCGATACACAGATATTCCTCGGATGCAACGATTTGGATACCGCAAAATTCTTTTCCGGGAAGATCGGTTCCGTTACCATCCGCGTCAACAACAATCAGATGCCGATGGCGCCGCTGTTCTCACCGATTAACAGCACGACGAGACCGTACAGCCAGACGCGCAGCAACGTTGAGAGGGCGCTGATGATGCCGGACGAAATCCTTCGCTTGCCGAATGAGGAGTGCCTCGTCTGCCTGCGCGGGCATAAGCCGCTGCGGTTGAACAAGGTTATTCCGGACGAGTTTCCCGATTTCGAAAAACTGCGTACCGTTCGTATTGCCGACCATATCCCAACATGGCGTAAAAAAACGCCGGCATCGCAAGAAGTACCGGACACTCCCGTAAAACCCGCAGACAATCCCGTGCGGACACACATACCCGTGAATAAGGAGTCTATATAAGTTATGTACTTAACGGAAACGCAAAAAGCCGCCGTTCATCTGTTAAGGACATTCCGCTGCCTGCGGGAAGATCAGTTAATTCGGCTCCTGAAGAAGCAAGATGTTTTCGCGGATCGTCAGGTTGGGCGCTTGCCGCTGATATGCAGTCACTTGATCAAAAAACCACAGGAGGGATTCTTGGCGGTGCCCGGCGCCGTTCCCGATGACGACGTAATCATGGCGGTGGATGTCATGCTGGAGTTCGAAGGGGTTGAGTTTTATGAACCCGGTAAGCCGCCGTTTACACTGACGTTCATCAAGAAGGACGCCAAAGGCCGGCTCCGAGCTTATTATGTGGCTGTTGTACATACGGGAACGGAGTACAAGGTTTCCCAGCAGGCGCGGATTGCGTATAAAGACAACGCCGTTGTGTTTATATTAGACGACCTGCGGCAATCTGACGAAATCCGTTTCCCGTATGAGCATTATTATGCCGTTCGGAGTGGGAAGGGATTCGACTTTTACGAGGGGGTGACGACAGAGATTTGATTACCGCGGCCAAATACATATGACGAGGAGAGAGCGAAATGCCGAGAAAGAAGCAAACAGAGGACACCGTGAGCACACAGCCGATGCCCGAACAAGCCGATACCCTGAACACCGCAGAAACGCCAATCCCCGATGACGCGGCAGTGCTGCCGGATGAACCCGAAACCATAAAGCCAAAGCGAGCGCCAAGAAAAAAAGCAAACTCCGAAGAAACGCCCATATCCGCGAGGGAAGCGTTCTACCGCTTGGATTTCCGCAGTCTCGACAAAGACCTTTCCCCCGACGAGCAGAAGGAATGGAACGCGATATACGCCTCGTTCCGCGCCGGTTCCGTCCTTACGGGTCACGTGGCCGGTGTGGATTCGATCAAGCTCGGTGAAGAGCGTGTGACCTGTCTCGTGGTTTTTGATTACCGAGTAAAAGTGTTGATCCCATATTCCGAGATGTGGGCGGAGAAGGAATCGGAGCAGAAGGAGCGCGTGATGCAGCGTTTCCTCGGCGCAGAAGTGGATTACATCATCCGTGAGATTGACCGCGAGGGGAACTGCGCCGTGGCGTCCCGCGCGCAGGCGCTTCTCCACAGAAGGAAGGTAATCCAACGGCGGCTGCCGGAACCGGGTGATCTGGTAGATTGCCGTGTTTTGGCTGTGTCCACCACGCGGATGCTATTGGAATACGAGGGGTACGAAACCACGTTATCTCAAAACAGCATCTCCTACGGTACGATCCTTGATCTACGCGAAGACTACCGACCGGGGCAGACAGTAAAAGCCGTGTTCAAAGGCTTTGAGGATGCGCGTATTCGGCTATCCGTAAAAGAGGTTAACCCGCATCCGTTTGAAAACGTAGAAACCCGCCATCCGCTGCATTGCCGGAGGTTATCCCGCATCATGGGGAAGTACGCGGGCGGGGTGTTCTGCTCGTTGGAAAAGGGGTTCACCTGTCTCTGCCTGTACTCGCCGGGGCAGAAAGACTGCGATTTCAATCTCGGCGACGACGTGATTATCGTGGTGACCAAGTACGATTATAACCGAAAGCTGGTCTATGGGAGAATCGTGTCCGGGTGGTAGTTGGTGTTAAAAAAGAGGCTCCTGCGCAAAAATGCGGGAGCCTCTTTTATTTTGCATGCCTGCCGATTGGTTCAAGTCCCGGATGATCCCGTCAGTTCTGTTGCCTGTCCCGTCTCGCAATCAAGCTTGAATAGCTTGTTGCCCTTGTTCGCAAATAACTGGTCACCGTCAAAGAGGTACAGGAAATCATATGTTTCAGATGAGAGCTTCTCGATTGCCAGCGTCTGCGGATCGATTTTGTACAATCCGTTCGCTTCGTCTTCTATCGCGGAGACGATTGAACCGTTTGCTTTTGTAGTTTGATAAGAAACATAAACAAACTTATCATCACAGATAAAGTCGATCCTGTTCCTGATATACTCTCGTTTAGCAACAGTCACACTTTGCTTTTTACCGGTATGAATATTTTCGAAGACAATCCCGTTATCCTCTTTATATACAATGTATTCTTGACACGCTTTAACATGATACGGAAGTGATGATGCGTGAAACTCGTGCAGCTTTTTTGCTTCGCCGCCCTCCAAAGGCATTTCCATCAAGTCTTCAATGCCAAAAGATCCGTCAAAGCTGAATGCATAAACTTTCTCGTTTTTGATATAGAATGTGCTGATGTTTTTATGCATCGTGCGGGTTTCCCCTGACATCAAGTCGTAAGCAAACAATGCGTTGCTTCCTGATTGCTCCTGCTGATTCCATGTATAATACGTCAAGTAGTAAATACTCTGATCGTAGGCGATAAATATGTCTACGTTGCGTGCGATGCGTTCGTTTTTGCCGGTAGCGATATCTCGCATCATGAGATTGCCGTATTTCTCATAGACAACTTTATCGCCAAACAACTGGAACGGAGGGGTTATGCCATTGAGGTAGGTATAGTTTCCCGCGTCGTCGAGGATCGTTAACTGGGAGCCACATTCCATTCCCCAAAGCCCGCTCCGCAACCAAGCGAACCGATTGGTAACCGTCAAACTTGGTTGCA
>DBDP01000178.1:9467-9846 GCA_002293625.1 Clostridiales bacterium UBA929 | reverse complement strand
AACACGGCGTCGGCGGCACCGCAAGCCAAGGCGGCTTCCCGCGCGGCGGGGTCGGTATCCACGCCCCACAGCGTAGCGGCTTCGAAGCCGCGCAAAGCGAGAAGGAAGGAGCCGCCCATCAGTCCCAGACCGGCAATGGCAATTGTCAAAGGAAGTTCCCTCCGTTTCTTTTTTCAAAAAATCCCGCATATAGTTGTACGGGGTGACGGGATAATGACACAGGAATGGCTGAAGGATGCCGCTGCGACCGAACGGAACGCCATTGCGGCGTATAAGAATATGCTGATGCTGACGGGCGACCCGGAGCATATTGATACCCTTAGGCGGATCATTCAGGACGAGGAGACGCATTTGTTGGGACTGGAAGGGATGCGCCGCC
>DBDP01000178.1:0-9435 GCA_002293625.1 Clostridiales bacterium UBA929 | reverse complement strand
GGGGAACTGGATGCCCAAAGGATATACCGATCCGCGTTTATGTCGGGCGGCGGCGTGTTCTTTTTTGAAGCGATGGCGGACGAATTCTCCCACGCGATTTTACTCAACCGCATGTATACGCGGGAAATGGAGAAACGGCTTTTGTAGGGGCGACCGTCCTCGGTCGCCCGTCGGTTTTCAAATAACGCTGATGAAATTGCGGACGATCGGGGGCGATCGTCCCTACAGGAAACGGATGGCGCTCATATGGATGCCGGGAATGTTACAAATTTATCATCGCCCGTTTCGCGTCGCCGATCATGTACAACGAGCCGCAGGCAAGCACAACGTCATCGGGGGAGGCAAGCTCAAGGGCGCGCCTTACCGCCGCGCCGACGTCGGGGATCGCCTCGCGGGGCGTATCCTTGCAAGCCTCCGCGAGAACCGAAGCGGGGAGCGGGTGCATATCGCGGAACTCGGTCGCGATGAAGTGCGCCGAACGCTTCGCGAGCATCGGAACGCATAAGTCAACCCGCCTGTCCTCGCTCATCGCCATAACGGTGATGAGCTTTTTGCCGCGCAGCATACTGTCGATTACGCCGCACAGCACCGACATGGCGTCCGTGTTATGCGCGCCGTCAATCAGGCACAGGGGGTTGCCGCGCGGATTTTTGTCTGAGGGATGCTTCGGTTGCTTCACAATCTCCAAGCGGCCGTTCCATTTGGCGGACAGCAGACCGATCGTTATGGCGGTTTGGGGGATGATGAAGTTCCTCCGGCGCAACGCGAACGCGATTTCAATCGCCGTCAGCGCGTTTTGTATCTGATGCGAACCAATCAGGCTGATACCGTAACGCTTGTGTTTATACAGGAAGCGCGAACCGTCCAAACCCATATGCTGTACAACAAGGGATCGCTCGTCCGGGACGGTCAGCTCGCAGTTTCGTTCGGCGCAGGTTTTCTCCGCAACGAGTAAAGCGTCCGGGTGCTGCGCGGCGCAGGATACGGCGTCGCAGCCATCTTTAAGGATTCCGCATTTCTCCCTCGCGATGGAGTCAATGCTGTCGCCCAGTATGCGCGTGTGATCGTGGGAAATGGAAGTTATGGCGCAGACCTCCGGCGTCTCGATGACGTTGGTCGCGTCCAAACGGCCGCCCAGCCCTACCTCCAGCACGACAATGTCGCACCGCTGCTCGTAAAAATATTTCAGAGCGATGGCGGTTTCGATCTCAAACTTACGGGGTGGGTCGCGGTTTTCGCTGATCTCCCCGTCGGACGAGCAACGCTCGCCCCTACCGTCTATGATTTCTGCGGCTTCGTTTACCAGACGCGCGAGATCCCCGCGCGGGATCAGGCTGCGCCCGATCTGGATTCGTTCGCGGTAGTCCTCTAAATACGGCGAGATGAACATCCCGACCTTATATCCGGCGGCGCGTAAAATGCTCTCCGTCATCGCGCAGGTGCTGCCCTTGCCGTTGGTTCCGGCCACATGCACAAATTTCAGAGACTTATGCGGGTCGCCGAACGCGCTGAGCAGAGCGCGAACCCGTTCCAAACCCGGCTTGTCCCCCAATCGGGCTGCGCGGTTGAGGTAGTCTATCGCCTGCGGGTATGTCACGTCAACCGCTCCATCCGTTCCCGAAGTTCCGCGAGGCGTTCGCGCTCCCGCGCCACCACCCGCTCGGGCGCTTTTTCGGTAAATCCGGGGTTGTTCAGCTTGATTTCCAAAACCTTGATTTCCGTTTCCACGGCGAGCCGTTCTTTTTGCCGCCGTTCACGCTCTGCGTTTAAGTCCACCAGCTCTTCCAGCGGCAGGGTAATTACCGCGCCGTTGGTGACAATCCTCACGAGATTGTCCTGCGGGGCGACGCAGTCATCGCTTTCCTCGGCGTCTTGATTGTCCATTGTCCATTGTCCATTGTCCATTGACGTCACGCGCACGTCGCCGGCGGCCGCCAAGACCTGAAAGATTTCCGTGTGGCTGCCGAACAACTCGGTGTGCGGCGTCTCGATGTGCCAAGCGGCTTTCTTTCCGGGCGGAACCTTCATCTCATTGCGCCGCGCACGCACGGCGCGTACGGCGTCCATCAGCATCTCCGTCTGCGCCGCTTCATGCTCAAAACGCAGCCGGTGTTCCGGCTCCGGCCAGCGGGCTGTTATCAGCGCCGCGCCCTCCCTTACGCCGGAAGGCAGATACTGCCAGATTTCCTCGGTAATAAACGGAGCGAACGGGTGCAGCAGACGCAGAGCGCATTCCAGCGTATAGCAGAGAATCTGACGCGTCGCGTCCGCCGTCGCGGGGTTGCGCAGCTGGGGTTTGGCAAGCTCGATATACCAGTCGCAGAAATCGTCCCACACAAAGTTGATTACCTTCTGCGAGGCGAGGTTCAGTTCGTAGCGGTCAAGATGCCCCGTTACGTCGTAGATCAGCTCTTGGAGCTTCGTGAGAATCCACATATCCGGCAGCGTCAGGCTGTCCGGGAGTCCCCATTCGCCGGTGTCGCCGAGACTGCTCATGACGAAGCGCGACGCGTTCCATAGCTTGTTGCAGAAATTGCGGAAATGCTCGCAGTGCGCCGGAACAAAGCGCATGTCGCCGCCCTGAAGGGTCGCGAGCGTCGCGAGGTAGAGGCGCAGCGCGTCGGTGCCGTATAGTTCCGCCATCTCCAGCGGGTCAATGCCGTTTCCGGCGGACTTGCTCATTTTTTTGCCGTTTTGGTCACGGAGCAGACCGTGCATATAGACGGTGTGGAACGGTTCTTTGCCGGTGTGCTCAAGCCCGGAGAAGATCATCCGCGCCACCCAAAGGTAGATGATGTCGTATGCCGTTACCAGCACGTCGGTGGGGTAAAACCGCTCAAAGTCGGGTGTTTTGTCCGGCCAGCCGAGGGTGGAGAACGGCCACAGCGCCGAGGAGAACCATGTGTCCAGCACGTCGGGGTCTTGCGTGAGGTTTCCTCCGCCGCATTTCGGGCAGACGGACGGGTCTTCGCGGGCGACGATCACCTCGCCGCAGTCGTCGCACGTCCAAACCGGGATGCGGTGTCCCCACCAGATCTGACGGGAGACGCACCAGTCGCGCACGTTTTCCATCCAGTGCAGATAGAGTTTTTCAAACCGTTCCGGTACGAACTTCACCCGTCCATCTTTGACGGCTTGAATCGCCGGTTCGGCGAGTTTCTTCATCGAAACGAACCACTGCTCGCTCGCCATCGGCTCCACCGGCTTGTGGCAGCGGGCGCAGGTACCGACATTGTGGCGATGCGGCTCGACCTTCAGCAGGTAACCGCCCTCCTCCAAATCGAGCAGCACAGCCTTGCGGGCTTCCTCGCGGGTCAGCCCGCAATATTTCTCCCCGCCGTTTTGGTTGATCTTGCCGTCGGTTGTCATGATCAAAACTTCGGGTAGACCGTGGCGTTTCGCCACCTCGTAGTCGTTCGGGTCGTGGCAAGGGGTAATCTTCACGCAGCCCGCGCCAAAATCGCGCTCGACATACTCGTCGGCAATCACGGGGATTTCTTTGTTCATCAGCGGCAGAACGACGTTTTTGCCAATCAGCGCGGCAAAACGCTCGTCCTCGGGGTGGACGGCGACGGCGGTATCGCCCAGCATGGTTTCCGGGCGGGTTGTCGCGATGACGATATAATCATTCCCCGAAGGCACAGAGCCGGGGGACGCAACGGGATATTTCACGTAATACAGCGCGCCTTCGGTATCCTCATATTCCACCTCGGCTTCGCTCAGGGCGGTTTGGCAGGACACGCAGATGTTGGTGATGCGGTTGCCGCGGTAAATCAAGCCTTTTTCGTATAAAGAGACAAAAACCTCCCGCACGGCGCGGGAAAGCCCTTCGTCCATAGTGAAACGCAGACGGTCCCAGTCGCAGGACGCGCCGATCTTTTGGAGCTGTTCGACGATTCGGTTGCCGTATGTCTCTTTCCATTCCCAAACGCGGGAGATAAACGCCTCTCTGCCCAAATCGTGACGGGTCTTGCCCTCGGAGGCGCGAAGCTCCGCTTCCACGCGAATCTGGGTGGCGATTCCGGCGTGGTCGGTGCCGGGCATCCAAAGAGTGGGGTAGCCGTCCATTCGCTTATAGCGAATCAAAACGTCTTGTAAGGTGTTGTCAAACGCGTGACCCAAATGCAGCTGCCCCGTAACGTTGGGCGGGGGGATGACAATGGTGTACGGCGGCTTCCGAGAGTCGCCGGCAGGCTTAAAATACCCGCCCTCCATCCAAAGGGCGTAGTTTCGCGCCTCCACATCCATAGGCTTATATGTCTTGCTCAGTTCCTCCGGCATTTGAATCCCTCCGATGCTTTGGGGCGGCGGTTTGCCGCCCGGTTCGGTTTTCTCAGTTTACCATACCGATTGTCATTTTTCAAGAGAAAAAAACGACGCGCCGGGAGCGGCGCGCTGTTTGCGCAGTTGAATTTGTTACCTTGCGTCAAAGCCGGCGGACGGTCATCTAAGTCGGCTGCGGCTACGCTCCTTAGCTTCCCTGCCGGGTTTCGCAAGCGATCTAATATAATTCCGGCAAAGTCTCCAGCGTAACGGCATACGGATGGCTGTACGCCGCTCTAAGCTCTTCCCGCGACGTGACGTCCTCACCGCAAAGGCGTCCGCTCCATGTCATATACCATGTCCACGGGATTCGCGTTTCGGAGAGCGCCGCGATGCCGGGAACTGGCCCCGTCTCGCCCAGCGCCGCTATCTTACCGCACGGCGTGATTTGAACCAGTTCATCGTATTTTTCCTTGTAATCGGAATGCGTATGCGCCTCCAAGTAAACGTCGCGGGAGATGACGTCGCATACGTCGTCGCCCACATACCCTTCGGCCCGCGGCGAGTTCCAAACCCAAATCAGGTTGTTCAGCCCGTGCTTATTTACAAACACGTCAAACATCGCGCGGTACAGCCCTCGCGCCGTCTCTGGTCCTCTGCTTCCCCACCAAAACCACGCGCCCTCGGCTTCGTGGAAGGGACGCCACAATATCGGCACATCCGCGAAAGGTTTCAGCAGCGCCGCCATCGCGTCTAAATCCCCGAGGAACGCTGTTCGTTCCGGTGTTCCCTCAACCAAAGCCAAGCGCGCGTCAAAAGGGGTATTGCGCTGGTAAAACGCTTTGTCGCTGCCGCCGAGCGGGGAAAACCAGTGCCATGTGAAGGTAATCAAGCCTTTGCGTTTTGCCCATTCCCACGCTTTTTCAAGGGTATTTTTGTTTGCCTCCACTTCGGTGAGGCATTCTTCCCCGCTGTTTTGATAGTCGATATTGGGCGAATACGCCAAAAGCTCGAACCCGCACAGCGCCGGTTCTCTGCCGGTTACCTCGCGGATATAGGCAAGCTCCGCCTGCTCCATTGTCTGCGTGTGCTGACCCGTCAGGATCCCGTTGCCGCGCAGATCCGCCAAGTATTGCAGCACCCTCCGCGCCTCCGGCGAGGCGTTCGGGTTGCAAGATGAATAGTGCATATGGTACCTCCGCATATCATAGGGGCGACGTATTCGCCGCCCCCGTTAAAGTCACCGCCCCGCCGCCCCGACGCTTTGTCTTTACTATCTGAAGGAAGGATCCTACTTTAAGTTAAAAAATGCACTTAACCCCAAATATTGCGCGGAATCGCCCAGTTCCTCGTGGATGCGCAGGAGCTGGTTGTACTTCGCGACGCGGTCGGTGCGGCTCGGCGCGCCGGTCTTGATCTGTCCCGCGTTCAGCGCTACGGCGATGTCGGCGATCGTCGCGTCTTCGGTCTCGCCGGAGCGGTGGCTGACGACGGCGGTATAACCGGCGCGGTTCGCCATTTGGATGGCGTCCAGCGTCTCGGTCAGCGAGCCGATTTGGTTGACTTTGATTAAGATCGCGTTCGCGACGCCGAGGTCAATGCCCTTTTTCAGGCGTTCCACGTTCGTGACAAACAGATCGTCGCCAACCAGCTGGATTTTGCCGCCCAGCGCCTTGGTCAGCATCGCCCAACCGTCCCAGTCATCCTCGGCCATGCCGTCCTCAAGGGAGATGATCGGGTACTTGTCGGCAAAGTTCTGCCACATCTTCACCATCTGCTGGCGGGTCATGGTCTTTTTGGCTTTGGGGAGCTTGTAAACGCCCTCGTTTGCGTCATACCATTCGCTGACGGCGGCGTCGATCGCGATGCGGAAGTCGTCGCCCGGCTTATATCCGGCGGCTTCGATGGCTTCCACGATGACCTTCAGCGCGTCCTCGTCCTTTTTCAGGTTCGGGGCAAAGCCGCCCTCGTCGCCGACGGCGGTCGTCATGCCCTGAGCGGACAGGAGTTTCTTCAGATTGTGGAATACCTCGGTGCAGCGGCGCAGCGCTTCCGGCCAATCCGGAGCGCCGACCGGCATGATCATAAACTCTTGAATATCTACGTTGTTGCTCGCGTGCGCGCCGCCGTTTAAGATGTTCATCATCGGAACGGGCAGCGCCTTGGCGTTCACGCCGCCGATGTATTGGTAGAGCGGCACGCCCAGCGCCTCCGCGCTGACCTTCGCGACGGCGAGCGAGACGCCCAGAATGGCGTTCGCGCCCAAGCGGGACTTGTTGGGGGTGCCGTCCAGATCAATCATGGTTTTGTCGATCTCCACCTGATCCAGCGCGTTGAAGCCTATGATGGCATCGGCCAGCTCGGTGTTGACGGCGTCGACCGCTTTCAAGACGCCTTTGCCCATATAACGGCTCTTGTCGCCGTCGCGCAGTTCGCAAGCCTCGAAGATGCCGGTGGACGCGCCGGAGGGTACGGCGGCACGACCCATATGCATCCCGTTTTCGTCCTCGGCGATGACTTCGACCTCCACGGTCGGGTTGCCGCGGCTGTCGAGGATCTCGCGCCCGATGATGTCTACGATCTCAAGCATTTTCTTCATGTGTGTTTCTCCCTTGTTTTATTTATGGTAGCGGGTTGCACCCGCCCGCGGGGGTTATTTTTGGATAAGAGTTTCGCCGGTCATTTCTTCGGGTTTTTGAAAACCCATCAGGTCTAAAATCGTCGGGCAGATGTCGCACAGACGCCCTTCCCGCAGCCGCGCGTTGGAACCGACTAAGATGAACGGCACGGGGTTTGTGGTGTGTGCCGTGAACGGCGTTTCGCCGTCTTCGTCGACCATGCAATCCGCGTTTCCGTGGTCCGCGGTGACAATCGCGCGCCCCGCGCGCTTCGCGACGGCGTCCAGCACCCGCCCCACGCATTCGTCCACGGTTTTCACGGCTTTTTCGGCGGCTTCCATCACGCCGGTATGCCCCACCATGTCGCAGTTCGCGTAGTTGAGGATGATTACGTCGTACTCCCCGCTTTCGATGCGCTCCACCACCGCGTCGGTAACCTCATAAGCGCTCATTTCGGGCTTTAGGTCATACGTCGGAACTTTTGGGGAGGGGATCAGTACGCGATCCTCACCGTCAAATACTTTCTCTTCGCCGCCGTTGAAGAAGAACGTGACGTGCGCGTATTTCTCCGTCTCGGCGATACGGAGCTGTTTCAGCCCAAGACGGCTGATATACTCGCCGAAAATGTCGCGCAGTTCTTTGGGCGGATAGGCCACCGAAACGTTCGGCATGTCGGCGGCGTACTCGGTCGTGCAGACGTAATGAAGGGGGAAGTATCCGTTTTTGCGGGCAAACCCGCTAAAATCGGGGTCCGCGAAAGCGCGGGTTATCTCCCGCGCGCGGTCGGGGCGGAAGTTTGTGAAGATAACGCTGTCGCCCGGCTTGACCTCCGCGCCTTTGACACAAACGACCGGCTCCATAAACTCGTCGGTCACGCCGGCGTCGTAGCTTTGCTGCACCGAGGCGGCAGGGTCGGCACTATACGGCGCGTCGCCGAATACAAGGGCATTGTAGGCGCGTTCGACGCGGTCCCAGCGGTTGTCGCGATCCATCGCGTAGAAGCGCCCCATCACGGTGGCGATCCGCCCGGTAAACTCTCCGCATTTTTGCGCCGCTTCGGCCACAAAATCGCGTCCCGATTTGGGCGGCACATCGCGTCCGTCGAGGAAACAGTGCAGATACACGCGCTCCAAGCCGCGCCGTTTACACAGCTCCAAGAACGCCCATGTGTGGGTGTTGTGGCTGTGGACGCCGCCGTCGCTCATCAGTCCCATCAGGTGGAGCGACGTATTGTTTTTTAGGCAGTTGTCGATCGCGGCGTTGTAGGCGGCGTTCTCAAAAAACGTGCCGTCTTGAATGTCTTTCGTAATGCGCGGCAGATCCTGAAAGACCACCCGGCCCGCGCCGATATTGGTGTGTCCCACCTCGCTGTTGCCCATCTGCCCTTCTGGCAGACCGACGTCCATGCCGGACGCCGCGAGGGTTGTGTGCGGGCATTCGGCGAACAGCTTATCGAGTACCGGCGTTTTGACGCGCGATATGGCGTTGCGCTCTCCGTCCGGTGCCAGCCCGAACCCGTCGAGGATGATTAGGACGAAAGGTTGTTTTTTCATAAGGCTCCTTGTGTCACCCTAAAACTCCTCCGCTCCGGCTTGCGACACCGCGCCAAAAGCGCCTGCTCGTAAGCGCTGCGCTCGTTCGCCTACGGCGAACACGGAGTTTATAGGGCTTCTTTTATTGGTTTGATGCGTCAACAATAGCGGCGAACGGTTCGGGCTTCAGTGAAGCGCCGCCGATCAGACCACCGTCGATATCCGCCTGGGAGAGCAGCTCCCGCGCGTTTTCGGCGTTCATCGAGCCGCCGTACTGCACGGTCACGCCGCGGGCGATACGCGCGCCGTATTGCTTGCGAACGATCGAGCGGATGTGTCCGCAGACCTCGGCTGCCTGCTCGGAGGTCGCGACGCGCCCGGTGCCGATCGCCCAAACCGGTTCGTAGGCGAAGATAACGCGGCGCGCCTTGTCTTCCGGCACGGCGGTCAGCGCGGCTTTCACCTGCGCTCCGACAATCTCAAGGGTGATGCCCATGTCGCGCTGCTCCAGCGTTTCGCCGACGCAGATGATGGGGCGCAGATCACAGTCGAGGGCGCGGGTGATTTTCTTAGCGACAAGCGCGTCGGTTTCACCAAAATACTGCCGCCGTTCGCTGTGACCGATGATGACGTATTTCACGCCGGCGTCACGCAGCATTTCGGCGGAAATCTCGCCGGTGAACGCGCCGGACGCCTCTTGATGCATGTTCTGCGCGCCGACCGAGACGCGGCAGTCTTTCAGTGTGCGCACCGCGAGGGGAATGTCCAAGTACGGCACACAGACGACGACGTCGCACCACTTTGTCTTGCCGCAGAGTTTCTTTACGCCGTCCAGTAGGTCGCGCGCCTCGGAAGGTGTCTTGTTCATCTTCCAGTTTCCCGCGATAACGGTCTGGCGAAGGGTTTTGTTCATAATAGTTCCTCCCTATTTGTCGTTCAGACATGCTATACCCGGAAGCTCTATGCCCTCCAGGAATTCCAGCGACGCGCCGCCGCCTGTGGAGATGTGGCTCATTTTATCG
>DBDP01000062.1:25375-69611 GCA_002293625.1 Clostridiales bacterium UBA929 | reverse complement strand
GGCGGGCGCGGCGGTACGCGACATGATCCGTATTTTGGGCCGCAGGTGGCCGCTGTGTGACGTGGTGGTCGTGCCGGTGCGGGTGCAGGGCGCGGAAGCGCCGGAGGAGATTGCCTCCGCCATCCGCTACTGCGACCGTAAAGGCATAGATTACGTTATCATCACCGGGCGGGGCGGCGGTTCGCTGGAGGATCTGTGGGCGTTCAACGACGAACGGGTGGCGCGCGCCATCTTTGCCTGCGCGACCCCGGTTGTGTCGGCAGTCGGACACGAACCGGATGTGACCATTGCCGATTTCGTCGCCGATATCCGCGCCGCGACGCCGAGCCACGCCGCCGAGATCGTCGCGCCGGATACGGAGGAGTGGCTGTCACGGCTTTCTGACATGAAACTGCGCCTTTCGCCGGAACGCTTCTTCGCCGATAAGAGATTGTCGCTGGACCGTATGAGCGAGAGGATGTCCGGCGCGTGGGAGCGTGGTTCTCAGCCGAGATCGCGAACGCTCGCTTCCCTCGCGGCGCGGCTGGACGCGCTGAGTCCGCTAAAAGTGCTCGCGCGAGGCTACGCGGTGGCGGAAAGCGAAGACGGAAACCCCATTCGCTCCGCGAAAGACGTAGCCGTGGGCGACACCGTGAATATACGCCTGCGCGAAGGACGGCTAAAAAGCCGTGTAATAGAAGTATTGGAGGGGTAAGTATGGCTGCTAAGAAACAGAGCTTTGAGGAAGCCGTTACCCGGATTAACGAAATCATCCGCGCTTTGGAACGGGGAGACACACCGCTGGAGGATTCGATCAAGCTCTTTGAGGAGGGCGCGAAGCTCGCGGGAACCTGCGAGACGCTTTTGCAAAAGGCGGAGCAGCGCGTGACCAAACTGACCAAAACGCCGGAAAACACAGTGGAGGAACAGCCCTTTGAACAAACAGAATGAGGCGCAATTTGAACGGTATATCAGCGCGATTAACGCGGCGCTGGACACAGCCCTGCCGGAACGGGACATGCCGCAGAAGAGGTTGCTGGACGCGATGCGCTACAGCCTCTTTCCGGGCGGCAAACGTCTGCGCCCTGTGATACTTTTAGAGTTCTGCCGTATGTGCGGCGGAAACTGGGAGGACGCGCTGCCGTTCGCCTGCGCGCTGGAGATGATTCACACCTATTCGCTGATACATGACGACCTGCCCTGTATGGACGACGATGATACACGGCGCGGCAAGCCGGCGAACCATATCGTATACGGAGAGGCGACGGCGCTTCTCGCCGGAAGCGCTCTTCTCTCGGCGGCGTTTGAAACGATGCTGTGTTCCGGCGTTAACGGAGCGTTTGAAGCCGCGCGGATCATCGCCGAAGCGTCGGGTCTTCACGGGATTGCGGGCGGTCAGGAACTGGACTTGCGCCGCGAGGCGGCAACCGATGTGATTCATCAGCTCAAAACGGCTGCAATGTTCGTCGCGGCGGCGGAAGCGGGGTGCGTTCTTGCGGGCGCGACGGAACGGAGGGCGGACGCGGCGGCGTTCGGGATGAGCTTCGGGCTTGGGTTTCAATATGCCGACGACGTTTCGGACGGAGACGAGTCCTGCCGGTGTCTTGCGACACAATTCTTCACCGAAGCGTTGGGACACTTAGAAGCGTTTTCGGGTAATGAGCTAATGAAATCTCTCACCGAAAGTTTGATATATATAGGAGCGGAAGGACGATGAGAGCGGCTGTAAATTTCCTGACGGGCAACCATATCATCAACGTGTCGCTCCTTGCCTTTCTCACTGCGCAGATTCTGAAGATGATCATCATTCTGATTCGCTATAAGAAGCTGGATTTCCGACGGCTGCTCGGTTCAGGCGGTATGCCTTCTTCGCACTCCGCCATCGTCTGCGCGATGGCTGCCTCGGTGGGTAAACTCTACCGCTTAGATTCGGGCTTGTTCGCCATTGCCGCCGTAATTGCGATTGTCGTGATGTTTGACGCGTCGAACGTGCGGCGTTCCGCGGGCGAACAGGCGAAGATTATCAACTATATTTTGGATAACTGGGGACACCAAAAGCCGGAGTTCGTCGTGAAAGAATTGAAAGAGCTGCTGGGGCATACGCCCTTTGAGGTCTTCGCCGGAGCGGCTTTGGGTATACTTTTTGGTATATGCATCCCCGCGCCGGAGGTTGCCGCCATTGTGGCGGCAGGATGAGAGCAGGTGAACGAATGCGATTGTTTGACCGGGATTTGCAGGCGGTAAAAGAGATTCCCGAAGGACGGCTGGACGCGTTTTGCGCCGGAATCCGAAAGTTTTTGATCAAGAATGTTTCAAAAACCGGCGGGCATTTGGCGTCAAACTTGGGCGTCGTGGAACTGACCGTCGCCCTGCACCGTGTGTTTGACACCTCGCGCGACCGTATCGTTTTTGATGTGGGGCATCAATGTTACGTCCACAAACTTCTGACCGGGCGCAAAGAGGGTTTTACCGGGCTGCGTTCGCTTGGGGGGATGTCGGGTTTCCCGAAACCCGCCGAGAGCGTCCATGACGCGTTTGCCGCCGGACACGCCTCCACGTCGGTGTCGGCGGCGCTGGGTATGGCTCGCGCCCGCACCCTTTTGAAAGAGGATTACCACTGTGTCGCCGTGTTGGGAGACGGCGCTTTAACAGGCGGCCTCGCCTACGAGGGCTTGAACGACGCGGGGCAGAGCGGTGAGCCGTTAATCGTCGTGTTGAACGACAACGGCATGTCGATCAAGAAAAACGTGGGCGGCGTGGCGCGCCACCTTACAAGGCTCCGCTTGCAGCCGCGCTATTTCAGCGCGAAGCGCTTCACGCACAAGCTGCTTGACCCGCTGCCGGGCGGTCGGGCGGTCGGGCGCTTCATACACAGAAGCAAGGAGCTTGTCAAGAACGCCGTTTTTCCCGGCTCCCTGTTTGCGCAGATGGGGTTTGAGTATTTGGGACCGACCGACGGTCACGACATCAAGTCGGTAACGCATCTGCTTCGGCAAGCAGCCGCGATGAGGAAACCCGTTTTGATCCACTTGGTGACGCAAAAGGGGCGGGGATACGCCTATTCCGAAAAGAACCCCAGCAAGTACCACGGCGTGAAACAATTCCGTATCGACCACGGCGTGGGAAACGGCGCGGCTTGCGACGAGTTTTCGCGCATTTTTGGGGAAGCGTTGACCGAACTTGCCGAAACCGACCGCAAAATCGTCGCGATTACCGCCGCGATGCAGTCGGGATGCGGTCTTGACCCGTTCGCGAAACGGTTTCCGAGCCGCTTTTTCGACGTCGGGATCGCGGAAGGACACGCCGTCACGATGGCTGCCGCGATGGCGAAGCAGGGGTTGCACCCGGTGGTCGCGGTTTACTCCACGTTTTTGCAACGGGCGTATGACCAAATCGTCCACGACGTCGCGATGCAGAATCTGCCGGTCGTTTTTGCCGTCGGACACGCGGGGTTGTCCGGCGAGGACGGGGAAACACACCACGGTGTGTTCGACCCGCTGTTTTTATCCTCCGTTCCGGGTCTCACGCTGCTCGCGCCGTCTACATTTTCCGAGCTTCGGCAGATGCTCGCCTTACCGAATGACGGACCGGTCGCGATTCGTTACCCGAAGCGCGCGCTGCCGAACGACAGCGGGGCGTTGTTGCAGCCGGTGGTGACATGCCGGACGGGGCGCGACGCGACGATTGTCACATACGGAGGAATGGCGCGGGTCGCTCTGGACGCGGCGGAGCGTCTAGAAGGAATCTTGTCGGTCGGCGTTATAAGGGTAACGTCGCTTAAGCCGCTTCCGGAGATTGCCTGCGACGGAGCGGTATTTATCCTGGAGGACAACCCGGGGTATCTGTGCCGGTTCGTTAAAGGTGTACCGATCAACACGGGCGACCGCTTTATCCCGCACGGCTCCGACACGGACTTACTGGTATTTTGCCGCCTTGACGCCGCTTCCGTAGCCGCCGTGATTTCGGAAACGTTCGGCACCGACCGTCAGTATGGCTGAAAAGGTACGTTTAGACATCCTGTTGACCGGGCGGGGGCTGTTTGACAGCAGGGAGAAGGCGCGCGCCGCTGTGATGAGCGGCGACGTATACGTGAACGGTCAGAAAGAGGAGAAGCCCGGTGCGGGGTTTTCCGCCGACGCGGACATTGAAGTGCGCGAACGGACGGCGTTTGTCAGCAGGGGCGGGCTGAAGCTTATGAAGGCACTGGATACATTCGCAATCTCCGTCGAAGGATTGCGCATATTGGACGGCGGCGCTTCGACCGGAGGGTTTACCGATTGTTTGCTCCGGCGCGGCGCGGCGCACGTTTGGGCGGTGGATGTGGGTTACGGGCAGCTGGCTTGGGCACTCCGCAACGATCCGAGGGTTACCTGCATGGAGCGTTTTAACATCCGTTCCCTGACAAGCAAACACCTTGACAGCTACTTCGCCGACATGGCGGTGCTTGATCTTTCGTTTATTTCGCTTTCGCTGGTTCTGCCGGTGGTCAGGCAGATTCTCCACCCGGACGCGCCAATGGTTTGTCTGGTAAAACCGCAGTTTGAAGCCGGGCGGGAGAAGGTTGGCAAAAACGGCGTGGTGCGGGACGCCACGGTGCATCTTGAGGTGTTGCAAGGTTTTGCCTTGTCCGCCGCAAACGCAGGATTTGGCGTAAAGGACATAACCTTTTCGCCGATTAAAGGTCCGAAAGGGAACATAGAATTTCTGGCGCATCTGACCGCCGGAGGGGAAGAGGTCTTGTCTTCCGAAGTGTTAAGCCGCGCGGTGCGGAGCGCCCATGAGGAACTGATATGAAAGCGGTACTCTTTACAAACAAAGAAAAAGACCCCGATCTTCGCGTTACAAAAAAAATCCGTGATATTCTCCGTTCCGAGAACATTTCCTGCGCCGATTATGAGGGAAATCCGGAGGTGTTTGACGATGCGGACGCGGTACTGTCCCTCGGCGGCGACGGAACCTTTCTGCGCTGCGCGAAACTGGCGCTGCCGTGCGGCGTACCGGTGCTGGGTGTCTGTTTGGGGCATACGGGGTTCCTCTCGCGCGTAAGTCCCGACAACCTCGATGTTTTGCGTGGGCTTGCCGGGTTCCCGGTCGCGGAACGCTCCGTCTTGGAAGCGCGGGTGCTGCGGGGAAGCGAAGTTGTGCGTTCCGTTCTCACCGTCAATGATGCGGTGTTTTCGCGGGGTGCCGCCGTTCAGACGGTGTCCGTGGACATCGAGGCGGACGGCGTTACCCTCGGTTCATTCCTTGGAGACGGGGTAATCGTGTCGACCGCGACAGGGTCCACGGGGTACGCGTTTTCGGCGGGCGGGCCGGTCGCCGACCCGCTGCTGTCCTGTATGCTGGTTACGCCCATTTGCGCGCACGCGTCACGGAACCACGCGTTTGTCCTTTCCCCCGACAGGACGCTGATAATAAAACCCTCCCACGCGGAACGCAGGCATATTTTTTTCTCTGCCGACGGAGAGGAACCGACGCGTCTAGACGAAGGGGAAGCGGTGGAATTGCGGATATCCGAAATGACGCTGCGCTGTCTGGAGCCGGAAGGCAGTCATTTTTTTGACAACGCACGGATTCACCGGCTGTAGGAGGGGTTTTTCATGAAGCGGAGACGACAGGAAAAGATCGTGGAAATTGTAGGAAAACGGGACGTGGAGACGCAGGAAGAACTACTGCGCCTTTTGCGGACGGAGGGGATGGAAGCCACGCAGGCGACAGTATCGCGGGACATTCGCGAACTGCGGCTTTATAAGGTTCTCTCGGATAAAGGCATATACCGTTACGCGCTGCCGGGTGAGGCTCCCGACGACGCTCTCTCGGCACGGCTGCGGACAATCTTCCGCGAAAGCGTCACATCCATCGACATCGCGCAGAACCTTGTGATTATCAAGACCCTGCCCGGTATGGCGCAAGCCGCCTGTTCGGCGCTGGATGCGTCACCGAACCCCACCGTCGCCGGAACGCTGGCCGGAGACGATACGGCGTTTATCGCCCTGCGCGGCGACGCCGAAGCGAAGAATCTGGCGGAGCAGCTGAAGGCTATACTGGCGGATTGAGAGGTGAAATATGCTCTCCCTTTTACACATTGAAAACATCGCGGTCATCGACATCAGCGATATCGCGTTTGACGCGCGGCTGAACATCCTGACCGGCGAAACGGGTGCGGGTAAGTCGATCGTCATCGACGCCCTAAGCGCGGTGCTTGGGCAGAGGGCGTCTCGCGATTTAATTCGATCAGGTCACGAAGCCGCCGAAGTGAGCGGCGTATTCGCTTCCGCGGACGGGGACGAGCTGTTATTACAGCGAGAGCTGCGCGAGGACGGGCGGAACCTTTGCCGGATGGACGGCAAGCCTGTGACACTCGCGGTTCTGCGGGAAACGGGCGACGGGCTTGTGAACATCCACGGGCAGCACGACAGCCAAGCTCTGCTGCGTGAGGAAACGCACATCGGTTACCTAGACGCGTTTGCCGGATTATCGGCGGAGCGTTACGCGGAATTGTACGGCTCGTGGAAGAAACTCCGTGCCGAGCGAGAAACGCTTTCCGTTGCGGAAGATGAAAAAGCCGCGCGGATTGATATGCTTACATACCGCCTGCGGGAAGTGCGGGAGCTTGACCCTATTCCCGATGAATATGATGCTCTTACCGCGCGAAAAAGAACGCTGCGGAGCGCGGCGGCGATTCGCGAAGCGCTCAGCGGCGCGTACTTTTCTCTGTACGGTGACGAGGACAGCAGCGGCGCTTGCGGGCTTTGCGAAGCTGCGGCGGACGATCTGACGCAGGCAGCACGGCTTGCCCCGGAGTTGGCGGAGGCGGCGGAGCGTCTGAGAGAACTGCAATATGCCCTGCGGGACTGTGCCGAGGAGGCGAGGGCATTTCATGAGGAGATGGAAGAATCCGAGGAGGAACTAGAGCAGGTCGAAGCGCGGCTGGACGCGTTGAGCCGCCTTCGCCGCAAGCACAATATGAGCTTGGAGGAAATATTGAAAGCCGCCGATCGCTGGGAAGGCGAGTTGGAAGCGCTCGAAACCTCCGACAGGCGGCTTTCGGAGCTGGACGGTGAGATTGCCCGTGCCGAGAGCGCTTTGCTTGCCGAAGCGCATTTGTTAAGCGAGGCGCGGCGCGAAGCGGCGCGGCGCTTGGAGGAACGGATGGCGCGGGAACTGTCCGAGCTGGATATGGGAAAGGTAAAATTCGCCGTTGACATGGAGGAAAAAGAGCCGCACGCTTCCGGCTGCGACGGCGTTCGGTTTTCCATCGCGACAAACGTCGGTGAACCGTTTAAGCCGCTTTCGAAGATTGCCTCCGGCGGTGAGATGGCACGGATCATGCTGGCGTTGAAAAACCTTTTGGCCGAGGGTGACACTGTGCAGACGATGGTGTTTGACGAGGTGGACAGCGGCGTCTCGGGGCGGGCTGCGCAGCGGGTGGCGGAGAAGCTCTGCGCGGTTTCGCGCCGCAAACAAGTGCTGTGCGTAACCCATCTGCCGCAGATCGCGGCGTTCGCCGACACGCACTTCCGCGTGGAGAAAGCCGTGGAGGGGGAGCGTACCGTTACCCGCGTCCAAAAACTCAATCACGGTGAGCGTGTGGAAGAGCTGGCGCGTTTGATGGCCGGTATACCGGTCACGGACAACGCGAGGAAAACGGCGGAGGAACTGCTCACGCAGGCAAAATTGTATAAAAACAACCGATAGTTGTTGATTTTGGGAGATTTTTCTGATATATTGTAGGGGCGCGGTTTCCGCGTCCCAGAAAACGCTTCCTAATCTTGCGCAGAAAATTAAAACATGACGCATTGTTGTCCAATTTACATGGTATACTGTTCCATCAACACAATGAACGGGAGGATCTTGCAATGGAAATCATCCGAGGCAGAACCGACTTCACCCCGGAGGAAGCGGGGTACGACGTTTCGCGGCTTGACGCGCTCCACCGGCACCTTTGGAAGCTGATCGAGAGCGGCAGTCTCCAGTGCGCTTCCTACTGCCTGTCGCGCAGGGGCAAGATTTTTGCGCATAACGCGATGGGGCGGCTAGAGTTCGACAACCCCACGAAACCCTTTCTGCCGGACACGACGAACCGTATCGCGTCGGTGACGAAGCTGTTCACCACCGTCGCGATTCTCAAGCTGATTGAGGACGGGCATTTCCGGCTCGATACGCAGGTGCAGACGATTCTGCCGGAATTTAAGAAGGATCCGTTTTGGAAGATTACCGTGTTCCACCTTCTGACCCATACCTCCGGCATGATGCCCGACAAAAACGACGGCTACCCCGACATGAAAGAACGAAAAGACTACTATCAACTTGTCGACGAGTACATACAAACATACGCCTCGCTTGACTCAAAGACCGCCGGAGAGTTCAACTGGCTAGAGGCGGCATTGGAAGGCGGGGTGCGACGGGAACCGGGTGTGGAGTGGCAATATTGCACCTTCGGATTCACGGTTCTCGGGGAAATCATCGCGAAAGTCAGCGGAAAACCGGCGAGCGAATATATGAAGGATGAAATCTTTATCCCGCTCGGACTGAACGATACGGCTTTGGGTTTGACTCCCGAACTCGCGAAGCGGCATATTGTCAAAAGTGAGAGACACAGGGAATATTTTAGTCGTCTTATATACGGCGGTATGGATGAAGGTAAGGCGGATAATCTGTGGAACCAGATTCCCGATACCGGCGGCGGGGTTACCTCCACAATTGCTGACATGGTTCGCTTCGGAAACATGTGCCTGTATAAAGGGCGGCTGGACGGCGTTCGTATCGTCGGGCGAAAGATCCTGGAACGCGCCACGTCGTACACTTTACGAAACATACCGAATTACGCTTGGAATGTAAACGATCCCGACCGCGCGTTCGGCATCGGGTTCGATATGAAAAAAGACGCCGAATACGTTTATTCAAAGGGCAGCTTCTTTCATGAGGGCGCGGACTTCTCTGCGCTCCTGATGGATCCTGTGGAAGAGTTTACGGCGGCGATTTTTGTGCCGTTCGATAACCCGCCGGACAGCGGTTGGTGTCCCGAAGCGATCTACAATACACAGATTATCATTTGGTCGGGGATTATTTAAGGAGATGATTCAATGTCGTCATTCAACACACAAATCACAAAAGGAGAAGTTCCCTATACACCGGAGGAGGCGGGCTACGAAAGCCTTTACATAGACCGCCTGAACGATTTTATCAGGCGCATGATCGAAGACAAAATCGTGCAGGGAGGCTCTTACTGCCTTACGCGGCATGGGAAGACATTCGCCCGCAACGCGGTCGGTTCCCTCGATTACCGCTCGCCGGAAAAACCCTTGCTGCCCGACAGTATCCGAAGGATCGCATCCATAACGAAGATGTTCACGGCGACGGCGCTCTTTATGCTCGCGGAACGGGGATATATCAACATAAACGACACCGTGGCGCGGCATTTGCCGGAGTTTGACACCCCGCTCCATAAGGGTATCACGGTGTATAACCTCCTGACGCACACCTCCGGTCTGCTGCCGGATTGGGGCGCTTTTCCCGATGCTTACGAAACGGACTGGTCGAAATACCTCGATGAGTTTGACGGAAACTGGATCAAGGCGCTGCTGACCCAGCAGCCGCGCCGCAAGCCGAACGAGGAATGGATCTACTCTTCGCACTGCTTTTGCATTTTAGGTGAAATCATCCAGCGAATCAGCGGTAAGCAGCTCGGCGAGTTTGTCAAAGAGAACATCCTAAACCCGCTGGGGATGAACGAAACCTTTTATGATCTGCCGGACGAGGTTTTCGGGCGCGTCTGCGTAACGAATGAGCATGAAGTCCCTACGCCTGCGGCGGAGCGTAAAAGCGGACCGTGGTCGCTTCTGCCGCAGGGCGGTTGGGGCATCTCATCCACTTTAGCCGACATCAACAAATTTGGGCGGATGCTTTTGAACAACGGTTCCCTGGACGGCGTTCGGATTGTCGGCCGGAAATCGGTGGAGAATATGTCTTGGTCGCACCTCAAGCATGACAACCTCCGCAATTACTGCTGGGGAGCGGACGAAGTGCATTACTGCGGCCTCGGCTTTGAGGTCATGACGAACAAACCGTTTAACCACATGACGGAGGGCACCTTCGGGCATGAGGGCGCGGGTGTCTGCTGGCTGTATATCGACCCGAAGGAGGACTTTGTCGCGAACGTTTTCATGCCGTATTACAGCGGTCAGTTCAACTTAATCCCCATCCACAACACGAAGTACGTCATCTGGTCGGGGTTGCTGTAACCGATGAACGCGATACGCTTGATACGGCAAAAGCTGAGCGTCTGCGGGGCGGTGGCGTGGGTCACGTTTAAGGAGTGGGGGGCGTTCCGCACCCATTCCATGGTTTCTATATTTGTCGGGCCGGTGTATTTCATCGTGCAGTACTACATATGGAACGCGGTTTACGGCTCCGGGACAAACGCACTCGGCGGCATGGAGCTTTTTGAAATGATACGTTACTTCGGCGCGACGGCGCTGATCGGGTATGTCGTGATGGATTTCGCCGACTGGAACCTGTCAATGCTGATCCGCACGGGGAAATTCCTTACGTTCGCTCTCCGCCCGCTCAACCACCGCTTTTTTGCGCTGTCGCAAAAGTTTGGTCACCGTGTGTTGGGGATAGCCGTGGAGTTCGTTCCCTGCGTTTTGATCTTCTCCCTCTTGTTCGGCATTGATATGCGTCCGGCGCATTTTGGCTGGCTCGTTCTTTCGGTTGTGCTGGCGTTTTTCATGAATTTCTATGTCAACTACTGCCTTGGGCTGGCGTCCTTTTGGCTCGTACGGGCGGAAGGAATACGAATGGTGTACAACTTAATCAGCAGCATCTTCTCCGGCGCGCTGATCCCGCTGGCACTCTTCCCGGCGGCGTTTCAAAGCGTACAGTTTTTCCTGCCGTTCCAGTATACCTCTTATGTTCCGGCGATGGTTTTCCTCGGGAGATACTCGCTCGCGGGCAGAGAATTTTCGCTTCCCGCGATTGTCGGGATTCAAGCGGTCGCGGTAGTCGTGGTGTTTCTGCTCTCGGAGGTGCTGTACCGAAGAGCCATGAGACGGTTTACGGCGGTTGGCGCGTAGGGGAAAGTTGGTTGGTGATGATTAAATTCTTTCGTATTTATAAAGTCTGCGTAAGGACGGCGATGCTTCGCGCGGCGTCTTACCGTTTGAACTTTCTGCTGTCATTCTTTATCACGCTGGGTTTCAATCTCGCGTTTCCGCTTGTGACAATTTTGATCTATCGCTCCGGAGCGAGCTTTCCGGGCTGGAGTTTTTATGAGATACTGCTGATACAGTCTATTTTTACCCTCTCGCAAGGACTGTCGGGAATTGTCTTCAACGAGGTACTGTGGACGACGATGCAGCATGTGCGCGAGGGGAGTTTTGAGGTGGTTCTCTTAAAACCCCTCAGCGCGTTAACCTTCCTCATCACAACGAGCTTTGAGCCGGAGTTCGCGGGAATCGTCATCGGCGGCGGTGTGATGTTCGGCGTTTCGCTTGCCCATGTGGGAGCGGTAACGTTGCTCGGAGTGCTGCGTTTCCTATTGTTCTTCGCCGCCGGATTCTGCGTGATGGCGGGGTTCAGCATGATCATGGCGGCCACTTCGTTCAAGTGGGTGGGGAACTCCCGCATCCCGGAAATTTATGACAGCGTTAAAACCTTTGGAAAGTACCCCGCAGGCATTTTCCCCAAAGCAATCAGGGGGATCGCTTCGTTCATTATCCCGGTGAGCGTGATCGGGTTTTTCCCCGCCTCCGCGCTGCTCGGAAACGTGAGCTGGACGGCGTACGCGGCTATTCTGCCATGCGGAGTTTTCTTGCTGTTTGGGATTTGGCTTTACAGGCATATGATACGGCGTTATGAAGGAGTCGGAGGGTAAGGCATGATTATAGGCGTTAAAGACCTGACAAAAACCTATGTGACATACAAGCGCGGGAGCGGGGCGGGGGAGACTTTCAAAAACCTTTTTAAGCGTGAAAAGGAAACCGTGAGGGCGGTTGACGGCGTTACTTTCAGCGTTGAGGAAGGGAGTGTTTGCGGAATCCTTGGCCCAAACGGCGCGGGAAAATCCACCACCATCAAGATGCTCTGTGGGGCGCTGTTTCCAACCTCGGGCGATATAAAGGTGCTTGGGTATACACCTTCCGCGGACAGGAAGAAATACGTTAGCGAGATCGGCGCGGTCTTCGGGCAGCGTTCCCAGCTCATATGGGATATTCCGCCGGTTGACAGCTTTCATATGAACCGCGCGATTTACGGAATCCCGAAAACCGACTACGACAAAAGGCTATCCGAACTGACGGAGTTGTTCCAAACGGGAGACATCATGAAGAAGCCGACGCGCGTTCTCTCGCTCGGCGAACGGATGAAATGCGAGTTTATCATGTCGATGCTTCACGCCCCGAAAATCGTATTCCTAGACGAGCCGACGATCGGTCTTGACGTCATCGCGAAGGCTTCAATACGCGACTTCATACGGGAAATGAACAGGAAGGGCGTTACGTTCATCCTCACCACTCATGACCTTGAGGACGTGAAAAAACTCGCCGAACATATCATCATCATCAACAAAGGTAAAAAGGTGTTTGACGATACGCTGCAAAAGCTACAGCAAAGCCTCGGCGAGAAGAAAATCGTTGAGCTTACGCTGGAGAATCCGGACTTTGGGATTCTGGGGGAACACACAAAGGTCGTTTCCCAAAAGTCGCCGAGGGAGATCACGCTGGAGGTGGATGTCTCGCAAACGCCGATCCGGGATTTTATCGAGGGACTGGACTTCTCGGACATTTCCGTGAAAGAGCTGCCGCTGGAGGAAATCATCACGCAGATATACAAAGACGAGAGCGCGAAATAGATTTTTTTCTTGACAGAACGTACTTTTTATGGTATTATTTCCGTTAGTGCGGTTGCCTACAGCGTCCGCAGACCGGCTTTCCTCTGAGAATCTTCTCACGAAAGCGCGAGAAAGAAGGGTTTTTATGGATTATCTCAAGGCACTGACAGACAGTCAGCTCAAAGCGGACCCGCCCGTCGTTGAAATCGGCGACATGGTGCGCGTTCACGTCCGTATCAAAGAAGGTACGCGCGAACGTGTGCAGGTCTTTGAAGGACTGGTTATCGCGAAAAAGCACGGCGGCATCAGCGAGACGTTTACCGTCCGCCGCGTCTCCTACGGCATCGGGGTTGAGAAGGTTTTCCCCGTTCACGCGCCGAACATCGCCCGCGTAGAGGTTATGCGCCACGGGCGTGTCCGCCGCGCGAAGCTCTACTATCTGCGTGACCGCGTCGGCAAGAGCGCCAAAGTTAAAATCCGTATCTGACGCAAAGCCGGAACGTTTTTCGTTCCGGCTTCTGAATACGAAAGGATGCTCTCTGATGAATCATGAACGTTCCGACAAAAACGGTGGGTTAATACACCCCAATATTGCGCGGGAAATATTCGATTGGGCGCAGCCGCTTATCGATGTGATTGTGGGAATTATTCTGCTATTTATCTTTGTCGCCGGTGAGTTCAGCGTTAATCAAGAGTCAATGCTGGATACGTTGCAACCGAATGACATACTGGTAATATCCAATTTGTTATACACACCCCAAAGAGGCGACATCGTAATGTTTTCCAAATACAGGGTGTACCGTTCCTATGACCCCGACACGGGCAGATACACACCTTTTGTCAAGCGCGTGATCGGGATTCCCGGCGACGAAATTCAATTTGAGAACGGAACGCTTTTCATCAACGGAGAGGCGCAAAGCGAAGACTATATATATGAGCAGCGATGGATATGGCTCGGCAATATGCCGACATCGTTTACCGTGCCGGAGGGGCAGTATTTCCTCGCGGGAGACAACAGGAACAATTCGACTGACAGCCGTTCCTCCGAAATCGGGTTTGTAGACCGGCGGTGTATTTTTGGGCGCGTGCTGTTGCGCTTGTGGCCTCTGAACCGTTTCGGTTTTGTGTAGTTATATTCGTAAGGAGCATGATGATGGACGAGCAGATTTTCAGGGAGTCTCCCAAAAAAGAAAAATTCGACATAGCGAAAGAATTGTTCGACTGGGCGCAGTCGCTCGTCAGCGCGATTGTGGGGATCGTGCTGGTGTTCGTCTTTGTCGCGAGCGTCTTTTCGGTGCGGCAGTACTCCATGCGGGAAACCTTACAGGAACATGACATGCTGTTGATTTCCAACCTCTTTTACACCCCCGAGAAGGGAGACGTCGTTATGTTCTCCAAATACGGCGTTGCGGACTCTTACGACCCCGCGACAGGAACCTATAAACCCTTTGTGAAGCGTGTAATCGGCGTACCCGGAGACAATATCAGATATGATAATTTAAGCGGCAGTCTCTATATCAACGAAGAGCTTCAAACAGAGGAGTACATCCGGGATCAGGATTGGCTTTGGAACGGTGACATGCCGATGTCCTTTACTGTGCCGGAAGGAGAGTATTTCCTGATGGGCGATAACCGCAATCAGTCGCGGGACAGCCGTTTTGACGACATCGCTTGTGTTGACCGGCGCTGTATTTTGGGACGTGTTCTGCTGCGGTTGCTGCCGTTCAACAGATTCGGGACGCTGTAAGACCGTGAACAGAATTCGTTTGTCCTGTAGGGCGCGACGCCCTCGGCGCGCCGTTACCGTAACATGAACATCAATTGGTACCCCGGTCATATGGCCAAGACGCGCCGTCAGCTTGAAGGCGATATCGCGCACGCCGACGCGCTCATTGAGCTGCTTGACGCGCGCGTTCCGTTGTCCAGCCGCAACCCCGATATTGAGGCGCTGAAGGGCGGCAAACCCTGCCTGACTGTCTTGGGGCGGGCTGACGCCGCCGACCCGGATGTCACCGAACTGTGGAAGAATGCTATTTCGGGTGCAGTCGCGGTCAATGCCGTTTCACCGCCTGCCGCGAAGACAATCCTGCCGGCTCTAAAAAAGCTTTTAACAGAGCGGATCGCTTTCTTCGCGGCCAAAGGGCAGGCAGGGAGAGCCATGCGCGTTTTGGTGCTGGGGATTCCCAACGTGGGGAAATCAACATTAATCAACACACTCTTACGGCGTAAGGCGGCAAAAGCCGAGGACAGACCGGGCGTCACACGCAGCCGTCAGTGGTTCCCGATGGAACACGGCTTTTTATTGATGGACACCCCCGGCTTGCTCTGGCCGAAGTTTGATGACCCCGTAACGGGGCAACGTCTTGCCTTTACAGGCGCGATTCGCGACGAGATCATGGACACGGAAGGTCTTGCGTCACTGCTGATAGATGAGCTGAACGGGCTGTATCCCGACGCGCTTACAAAACGTTACGGTGTCTCGGACAGTCTTGAAGCAATCGCGCGGAGACGCGGATTTCTGCAAACCGGCGGCATCGCCGACACGGAACGGATGGCTCTGACCCTTCTGGATGAGTTCCGTGCCGGGAAGCTCGGGCGATTATCGCTGGAGAAGCCATGACGGAGTGGGTGTGCGGCATCGACGAAGCCGGGCGCGGTCCTCTGGCGGGGGATGTATACGCGGCGGCGGTTATTTTGCCGGAGGGGTACGACCTTCCGGGACTGACCGATTCCAAAAAGCTCTCGCCGAAGCGGCGTGAGGTTCTCTTTGACGAAATCATCCGTCAGGCCGTTTCATTTGCCGTGGCGTCCGCTACGGTTCTTGAAATAGAACAGCTCAACATCCTTGAGGCTTCATTGCTCGCGATGCGCCGCGCCGCGGAAGGGTTGACCGTCCGCCCAAGCCGGCTTCTGATAGACGGAAATATCGCGCGGGGATTCTCAACCCCGGCAACCGCCGTAGTCGGAGGGGACTGCACAACGCCGTGTATTTCGGCGGCATCGATCTTGGCGAAGGTTACGCGCGACCGCGCCATGCTGGCGCTGGACAGACGGTATCCCGGCTACGGCTTCGCGAAGCACAAAGGTTACGGTACGGCGGAGCATATCCGCGCCCTGCGCGAGCTGGGTCCCTGCCCGGAACACCGGGCGCTTTTCATCAGGAAGGTGACACATTATGCGTAAAGAGGGGAGTAGGGGAGAGCAGATTGCCCTGCAATACTTGCAAAACAAAGGCTATCGTCTTCTGAAAAGCAATTTTTCCGCCCCCTGCGGCGAAATCGACTTAATTGTCTACAACGACCTATATATCGTATTCACCGAGGTTAGGATGCGGGCGAAGTCTGAATACGGTCACCCGCTGGAGACGGTTACCCTGTCAAAGCAAAAGAAGATTCGCAAGACTGCGGAGCTGTGGATGGCGAAAAACCCAAGAACAACCTTACAGCCGCGTATTGACGTCATCGCGATCACAGCGCCCGGCGGCGGATTTGAGGCTGTGGAAATAGAGCATATCGAAAACGCGTTTTAGGGGAGGGTTACTGACATGCATTACATCAGCACAAGAGGGCAAACCGAGCCGGTTAGCGGCGCGGAAGCGATCCTGCAAGGGCTTGCGCCGGACGGCGGGTTGTTCGTGCCGGAGCAAATTCCCGTATTGCCGGAGGATTTTATCAAAACGATCACGCCGATGGATTATCCGCAGAGAGCGGCGGCGGTGCTGTCGCTGTATCTGCCGGAGTTCGGCGATCTTAATGACATGATGCGCGAAGCGTATGCGCGGTTTGACGGCGCGCCCGCGCCGCTCGCGGAATACGCAGAAGACGTGCCGCTCTTTTTGGAGCTGTGGCACGGTCCCACCTGCGCGTTCAAGGATATGGCACTTCAGGTTTTGCCGCGTCTGGTTGGTAAAGCCAAAGAGCTGACGGGGGAGAAGCGGGAGATTTTCATCCTGACCGCGACATCGGGCGATACCGGCAAGGCCGCGCTGGAAGGGTTTCGCGATGTCTCCGGTACCCGCGTGTTGGTGTTTTACCCCGAGGAAGGCGTATCCGATATCCAGAAGCTGCAAATGGTAACGCAGGAAGGGGACAATGTCGGCGTATGCGCGGTTCAAGGCGATTTCGACGACGCGCAGAACGGCGTTAAGCGGGTATTTTCTAATGCGGCGCGAAGTGAGCGCTATATTCTAACCTCCGCAAACTCCATCAACTTAGGGCGGCTGCTGCCGCAAATCGTGTACTATGTGTCGGCATACGCGGACTTTTTATACTCTGAACGCGCGGCTGGGGGACACCCGGACATCTATGTACCCACCGGGAACTTCGGTAACATCTTGGCGGCTCTGTTCGCGAAGCGGATGGGTGTGCCGCTAGGGCGGCTTATTTGCGTATCCAACAAAAACAATGTGCTGACCGACGTGATTGATAGCGGCGTATACGACCGCAACCGCCCCCTTGTGAAAACAACGTCCCCCTCAATGGATATTTTGGTTTCGAGCAATTTTGAACGCGCCGTATACCTACTGTCCGGCTGCGACAGCGCGTTTACACGGGACTGTATGCAAAAGCTGAATACAACGGGGCGGTACGAGTTGAACGCCGCCACCGCGAACGCGATGCGGAGTGAGTTCGGCGCCGCTTGGCGGGATGATAGGCAGGCTGAGGATTGCATCCGCGCGCTGTATCAAAAAACGGGGACGGTCATTGATCCGCATACGGCGACAGCGGCGGCGGTCGCGCATGACGGAATCGTCGTCGCGACGGCGCACCCCGGTAAATTTCCCGAAGCCGTTTCGGCCGCGCTGGACGGGGCGGCGTTTCCCGTTCCCGAAGCGCTCACGCTAAAAAAGCCGCGAAGATTCTTCGACTCCGTGGCTCCCGACGGGATAGAAGCGTATGTGAAAAGGTTTTTCGGTATGTAGGGGCGGGGTTGTCCCGCCCGTGTCAATCGGTTGCTTTAATTCGTTTTATGCGCGTAGGTAGAGCAGAACGTTTCCGTTTTGTCCAGCGCGTATTCGGTCCCGACGTTGATTCCGCTGGCGTTGCACTGGTTGCCGGGACCGTGGTAGGCGCAGGTACCCACCGTGCAGTTGACGACATTGGCTTTGCTTTTCTGATGGCCTAACATAGCAAATCTCCTTTGGAATTTTCTTTAGTATACCAACAAAAAACCGTCATTATACAATGGGGAAGATGCCGTGCTTTATATAATCGGGGATCTGCATTTATCGTTCGCCGCCAACAAGCCGATGGACATATTCGGCGGCGCGTGGGACGGTTATACCGCGAAAATCGAGCGCGGATTGTCCGCACTGACCGTTGCCGACACACTGATTCTTGCGGGCGACACTTCGTGGGGGATGTCGCTTCAGGAAGCTTTGGCGGATTTTTTGTTTTTGGAACGTTTCCCCTGCAAAAAACTTCTTTTGAAGGGAAACCATGATTATTTTTGGGACACAGCTTCCAAAATGAAGCGCTTTTTTAGCGAAAACGGCATAAACTCCCTCGATATCCTACACAACAACGCGTTTGTGTACGACGGAGCGGCAATCTGCGGCACACGCGGCTGGTTTTACGAAGAAGAGCGCGGCGGGGATCACGATGCAAAAATGATCCTGCGTGAGGTCGGACGCCTCCGCGCGTCTTTGGACGCGGGACGGAAACTGACGGACGGGGAGTTGATTGTGTTCCTGCACTATCCGCCCCTTTACGAAGGCTATCGCTGCGACCCGCTGGTGGATGTATTGCGAGAGTACGACGTGAAGCGGTGCTACTTCGGACACCTCCACAGTCACGCCCGCGCCCGCGCGATCGAGGGGTTGTACGGCGGCATATCATACCGTTTGGTGTCCGCCGATCACGTGGAATTTCGCCCGGTTTTAATTGAATAGACATCCCCCGGCGCGTTTCATGCGCCGGGGGATGCCGGGCGATTCTTGAATCGCCTCTACGGGGAATACGGCGGGTCGATTGCCATCGACCCCTACAGAGCCTCTTTGATACCCGTTACCAGTCCCGCTAACCCTTGAATCTCGCTCGGGATGATAATCTTCGTAGCTTTTCCGTCGGCGGCTTTGGCAAACGCGTCGAAGGCTTTTATCTTCAATACGGAATCCTTCGCGTCGGCTTCGTTTAACAGGCGGATAGAATCGGCCAGCGCTGTCTGCACGGCCATGATGGCTTTCGCTTCGCCCTCCGCCTCAAGAATCTTAGATTGTTTCACGGCATCGGCGCGTAAGATCGCCGCTTGCTGCTCGCCTTCTGCCACAAGGATTTGGCTTTGCTTTTCGCCCTCCGCTTGCAGAATCGCCTGACGGCGCATACGCTCCGCCTTCATCTGCTTCTCCATCGCGTCTTGAATTTCGCGCGGCGGGATGATGCTCTTTAGCTCAACGCGGTTGACTTTGATACCCCATGGGTCTGTGGCGTCATCTAATATAGCGCGCATTTTGGTGTTGATAACGTCGCGGGAGGTCAGCGTCTGGTCAAGCTCCAAATCGCCGACGATGTTGCGCAGCGTTGTCGCCGTCAGGTTCTCAATGGCCGCCATCGGGTTCTCTACGCCGTATGTATAGAGTTTTGGGTCGGTGATTTCAAAGTAGACAACCGTGTCGATCTGCATCGTGACGTTGTCCTTAGTGATTACCGGCTGCGGAGGGAAATCCACCACCTGCTCTTTTAAAGAGACGTTTTTAACGATTCGGTCAATGAACGGCACCTTGAAATGCAAACCGTTGCCCCACAGAGCGTGGAACGAGCCGAGCCGCTCAATGACATAGCTGCGCGCCTGCTGCACGACCTTGATGTTCGCGATTACAATCAGCATGAAGATAATGGCAATGGCGGCGACAACGACAACCGTTGTGTAGGGAAACCCCGTCGCGAGAACAGAAAACATACCTTCTCCTCCTAATATTGTGTTCGTAGGGAACTCCCTACCGTGAAGCTGCTGCCTCAACAGGTATCGGTGAAACCATAAGTTTTACGCCGCTGATGGCCTGTACACGCACCTTCGCGCCTTCTTCAATAACAGAACCATCCATGCTGCGGGCTGTCCATTCCTTACCCATAAGGTGTGCGGAGCCGGTACCCGCGTCGTTGTCGATCCGCCCCGTGCAGAGCGCGACCTCCCCGATGTTTCGGTCGGCGTTGGTGCGCGTCTCTTTGCGTTGCTGTAAGTAACGTTTGCAGACAGGCCGCGTCAGCGCGAGGGTTCCGCAGGAGCATACGGCAAAGACGAGCGCCTGCATCCAGACTGTATCGGGCGAGATGAGGCAGGCGACCAGCGCCGCAAGTGAGCCGAACGCAAACCAAATGCTGATGAGCGTAACGGTACTCGCCTCGGCAATTACGCAAAGAACGATGATCGAGAGCCAAAGTATGAGTTGCCAGTCCATATCACACACCCTTTCTGTGTTTATTATACCATAGCAAACGCTGTATTACAAGGTCGAACTCACGGAAAATGTTTGACCGCTTGGGTATCCTGTGCTATACTGGCGGTGTTTTTCAATTATGAATTAAGGATGGGTATTGTATGCAAAAACGTAAACGCATCGCCGCGTTTCTTTGCGCGGCCGCGCTGACCGCTTCCGTGCCGGTTTCGGCAGCCGGTGAGCCTCTCACGAGCAACGGGATGGGGCTGCATGAGGGCTACAACTACGAACTGTGGATGGACGTGGGCGGCGGTGAAGGCAGCATGACATTAAATGAGGGCGGCGCGTACTCCTGCCAGTGGACGGACGCCCAAAACGTCCTGTTCCGCACCGGGAAAAAGTTTGACTCAACCCAAACGCATGACGAACTGGGGGAGATTTCGCTGGAATACGGTGCCGAGTATTTCCCGAACGGGAACTCGTATCTTTGCGTTTACGGCTGGTCGGTAGACCCGCTTGTGGAATTTTACGTCGTGGAGAGCTGGGGGAGCTGGCGTCCGCCCGGAGCGGAATCAAAGGGAACGATTGAAGTGGACGGCGGTACATACGATGTCTATGAGACCACCCGTTTCAACCAGCCGTCTATTCAGGGGACGCAGACCTTCCAGCAGTATTGGAGCGTGCGCACCGAACGGAAGACAGAGGGAACTGTTTCGGTCAGCGAACATATCAAGGTGTGGGAGAACATGGGAATGACGCTCGGCAATATTTACGAAGTCGCGTTGTGCGTGGAGGGCTACCAAAGCAGCGGTGTCGCCGACGTATATACGAATGTCCTCACGGTGGGCGGTGTTGACATAGCCGAAGAGACGCCGTCACCGTCGCCCGAAGAGTCACCCTCTCCGTCTGCGGAACCTACACCCGCACCCACTCCGGCGGAAACCGAACCTTCCGCCAATGGCGAGCAAGACAGCTCCGGCGTTCCCGTAGCGTTGATTATCGCGATTGCGGCCGTTCTGTTGTGCGTCATCGTCGCGGTCGTTGTGCGGTTGCGTAAGAAGGGAGAGCAAAAATAATGCCCAAATACGGTTTCAACATGCTTTGGATGTTTGCTAAACGCGGGGATAGAGCGCCGCTCCCGCCTGATTTGCGCCAGTTGGACTTTATCGCGAAACACGGTTTTACCTTCATTCGGGTGCCGCTGGACTACCGTTTTTGGATACGGGAGGAGGACTACGCGCACCCGGATGAAAGCGTTCTCTCTCTGATTGATACATACTTAGAAGCCTGCCGTGAGCGCGGTCTGCACATGTGCTTGAATATCCACCGCGCGCCGGGTTACTGCATCAACAACCCGCCAAAAGACCTCTGCCTCTGGACGGACGCTGCCGCGCAGGACGGGTTCGCGCTCCTTTGGAAGCAATTCGCGGAACGCTACAAGGGAACAGAGAACCTTAGCTTCGACTTACTGAACGAGCCGCCTAACCCCGGCGAACGCGAGTTTACTCGCGAACGGCACGAAGCGGTTATGCGGCGGGTGATCGGCGAGATTCGAGCCGTTGATCCGGCGCGTGAAATTGTGCTGGACGGCGTCTGCGGGGGCAGCGACGCTATCCCCGAGCTGGCCGACACCGGGACGGTTCACAGCGGGCGGGGATATACCCCGTTTTCCGTCAGCCATTACCGCGCGGAGTGGAATAAAGAACCACCCGGCGGTTGGCAAGAGCCTGTTTACCCCAGCGAACGTTGGAATAAAGAGAAGCTGCGGGAACATTACCGGCTTTGGCGGGAGACGGAGCAAAAGGGCGTAAAGGTTCATATCGGCGAGTTTGGCTGCTATAACAAGACGCCGAACGATGTAGCTCTCGCATGGCTTTTCGATTTGCTTTCGTTATGGCGCGAGTACCGCTGGGGGTACGCGCTTTGGAATTTCGCCGGTCCGTTCGGTGCGGTGAACCATGGGCGACCCGGCGCTGTTTACGAAGAGTTAGACGGATTCCAGATTGACCGCGCGCTGTGGGATTTGCTGCTGGAGAACCGGGTGTAAGAACGGTTATATAATATCCTGCATCGTAAAATAGCTGTCCGGCACCGAGCCGACAATGACGGTTTCGGCGATGCTGACCTGCGTCGCCACCTGTGTGCCGATGTCGTAGCCGGGCAGTAGGACGGAAATCTCCACCGAAACGTCCATCATAATCTGATGCCGCGTTTGGTTGATTCCGGCTTCGCTGAACTGATTGGTGAAATTCGCGCTGACCGTTCCGAGCGGTACGATTTTGAGCGGGATTCGGGGACCCCGGCCGCCGAACAGGTCGCTGTTGATGAGGTTGCCGATCGGGATCGCGATGCCGGAGGTGTCGGCGTTTTCAATTGAGCGCAGCACCTCCTCGGTGATGTCGGCTTTTAGGCGGTTCACCGAAATGATGTCGGTTTTCAGCGCCGTGATTTGACCATAGATATCCTTCTCGAAGTACACGAGATCGCCGTATGTCACGCCGTCCTCGGATATTTTGTCGTTGATTGCCTGGTTAATAAGCCGCGCCGCGAGCTGATCGACTTCCACGCGCGCCATTTGCGTAATGATGGGGCGCAGATGGTTGACGACATAGCGGTTGCCGAGGATAAAAACAGTCACGACAATGAGGCTGATAACAACGAAACGCGTCGGAAACTTAGCAGTCCTGCCGCCCTTTCGGGCGGAGGCGCGTCTTCTCGCGGGCTTGTGTCGTCTTGCTGATTTCGGGTGATTGGCGCGGACAGACCGCCACCATAACGAAACGCGCTGGCGGAACCTGTTCATGGCATGACCCCCTCTGTGGGAGTGTATGCGGGAGGTGCCGCGGTTGAGAACGTCAAGAGAAGCAGAACAAACGTTTTCATTGACGCTGCGCCTCCTTTTATGGTAGAATACAATAATAGGCAAGGGAGGGTCCGGGATTGAAAGCGGACATACTGGGGATACCTTTTGACGCCGTGACGCCGGAGGAAGCCGTGCAACGGGGCTTGGTTCTGATGGAAAGCGGCGGGGGGCGCGTCGTGACGCCGAACCCGGAGATCGTTTGGAAATGCCACACAGACCCGGACGCCCGCGACGCCGTGGCGACCGCCGATTTGATTTTGGCAGACGGCATCGGCATCATTAAAGCCGCGAAGAAACTGGGTCGCCCACTGAAAGACCGCGTTCTCGGCATTGAATGGTTCTTCGCTATGCTCGGCGTTTGCGCCGAAAAGGGAATGTGCGTGTTCTTTTTAGGCGGAAAGCCCGGCGTCGCCGAAGCGGCAGCGCAAAACGCTATAAACACGCATCCTGGTTTGGTGATCTGCGGAACGCACGACGGTTATTTTACCGATGAAGCCGCCGTCCTTACGCTAATCCAAGCGGCGAACCCGGATTTCTTGGTGGTTTCGCTCGGCGCGCCAAAGCAAGAGCTATGGATGGCGCGAAATGCGGTAAAACTGCCCGGAGTGCTGATGGCGGGGCTTGGCGGTTCTCTGGACGTCTTGGCCGGAACGGTGAGTCGCGCCCCGAAGGTATTTTCAAAGCTGGGGCTGGAGTGGCTATATCGTGTCCTGCGTCAGCCGTCGCGGATACCGCGCCTGTTCGTGATTCCGAAGTTCTTGCGCTTGGTCAGAAAAACGGCCAAACAAAACCATGCTTGATATGCGCACCGCCGATTCGGGCGACGATTTGCGACCTTTATGGAACCTCGCGTTTCAGCCGGATGAGGCGTTTTTCACCCGTGACTACGCTCCCGAGAAAGCTCTTATCTATACCGACGGCGAAAAGCCCGTTTCAATGCTGCATATGTTGCCGCGAGTGATTCTATCGGGCAAGCGGGAACTGCGCGCCGGGTATCTGATGGGGATCGTGACCGATCCTGCGTACAGAAAGCGGGGTCTCGCGGGAAACCTGATCAATGCCGCCTTAAAAACCCTTGAAGACGAAGGCTGCGATTGCGCGTTTCTGATTCCGGCAAGCGCCGCGCTGGCTGTCTATTATGGTAAGTTCGGCATGACCTTGCGTGGTCACAGACCGCTAACCGCAGGTGACAGCCCTTATGATCGCCTTGCGGGCAGGCAGGACATTCCGAAACTGTCCGCGCTGTATAACGAAGCGTTCCCCGACCGAGCATTAAGAGATACGTTTGAGTGGGAGACAATTCTGCTGGAATATACGGTACTGCTCGGAGCGGACGGTTATACGGTCGGCGACGACCGGGGCTTGCTGGAGCGAGTTCCGGCGGGATCGGACATGCCGGAGGACGAATGCGCGGCCTGTATCCGCCCCTTCACCGCAGATGCGGAGCGGTTTCTGGCGCGACCGTATATCAACTTGTTGTATACCTAAGGAGGCGGTTCTGATGGTGAACCTGTTTTTAGCCGACGGCGTGGCCGAAGTGGAAGCGGTGACAATTGCGGACTGCCTGCGGCGCGTCGGGATCGACCTCAAGATGGTCGGCGTGACCGGCATGACGGTGACCGGGGCGCGGGGCGTAAAGCTCCTTGCCGACATACCGCTTTCTGACGTTTCTGACGCAGAAATGCTAATTTTCCCCGGCGGATTAAAATGCGCGGAACATTTTGCGGCGTCGCAGCGTGTGCGTGATTTAGCTTTACAGGCATTCGAAAACGAGACTCCCGTAGGCGCAATCTGCGCCGCGCCGAGCTTTTTAGCGGGGCTGGGTCTGCTGAAAGGCAGGACGGTTACTTGCTACCCCTCAACGGCGGAAACCGTGAAGCAGGGCGGCGCATATGTGCTTGAGCGCGCCGTGGTGCGGGAAGGATCGCTGATTACGGGTCAGGGTCCCGCTGCGTCGATTCCGTTTTCCCTCGCGCTGGTCGAGCTGTTGACGGGGCGCGAGAAAGCGGACATGTTGGCGGCACAGCTTTTGTACACTTGACAAAGCGGGAAGCCCGAGCGCTTTATACACCGAAGCCGGACGGCGGCGCGGCGGCGCGGCGGCTGATTGATTTTTGGAACTCAGAGACCGTCCCAAAGAGCGTTTTTTGCTTTGTCAGCGAAGCGAAAGAATGCGATACCGCGCCGATTCTGCGATTTTGCTTAGAACGAAACATCCCATTGTCTGTGCCGCTTTGCGAAGGACGCGGTTTGATGACGGCAAGAACGGTACCCGATTTGTCAGTGTTACGGCGCGGATTGTATGGGCTTTGGGAGCCGCCGGAGGACGCGCCGCTGATGGAAGAACCCGAATGGGTCGTGGTTCCGGGGCTGGCGTTTGACCGGGAAGGGTTTCGTTTGGGGCGCGGCGGGGGATATTATGATCGCTGGCTTTCCGCAAAAACGTGCCGGACGGTTGGATTATGCCACCCAGAACGGTTGCTGGAACGTGTGCCGCGGAATCAATGGGATATGCCGGTGGAAATGGTGATTACGGGGGTGGAAACATGCCACAGAAAGGTCCGCTAAGGCGTTTATTCGAGAGAAAACAGCCGAAGCAACAGAATGGTGAGAGCGCTGCGAAGAAGCCGATTGAGTTCGAAAAGCGGAAGCGGGCGAACACAGGCTGCTTGCGCGGGGTATTGTACTTTGTCCTGATCCTAGTCGTCTCTCTGTTCTTGGCGGTTTTCGCGTGGAACTGCGCAAACGATGTTCTAGCGCTTTCCAAGTCCGACAAGCCCGTTACCGTGACAATTGCGGAAGGCTACACCATTTCGGAGCTGTCACGGAACTTAAAAGAGCTGGGCGTAATCGAAAACTCATGGCTATTCACGCTGTACTGCAATTTCTCCGATGCCGAAGAAGATATTGAACCGGGTACGTTTGAGGTCAACGCGAAGCTCGACTACCACGCCCTTGTCCACAGCTTTGTAAACAGGGTGGAGCGCACGACCGTACAGGTAAAGATCACCGAGGGCAAGACGCTTCGGGAAACATTACGCTTGATCGCCGACCAAGGCGTAAGCAACTATGAAACACTGCTGGCAGCTGTCGCGACGGCGGAACTGACCGATTACCCGTTTTTAGACGAGATACCGATGAACGAGAACCGCTTGGAAGGGTATTTGTACCCCGACACGTATATCTTCTATTCCGATTCGCCGCCCGCCGCTGTCTTCGATAAGTTTTTAGATAACTTTGACTTAAAGCTGACCAGAACAATGCGGCAGCAACTGGAGCAGATTGAATACAGCCTCAACGAGATTCTCACCATCGCCTCGCTGATTCAAATGGAAGCCGCGACAATCAGCGAGATGAAGAATATCTCGTCGGTCATCTACAACCGCTTAAACAGCGAACGGTACCCGAGGCTGGAACTGGACGCCACGGGCGTGTATATCATCGGGCGGGACGGCGGCGAGCTTACGCCGGAGCAGATTTACGCGTCGCGCTCCATTGATAACCCATATAACACCTTTATGTACGAAGGGCTGCCGCCGGGACCGATCTGTTCGCCAAGTTTGGACGCCATCAGCGCCGCTCTCTATCCGGGCAATACCGACTACTATTTTTACGCGCTGGGCAAAGACGGGGTACACCACTTCTTTGAAACCGAAAGCGGGTTCAATAACTTTATCAACAGCAGCCAGTTCGCAAACAATTAACGCACTCTATGCGGCGCACCCTACATCAGAAAGGACGATAACTTTACATGCTGGGACTGAACGAAATCCGCGAAAAATATCTCTCGTACTTTGAGTCGAAGGAGCATAAGCGTCTGCCCTCCTTCTCCCTCATCCCCGAAAGCGACGCGACGCTGCTGCTGATCAACAGCGGCATGGCTCCGATGAAGCCGTTTTTCTCCGGCGCGGCCGTGCCTCCGGCGAAGCGTGTGACGACCTGCCAAAAGTGCGTCCGCGTTATCGACATTGAGCGGGTGGGGAAGACCGACCGCCATTGCACCTTCTTTGAGATGCTGGGGCATTTTTCCTTTGGCGATTACTTCAAACGCGAAGCGATCACATGGACGTGGGAATTCTTCACAAGCGTGATGGGGATTGACCCGAACCTGCTGTATTGCTCTGTCTACCTCGACGACGACGAGGCTTGGGACATCTGGACAAAGGAGATCGGCGTGCCGGAATCGCGCATGGTGCGGCTCGGCAAGGAAGATAACTTTTGGGAGATCGGCGTCGGTCCCTGCGGTCCCTGCTCGGAAATCTACTTCGACCGGGGTGAGGGGAACGGCTGCGGCTCGCCGGACTGCAAACCCGGCTGTGACTGCGACCGCTTTGTCGAGATCGGCAACAACGTCTTTACGCAATTCAACAATGATGGGGAGGGGAACTATACCCCGCTGAAGCAGAAGAACATAGACTTCGGCATGGGGCTGGAACGCCTTGCCTGCGTTGTGCAGGGAGTGCCGAACGTCTTTGAGGTGGATACCATCACCCGAATCCGGCAGCGCGTGAGTGAGCTGGCGGGGGTTTCCTACGGGCAATCGGAGCGTCACGACATGTCCCTGCGCGTCGTCACCGACCACATCCGCTCCACCGTTATGCTGATCAGCGACGGCGTTCAACCGAGTAATGAGAAGCGCGGCTATGTGCTGCGCCGTCTGCTGCGCCGTGCCGCCCGCCACGGGCGTCTGCTCGGTATCACCAAACCGTTTTTATGCGACCTCGCCGCGACCGTCATAGAGGAGAGCGCGGCTGCCTATCCCGAGTTGAAGCAGCGCGCCGAACGGATCCAAACCATCATCCGCCTTGAGGAGGAACGCTTCCTCAAAACAATCGACGCGGGATTGTCGCTTTTGCGGGAGGAAATCGTGAAAGTAGAGGGGAAGGTTTTTGGCGGCGACCCGGCGTTTATGCTGTATGACACCTTCGGTTTCCCGATTGACCTTACGCTGGAGATTTTGGAGGAGGAAGGGCTTTCGCTTGACCGCGACCGTTTTGATGTATTGATGGCGGAGCAACGTCAGCGCGCCCGTGACGCCCGCGCGGAACTTGTTAACTCCGGCTGGAGTACGGTCGATCTGGGGCTTCCGCGCGAGGTAACGAGCGAGTTTGTCGGCTATGACACGCTTTCGTGCGGCGCAACGGTTTTAGCCGCCGCCGAGGGGATTTTGGTGCTTGACCGCACACCGTTTTACGCCGAAAGCGGCGGGCAATGCGCCGATACCGGGGTCATTACCGGTGAAAGCGGCGTATTCCGCGTGGAAGACGTTAGGAAACTGCCCGACGGAAAGATTCTGCATATCGGCGAGGCTGAGGGGGATTTTGCAATCAGACAAGGCGTTACCGCTTCGGTAGATACGGAACGCCGCGCCGCCGTTATGCGGGCGCACAGCGCGACCCATCTGCTGCAAAAGGCGCTGCGCGGTCTGTTTGGGGAACATGTGGAGCAAGCGGGTTCACAGGTGGAACCCGACCGCCTGCGTTTCGACTACACGCACTTTTCCGCGCCGACGCCGGAACAGCTTGCGCAGATTTCAGAGGAAGTCAACCGGCGTATTTTGCAGGGCTACTCCATCTGCGTGGATGTCATGACGCCGGAGGAAGCCAAGGCAAAGGGCGCGATGGCGCTCTTCACGGAGAAGTACGGCGCATCGGTGCGGGTGGTTTCGATGGGGGATTACAGCATGGAGCTATGCGGCGGCACCCATCTGGATAATACCGCCAAGGCGGGTTCCTTCTGCATTCTGTCCGATAGTTCGATCGCGGCGGGTGTGCGCCGGATTGAAGCCGTTACGGGTCTAGTCGCTCTGGAACTGGCCGCTTTGAGCGAATCACGTTTGCGCGGCGCGGCGGCACTGCTAAAAACGACACCCTCGGAACTTGCCGACAAAGCCTCCGCGCTGCTGGCGGAACATAAGAAACTGCAAAAAGAAATGACGCAGCTTCAACAAAAACTTGCTGGAGGCTTTATAGACGGCTTGCTACGGAACGCCCGTGAAGTCAATGGCTTTACATTGATAGCTGCGCAAAATCCCGACGCGGCGTCGCTGCGTCAGACCTGCGAAATGCTGCGCGATAAAAACCCCGGCGGCGTGAACGTTTTGTACGCGGGCGAGGGCGGGAAGGTGACGTTCTGCGCCGCCTGCGGCTCCGACGCTGTCAAGCGCGGCGTTAAAGCGGGGGATGTAGTTAAGACCGTTTGCGCTCTCTGCGGCGGCAGCGGCGGCGGACGCCCGGACATCGCGATGGGCGGCGGAACCGGCACGGAACGGTTTGCAGAAGCGGTTGAAAAGGTCGTTGAAATCTTAAAGTCGGTATAAGAGAGGGGACTGCTGTATGTCGGATTGCATCTTCTGTAAAATTCTTAAAGGGGAGATTCCGTCTAAAAAGGTGTACGAGGATGACTATGTCTACGCTTTTCATGACATCGCGCCGATGGCGCCGGTGCATGTGTTGATTATTCCGCGGGAGCATATCAAAAGCGCGGCGGAAATTACATCCGGACACGCGGAACTGCTGGGTCACATCTGGACGGTAATCCCCGAAATCGCGAAGCTGGTATCGCTGACCGACTTCCGCGTCGTGACGAACGCGGGTGCGGACGCCGGACAGACGGTAGCGCATCTGCATTTCCATTTGCTCGGCGGGAAAAAATTGAATACCTCGTTGGCATGATCTGTGAAAATTCCTCTTGCGTTTTTTGCGCGTTCCCTTTATAATGGACGGGCTGGGAGGTGAAACCATGCACTTTATAATGTCTCTGTTCCTTACGGCGGATCCCAACGCGACGCCGGATCCCGCTGCGGCAAGCTCATCGGTAACCTCTATGTTGATGACCCTGCTGCTGCCGGTGGTTCTGATTGTCGTGTTCTACTTTATGTTGATCCGCCCCGAAAGCAAACGCAAAAAAGCGGCCGCCAAAATGCGCAACGAACTGATTGTCGGCGATGAGATCACGACCATCGGGGGAATCGTGGGCAAGGTCGTACAGATTAAAGACGATACCATCACCCTCGAAACAGGCGCGGAAAAATCAAGGGTCAAAATCATGCGCTGGGCGATTTCCTCCAAAGGCGAGCAAATCAGCGACAAGTAAGAACATGTTCGCCATAAGCGAAAGTGCGGGGCGATGACGACACCGATTCGGGAGTATTTATTGGTCTACCGGCCTGTACACCGGCATACACTGTGGCATAGACAACCTTATTAGGAGGGTTTCTCATGCCGCAAAAAGAAGAAGCAAAAGGGCTTTTCCGACTTGTTCTGAAATTCTCGGCTTTATCGCTCGGCGTTATCCTCGTCATTTTGGCTTTTGCCGCGATACTGGTTACCGGCGGGATTCTGCCGATGGAGATGATGATTCTCGCCGTTATTTTGGCGGAGGCGGCCGGCGCGTTTTTGGGCGGTATGTACTCGGCAAAGCGGGCGGAGAGCCACAAACTCCCTACCGCGATGGTTACGGGGCTGTTCATCTTTTTGGTGCTGCTGATCGCGGGGTTCCTCTTCGCGTTCCCACCCTCCCGCCATTCGCTGTATATCCTGATGGCTTCGGTTTTTCCGTCGCTGTTCGGGGGGATTTTCTCCAAACGGCAGAAAAGACGAAGATAATACAACAAACTCCATGTTCGCCGCAGGCGGACGAGAGAAAGAAAGGGTTCTATGAAACACATTAAAATTCTCAACCGCGCCGCGATGAAAGAAAGCGCTTCCCACGGCGGCTGCGGCGAATGCCAAACATCGTGCCAGTCGGCGTGCAAAACCTCCTGTACGGTCGCGAACCAAAAATGCGAACGCCAGACGAAGCAATCCGCCCTGCTGGCTTCGATCAAGCAGCAGCCGGTTGCGTGATGGTTCACTCGTATGCTCTATTGGGACGCTATATAGCCCTTGACGTTCACAGCGGCGCGGTACACGAGTTGGACCGCGCCGCTTTTGATGTGCTGCAAAGCGGCGCGGTCTTTACGGATACCCCGCTGACGCCGGAGCAGGCGGAGGCGCGGGAGGAACTGCTTGCCTTGAAAGAGGACGGGCTGTTGTTCACCGAACCCGAACCCTTCGCGGTCGAACACGCCGGACTGCCCCTCAAGGCACTGTGCTTGCATGTCTCCCACGACTGCAATCTGCGCTGCGGGTATTGCTTTGCGAAAACGGGGGATTTCGGCACGGGGCGGCGCTCGGTCATGACACCGGAGATAGCGGAGCGGTCGATTGATTATCTGCTTGCGCGCTGCGGCGGCAGACGAAATTTAGAGATTGACTTCTTCGGCGGCGAGCCGCTGATGGCGCTGGACACCGTGAAACACACCGTGGAATACGCGCGTAAAATAGCACCGCGAAAAAACTTCCGCTTCACCTTAACGACCAACGGCGTACTGCTGGACGAGGACGTAACCGATTATCTCAACCGCGAAATGAGCAACGTCGTTCTGTCGTTGGACGGGCGGGCGCATGTCAACGACGCGGTACGCCGCTGCGTACCGGGCGGCGGGTCATACGACGTCATCCTGCCGAACTATAAACATGTGATCGCGACCCGGGCGGGGGACTACTATGTGCGGGGTACATACACAAAAAACAATTTGGATTTTAACGAAGACATCTCGCATTTGGCTTCGCTGGGGTTCCAAAACATTTCCCTCGAACCCGCCGTTCTGCCGCCGGGGCATCCGCTGGCGCTGACCGAAGATGACGTTCCGGCGCTTTGCGAGCAGTATGAGAAGCTGTGCGAACAGATGGCAGGGGACTGCTCCTTCTCCTTTTTTCATTTTAACGTTGATCTGGAGCAGGGACCCTGCGTCTACAAACGTCTGCGCGGCTGCGGTGCGGGGATAGAGTACGCCGCCGTCACGCCCGAAGGGGATGTCTATCCCTGCCACCAGTTTGTGGGGCGGGAAGAATACCGCATGGGGCATGTTTCCGAAGGTACATTTTCAAGCGAGATTTCGTCCCGTTTCTCGGAACTAAGCGCGGAAGGGCGGGAGGACTGCCGGGAGTGTTGGGCGCGTTATTACTGCGGCGGCGGCTGCGCCGCCTCCAACCTGACCGTCAATGGCGATATCGCGAAGTGCGATCGGCTGGGATGCGCTCTTGAGAAAAAAAGGTTGGAATGTGCAATATATCTAAAAACGCTGGAATTAAGCGGTAATTAACCTTTAAGCAGGAATATTCATCCAGCCGGGGAATTCCCCGGCTGGATTTTTGTTTTTCGGTATATCTGCGGATTCAATTCCCGCGAAACCCAATATCTTGATTTACACTCGCAGCAAGAGCGGGTAGTCGAGTGCTTCGGTTACGCGGTTTACATAATACCGTTGACATAAGATTTGGGCATAATAACGGAATTACCCGTGACGGGCGATTGGTTCTTGATTATTTTGCCCGGATACCGTAAAATAGAGGGGCGAAGCATAAAGAGGGGAGGGGGGGTTGTATGATCGGCCATTTTGGCGCAATCGGCGCGGGACACATGGGCGGCGCGGTTTTGAAAGCTGTTCTTAGCGCCGGGCTGTTTCCCCCTTCCTCGGTACATATCTCCTCACCCGTCGCTTCGGAGCTGAAGCCGTTTGCCGCAATGGGGTGTCATACAAGCCCGGACAACGCCGCCGTGGTTCTCGCTTCGGACATCATCCTGCTCGCGACCCGCCCGCATCAGGTAAGCGATGTGTTAATAGAGATTTCGCCGCATATGGGCGGGAAGTGTCTGCTTTCCATCGCCGCCGGCGTGAGCGTCGCCTCAATGAAAGCGCTGCTGCCGGATACCGCGTGTGTGCTGCGCGTGATGCCGAATCTCCCGCTGGCTTACGGTGCGGGTGCGACGGTCATGGCAAAACCCGAAAACGTACCCGAACGTTTTGTCAAAACGGCGCGCGCCGTATTTGAATGCGGCGGCATCGTGGAGGTTTTGGAGGAAGAACGGATGAATGCCTCCACCGCCTTAGGCGGGAGCGGCGTGGCGTATTTCTTCCGAATCGCCGCCGTGATGGGCGATTGGGCGGAGCAAAACGATATCCCCGCCGACGCCGCGCTGCGGATCGCGGCACAGACGATGCTCGGCGCGTCCCGAATGCTTACCGAAAGCGGCAAAGCGCCGGGGGAACTCGCAAGCGGCGTTGCCGTACCGGGAGGCACCACCGAAGCGGCGTTCCGCGCCTTTGACGAAGCGGGACTCGAAACGGCGTTGCGCGCCGGGATGGACGCCTGTATGAACCGCGGCGCGGAGTTAAACAAGTAACAGTCACTCATATAGCATGTCCCCTCAACATAAAATGGAGTATGGGGGGATCGATATGGAACATAAGACCATTTCAACGTATTCCATTGCTCTGGGTGTACTGGCGCTCGCGTTCCTCATGGGCATTGCCGCCGGTTGCCTGTACTCGTTGCAAGGCGGAGACACGGCGGATGCCGCCGTTCGAGAATACTTGTCCGTGTTCGCGGGAAACGCGATCCACGCGCCGTCTGTCGGTCGCGTATTGGCGGACACCGTTCTGTATCCGGCTGTATGCTTTGTTTTGGGGTTCACCATTCCGGGCGTACTGCTGATTCCCTTAATGGTGGCTTTCCGGGGATTCTTAGTATCCTACACCATCGCGTCCTGCGTGCGTGTGTTCGGTTCTCTGGACGGGATCCTGTTCTCTCTTTCGCTGTTAGGTATTCCGCTGTTAATCTGTCTGCCCTGTCTCTTTTTGATTGGCACGCACAGTCTTTTGGACAGCCGGACATTGCTCGGCGCGGCGGTAAGGAAGACGAGAGCCGATGTGTTCCGCAAAAACCATTTCACCCGATTTGCCGCAACCCTCTGCGTGACCGCAATCGCAGCCGCCGCCGAGTGGTTGCTTTGCCCTCTCTTAGCCGGACTAGCCGCCGCGAGGTTATAATGAAAGTGGGAAACATCTGATGCTTGACGCCATACATGAATACGAAGCATATTTGGTGCAGGAGAAAAACGCGTCGAAAAACACGCAGATCTCATATCTTAGAGATCTGCGGCAATTTGCCGCGTTCTGTCCGCCGGAGCAAGCCGCCGAGAGTGATATCGCAGCCTATGCCCGCCTGATGACGGCGAAGGGCAAATCTTCCTCCACCGTGATGCGCAGTATGGCGTCCTTGAAAAGTTTTTATAGTTTTATGTGCGATAAAGGGTACTTAAAAACCAATCCGGTACGAGGGATTCCGTCCGCCCGCACCGAGCGCAAAATGCCCCAAATCCTCACCGGCGCGGAGGTAGATCGCTTATTACTCGCACCCAAGTCTACCGACCCCAAAGGGATTCGCGACAAGGCGATGATGGAGGTTTTGTACGCTACGGGAATGCGTGTGAGCGAACTGATCGCGCTGAATGCTACCGACGTCAATCTAAGCGCGAGGTTTATCCGCTGCAACACCGCCGGACACGAACGCATTATCCCCATCTATCAAGCGGCTGCGCAAGCTCTTTCCAATTACATAAACAGAGCACGGCTCCAGCTTCTTCGCAACCCCGCCGAAACATCGCTTTTCGTAAATGTAAGCGGGGAGCGTATGAGCAGGCAGGGTTTTTGGAAGATTATAAAGCATTATCAAGGTAAGGCGCAAATTGAGAAAGATACGACACCGCACACACTCCGGCACTCCTTCGCGATGCATCTCTTGGAAAACGGAGCGGATCTCCGTTCTCTTCAAGAAATGCTGGGTCACGCCGATATTTCCTCCACCCAGATGTACGCCAACATGATTAAAAACAAATTGACCGATGTGTATCAGCGGACACATCCGCGGGCGCGGTCATAAAGAGCTGTTCCATAGCCCGGCAGGTTGACTTGGAGACCGTGGGTCTAGCGAGCCTGTAACCGAAGGTCGAAAGGCAACCGACCGGCGGGCGTTACGGAACGTGACACGATTAACTTACAGATAGGGAGATACCGTATTGGCTGGTTTTTTCGGATTATTTGATTATACCAAACCCGGCAAAGGGGTGGACGTCGACGCGCCGCCCAAAAAGCCGTTTTTCCGCTTTTTTGAGCTGTACTGGCGGAAGTTTTCCCGCCTGCTTCTGCTAAACCTGCTTGTGTTTATAATGCTGCTACCGATTATCGCCGTTGTGTTCCGTGCTTTCAACGGCTGGATATTTAGTTTGAATCCCGATTATTATACAAACATTATTGAACAGACGGAAGAGAATGCAGCGAGTTCTTCCACCGACAGCGAGGCGGTGGAGGGAGCCGTTCTCTTTACCGTTTTTCAAGATTTGCTCATCAATTTTCCCATCTCATTCCCGTTCACAGCACCCGCAACGGTTCCCGAGTTCATCTTTTTGATTCTGCTGCTGGCGTCGGTGATTCTCTACGGACCGATTATGTGCGGATTCGCTTACGTTCTGCGGAACTTTGTACGCGAGGAACACGCGTGGATCAGCGACTTCTTTATCCGTATGAAGAAGAATTTCCGGCAGGGTGTGGCGCTGGGGCTTTTGGAATTGTTCGCGCTATCGATGCTGTTTCTTAACCTAACGATGCAGACAGCCGAGAACGCTTCCTCGTTCACGGCGTTCTCGATGATGCTCGCAAAGCTCGTATCGCCGCTATTGATGGTAATCATCCTGTTTACACGGAAGTATATGTATATCATGGCTGTCACATTTGATATACCGCTGTATGGTATCCTCAAGAACTCTTTGGCGTTTTCCATCGTCGGGCTTGGGCGCAACTTCCTTGTTTTGCTGATTGAAGCGGTCATCATATTCATTGTCTTCTTCATCCCACCCGGAGACGTGCTGCTGATGCCCTTCTTATTCTTCTCGTTCACCGGGTTCTTGTCGGCGTTTTCCAGTTATCCGTTGATATACAAGCATATGATTCTGCCGCGCATAAAGCAGGAGGAAAACGGTGAAGATACAGCTGAGGCGTAAGAATACACTCATCCTTGCGGTCACCCTATTACTGGGGCTGGCCGCTTGCGCAAACAGCCCCGATTACGGCGATCCGTCCACCGGGCAAATATTTCTGTACGGGGAGCAGCACGGCGTAGCAGCGATTTTTGATAAAGAGTTTGAGATATGGCGTGAATACTACCAAAACGACGGAATGCGCCACTTGTTTATCGAGTACCCGTATTACACCGCCGAGTATCTGAATATGTGGATGCGCGACGGGGGCGACGAGATTTTGGATGCCGTATACGACGATTTGGACGGGACGGCGGCGCATGTTCCCGCTATGAAGGATTTTTTTATGCGGATTAAAGACGAATGCCCAAAGACGGTTTTCCACGGCACGGACGTCGGGCATCAATATGAAACCACCGGCAAACGGTTCTTGGAAACCCTGAGCGAGACGGATGAACGATACGTACTTACGCAAGAAGCTATTGACCAAGGCCGGGAATATTACGAACGCGCCGACGCCGTTTACCGCGAAAATAAAATGACGGATAACTTTATCCGCCACTTTGATTTACTGGACGGAGAAGACGTCATGGGCATTTACGGAACGGCGCATACGGGTTTGGACGCGAAAGACACCACCGGCAACGTCCCGTGTATGGCAAACCGGTTGAAAGAGCGGTACGGCGTTCAAGCGCGTTCGGAAGATCTTTCTTGGATTCGCGATGGGGTTGAGCCGTCCCGCACAGACGAGATCGAAGTGAACGAGAAGCGTTACGAAGCGCTATACTTCGGGCAGCAGGATTTAGCCGGGTTCAATGACTACGCGTATCGGGAGTTTTGGCGTTTGGAAGACGCATTCGATGATTTCAAAGACCGCCCAAAAACGGGGGATGTACTGCCTTACAACAATTACCCGATGCCGATAGAAACGGGGCAGGTTTTTGTCATCGACTACACAAGTACAGACGGCAACGTCACGAGAACCTATTACCGTTCCGACGGAGACAGATGGCAGGGTTCCCCAGCGACAGTGCAGTTTACGGTATAAGTACACCCCGTGTTCGCTTTCGGCGAACACGGGGTATTTGCATTCGCGGGAATGGCGGCAGAACACAGGGATTACAGGATTCTAAGCCATCTTTATCGGAACCCATATTTCCCCGAAAATGTTCTTGTGGCTTTCGTGATATGGAAGGTCATACGCGGATAGGCTTTGAACGAAACACCCGCAACGCGCGCGGATACGGGCATGATGCCGTGCATTTTTCTGAACGCGCGGCTGAACACTTCCGGCGATTCATAGCCGTATTTCAATGCCGTGTCAATGACCTTGACGCGGTTGCTTTGCAGTTCAAACGCGGCCAATGTCAGCCGTCTGCGCCGGATATACTCCGATAACGGCACGCCCGTTATATAAGAAAACATCCGTTGAAAATGATACGCCGAGCAGCAGGCGAGCCGCGCCGCTCGCTCATAAGAAATGTCGTCCGTGAGATGAGATTCGATATAGTCCACCGCCGCGTTCATGCTTTCAAGCCATTCCATATAATTTCCCCCCTTCATCAACAATCGTACCACGTCCGAGGCAAGAAAGCCTTGCAATTCATGCCCGAAAAAGTCAGACCCCCTTCGTTTTGAATAGAAGGGGGTCTTGTATAGGGACGACCGCCCTCGGCCGTCCGCGTTGCAGGGGCGATTCGTGAATCGCTCCTACTGCTATCTGTTTCAGATCCAGCCGCGTAGGCGCACTGCTTTCTCCACCCGTTCGATCGCGATCACATACGCCGCGTCGCGCAGGTACAGATTGCGTTCTTTCGCGAGTTCGTAAACGCCGCCGAACGCGCCGGACATAGCGAAGCGGAGTTTCTCGAGAACCTCTTCCTTGCTCCAAAAATAGTTCATGTTGCATTGCACCTGCTCAAAATAGCTCACCGTCACGCCGCCGGCATTCGCGAGGAAGTCGGGGATAAGCAGAATACCCCTGTCTTTGATGAGGGGGTCGCAGTCGGGTGTGGTGGGTCCGTTCGCGGCTTCGCAGATAACGCGAACCTTCTTTGATACCTGCGAAAACGTCTCCGGCGTAATTTGGTTTTCGAGAGCCGCCGGAATGAGGATGTCTACTTCCTCAGAGAGCCAAGCGCCGCCCGGAAGCATTTCGTAGCCGAGAGCCTTCGCTTTGTCTTTGTCGATGCTGCCGAAGGTATCTTTGATGCCCGCAAGCTCTTGTATGTTGCAACCTGTCTTTTTACGGAAGGTATAGGAGGTCTTGTCCGCCTGATCGTAACAGGACACGCAAATCACTTTGCCGCCCAATTCCTCAAACAGCCGCGCGGCGTACTCGCCGACATTCCCGAAGCCTTGAATGCTGGCCGTCGCGCCGTGTATGTTCATATTTTCGTTTTTCAGCAGGTCTTGAAGAGCGTATACGACGCCGTAACCGGTAGCTTCGGTGCGTCCGAGCGAACCGCCCGAGCCGACCGGCTTACCCGTGATGACGCCGGGATAACGCCCGCCCGCGAGGGTTTCGTACTCGTCCATCATCCACAGCATGTGCTGGCCGTTCGTCATGACATCGGGCGCGGGTACGTCAATATTGGGACCGAGCTGGGAGAATGACTGCCGGATGAATCCGCGGCACAGGCGCTCCTGTTCGCCTTGAGACATGACACGCGGATCGCAGATGACGCCGCCTTTGCCGCCACCGAGAGGGATGTCCACCACGGCGCATTTCCATGTCATCCACATGGAAAGCGCGCGTACCGTGTCAGCGGTTTCATGGGGATGGAAACGCAGTCCGCCTTTCGCGGGGCCCCGCGCATCGTTGTGCTTGACGCGGAATGCTCTGAATACCTTTGTGGAGCCGTCGTCCATTTTCACCGGGATGGTGAAATGAAACTCCTTCATCGGCTCGCGCAGCAAATCGCGGGCTGCTTGCTCCAGCCCGATGATATCCGCCGCTTTGTCAAATTGTTCCTGTGCGTTTGTGTAAGGGTTATACGCCATTGTATATTCCTCCGTACCACAAAGTTTACCTAAAAAAGGCATTCTTATTATAAGCGATAGCTTCGTTTTTGTCAAGCCTCGACGAGCTTTGGAAATGTAAAAAACGGAAATTTTTGTTTGCATTATTTTGGTGGATACGGTATACTATTGTTACTATTCTAAGCAGAAAGGACGTACATACATGAATTACAGAATCACGCAGAGTACGGCGTTCCCGTTGGCGGAAATCACGCTTTCCCGCGGGGAGGAAGTTCAGATTGAGCGCGGCTGCATGGCCTACCATATGGGCGGCGTGGAGCTTACTGGGAAAATGAACAGCAGCAGCGGCGGTTTCGGCGGTCTTTTGAAAGCCGTGGGACGCTCGGTAACCAGCGGCGAGAGCTTCTTTATCACACGGGCGAAGGGCTTGAACGACGGGGCGATACTCGCGATTGCGCCCGCCGTGCCGGGCATGATCCGCGAATTGAAGCTGGGCGCGGAGCAGTGGCGGATCCGCGACGCGGCTTTTCTCGCGTGCGACGCCGAATGCTCCTACGAGATGAAGCGTCAATCTTTCGGGAAAGCCTTGTTTGGCGGAACCGGCGGCTTCTTCATCATGGAAACGCGCGGCACGGGGACCATGCTTGTAAACAGTTATGGCGACATTTTAGAGATTTCTGTAAAAGACTCCCTCGTGGTGGACAATTCGCACGTCGTCGCGTGGAGTTCAACACTTAATTACGACATTAAGGTAGCTTCCGGCGTGTTTGGCTTCAAGTCCGGTGAGGGTCTTGTCAACGAGTTCCACGGGAACGGAACGGTTCTGATCCAAACCCGTAACATCCAATCACTGGCCGAAGTGCTTATTCCGTTTATTCCGACGGGGAATTAACCATGAAAGAGTTTCATTTGGATTCGTTGACGTTCAACCCTTTTACCGCCATCGGAAGCGAGTGGATGCTGATTACCGCCGGAAATGAAGTTAAACACAACACCATGACGGCAAGCTGGGGTGGGTTCGGCGTGCTATGGGGGCGCAATGTGGCTACCGTTTACATACGTCCGCAACGGTACACCTTCGAGTTCGCCGAGCGCGAAGAATACTTTTCGCTCTGCTTCTTTGAAGAGAAATACAGAGCGGCGCTGAATCTCTGCGGCAGTGTGTCGGGGCGGGAACATGATAAACCGAAGGAGGCGGGACTTACGCCGGTCTATTTAGAAAAAGCCCCTTACTATCAGGAAGCTACGACGGCGCTCATTTGCAAAAAGCTCTACCGTCAAGATTTGCGCGAAGACTGTTTCCTCGACGGCGGCGGAATTATGGAAACCATGTATCCTGCGCGTGATCTGCACCGCGTTTATGTCGGGGAGATTGTAAAGGCGCTGCAAAAACCTTAATAAGCTGTTTTCGGGAAGGTCGGGAGGGGTGACCCTCCCATTTTTTTTCTTGCCTTTTGCTGTGCGGGTGTGTTATACTTGATTGATATTTCTGACCGCATCGGAAGGGGAGATCATCTATGATCATTATCTTAAAGCCGGAGGCTTCACAAGCGGAAATACAAGCGATACACTCCGCCATAAACCGGTTTAACGTCATCGTCCAAGATATTACGGGCGAAAACACCAGCATGATCGGGCTTGCGGGCGATACCTCCGCGATTCCGCGCGAGTCGATCGAGCGCTTCGCCTGTGTCGAGCGCGTGATGAAGGTGCAGGAGCCGTATAAGCTCGCGGGGCGGCGCTTTCATCCCGACAACACCATCGTTGAAAGCCGGGGATCAAAGCTCGGCGGCGGACACTTCGCCGTTATGGCGGGTCCTTGTTCGGTGGAAAGCGAGGAACAGATTCTCTCGGTCGCGCAGGAGATCAAACGCTCCGGCGCAACCTTCTTGCGGGGCGGAGCGTTCAAGCCGCGCTCCTCACCCTACGCGTTTCAAGGTCTGGGTTTGGACGGATTGGAACTTTTGGTCGTCGCGCGGCGGAAAACGGGTCTGCCGATCGTGACCGAGCTGATGTCCACGGAATACTTAGATGCTTTCGCGCGGGACGTGGACGTTATTCAAATCGGCGCGCGGAATATGCAGAATTTCACCCTTCTCCGCGAGGTCGGCGGGCTGAAAAAGCCCGTCCTGTTAAAGCGCGGGCTGTCGTCCACGATTGAGGAACTGCTGATGGCGGCGGAATACGTGATGGCGGCGGGCTGCAAAGACGTTATGCTCTGTGAGCGCGGGATACGCACCTTTGAAACCGCGACGCGCAACACCTTGGATCTCTCCGCGGTGCCCGTGTTGAAGGAAAAAACCCATCTGCCGATTATCGTCGACCCGTCCCACGCGACAGGACGCTGGGCGCTCGTACCCTCAATGGCGCTGGCCGCCGTGGCGTCGGGTGCGGACGGACTGATTATCGAGGTACACAACAGCCCCGAAACGGCGCTGTGCGACGGCGCGCAGTCGATCACCCCGCATGTTTTCCACGACTTAATGGGGCGGATTAACCGTGTTGCGGAAGCCGTAAAAGCTGATTGAACGAGGGATTGCAAATGATAAAAGACGATTTAGCCGCGGCGCGCGCCGAAATAGACAGGATAGATAAAGAACTTCTGCCGCTCTTTTGCGAACGCATGAAGCAGGCCGAAAAAATCGCGGATATAAAAAGAAGCGGAAATTTAGGCATCATGGACGAGGGTAGGGAACAGGAGGTTCTCGCGAGAGCCGCCGCGGCGGTTCCCGAAGACCTATCCGGCGACGCGGTCGCTCTCATGTCCTCCTTAATCGCCTCCTCGCGGCGCAGGCAAAAGTTGCGCCTGACCGGCTCCGATACCGTCGTGTTCCCAAAACCCGAAAAGCGGGAGCATACCGTTGCCGGATATCAGGGTGTCGCGGGAGCGTGGGGAGAAATCGCCGCGGAGACGCTCTATCCGCAATGCGAGCTGCGGAATTACCCGTATTTCGAGGATGTATTCGGAGCGGTTACGCAAAACGAGATCGGTTGGGGCGTACTGCCGATCGAAAACTCGCGGACGGGCGCAATCGGAGAAGTGTATGATTTGCTGCGCCGGCACGGCTGTTACATCGTCGGTCAGACATGGGTTGAAATACGTCAGTGCCTAATGGCGAAGCCGGACACCAAGCTGGAGGACGTTCGGGAAGTGCTGTCCCATCCCGAAGGCTTCCGCCAGTGCCATCTGTACCTCAAGAAATTCGCGTGGGACAATACCGTCTGCACCAACACAGCGGTTGCCGCGGAAACGGTCGCCGGACGAAGCGATAAACGTGCCGCCGCCATAGGATCGCGCCGCGCCGCCGAACGATACGGGCTTACGATCCTCGCGCCGGACATTATGGACAGCGCGGACAATAAGACACGCTTCATCGCCATTGCGAAGGAACCATGGTACGACGAAGAAAGCAACACCGTCAGCGTCACATTCTCCACGGCGCATAAAAGCGGCGCGCTCTGCCGCGTGCTGGAAACCTTTATGGCGGCGGGCGTCAACCTCACCCGCATCGAGTCCCGTCCCGCAGGAAACGGGAAATACCGCTTCTTTACCGACCTTCAATCCAATATCGGTGACGAACGGACGCTTTCCGCGTTGAATCAAGCGGCCGCACTCTGTGAATACTTCGAGGTGCTGGGATGTTATCGGAGCTGACGGCGGAATTTGAAATCATAGATGCCCACGCGCATATTTACCCCGATAAAATCGCAGCAAAAGCCGCCGAGAGCATCGGGAATTTTTACAATATGACCGCGCGGTACCGTGAAGGCAGTGTGGAAAAACTGCTTTCGGTCGGTTCCGAGTACGGTGTCAGCGGATTTTTAGTCTGTTCGGTCGCGACTATCCCGGAGCAGGTACCGAGTATCAACGCTTTTATCGCGGCTCAATGCGCGGAACATCCGGAGTTTACCGGGTTTGGCGCGCTTCACCCGGGAACGGAAGATCCCGCCGCCGCTATCGAACAGATTCGTACTCTGGGACTCCGCGGGATAAAATTACACCCGGACTTCCAGCGTTTTCATATCGATGACCGCTCTATTTACCCCATCTACGAAGCGGCGCAGGGTGTCCTGCCCATCTTGATACACATGGGCGACGCGCGTTACGATTTTTCCCGTCCCCAAAGGTTAAAGACGGTGCTGGAGGATTTCCCAAAACTGACCGTGATTGCCGCCCATCTCGGCGGCTGGGAAATGTGGGACGAAGCACGGGAACTGCTGCGGCATGACAATGTCCGCTTTGATACGTGCAGCGCGTTTCAGATTTTGTCAACCGAGCAGGCGACGCGGCAGATTCTCTCTCTCGGCGTGGATAAGTGCTTTTTCGGCACGGATTACCCGGTATGGGATTACGGCGCGGAACTGGAACTGTTTTTCAAGCTGGGTCTCACACGCGAACAGCGCGAGAAAATTCTCGCGAAGAATTTTCGGGAATTTTTCCGGTAGGGGCGAACTTTGTTCGCCCGCGGGCGATTTGGTTTTGCCTACCATAGGGGCGCGCATTGCGCGTCCGCAAATACCACGGACGACCGAGGGCGGTCGTCCCTACAGGGTCAAAACCAACGTGCGCCCTCGCGGCGTGACGAGGGCGTCACGCCCTACATATTTTGCCATAAAGGAGAAATCCACATGAAAACACTGGCTGTGTATTATTCCAAAACCGGCACGACAAAGATGGTAGCCGAGGCCGTCGCGGAGAAGACGGGTTGCGATTTGGACAGTATCGCCTACGATGAGACCGCAAAGACGGTACGGGCGGACAAAGACCCAAGCGAATATGACCGTGTCGTCCTGCTTTCGCCTGTCTGGGCATTCTCACTTGCCGAGCCGATGAAGCTGTATTTGAAACAGTACGGTTCCGGCATCAAAACCTACTCTCTGATTGTGACCTGCGGTATGATGGGGCTTCGCGGCTGTATCCGGTCATGCAAAAGCCTGCTCGGCAAAGCGCCCGAACAGGCCAGAAAGATTCGCTCAAAACAAGTGAACCAAGGGAGTTATTCACTGTAGAAATTCGTAGCCCCCTTCCGTCAGAAGGGGAGTGTCACACCTTTGATTGAATATCACAAAACGCCCGGCTCTCATAAGCGCGTGCAAACCCCGTCATAACTTCTAAAACATGCAGGGTCTGCGCTCCTGAGGCGCGGAAGGGCGAACCCGTCTCAAGGTGCGCCGCCAGGTCGGCGATACCGAGTCCCCGGCTGTTTTCTGCGTAACCGAAAGCCAGCGGTACCTCGCGGAATTCTTTGCTCTCCGGCGTATACAGCAAAACCGGACCTCCAAATGTGTTCGGATCGGGGACGCTCAAAGTACCGTCCGAGCCGTAAATCTCGATTCTCGGCAC
>DBDP01000062.1:0-25355 GCA_002293625.1 Clostridiales bacterium UBA929 | reverse complement strand
ACCCCGGCGATATGGGTCGGCGTTTCCACGGTAACGACGGTTCCGCGCTTCGCCTCGCTGGTGATCGTCCGCGTCGGGAACGAAGCGACAGCCGCGCCGGTGACGCTCTTTACGGAACCGAGCAGGGTAACGAGCGCCGTTATGTAATACGGCCCCATGTCCATCATCGGGCCGCCTCCGCGCTTATAGTAGAACGCGGGGTCGGGATGCCAGGATTCATGCCCGCGGCAGACCATGAAAGCCGAAGCGCCAACCGGCGTACCAATCGCGCCGTCTTCAATCAACTTTTTGCATGTTTGGATCCCCGCGCCGAGGAATGTGTCCGGCGCACCGCCGATCAATAGCCCTTTTTTCCGCGCCAAATCGGACAGTGACTGTCCTTCTTCCAAATCGGCACCCAGCGGCTTTTCGGAATATACATGCTTACCCGCGTTCAGAGTCGCTTCGCTGACGGCGAAATGCTCATACGGGCGCGTAAGGTTCAGAACAATGTCCACGGAAGGGTCGCTAAGCAATTCAACCATCGAGCCGTATACCTTTTCCACTCCGAATTCCGAGGCTCGCTTGTCCGCCTTTTCGCGCACGAGGTCGCATACACCCGCCACATCGAGCGTATCGCGGAACATGCCGGTCAGATTTTTTAAGTAAATGCCGCTGATGTCGCCGCAGCCGACGACGCCGATCTTTTTCATAATAATTCTCCTTTATTTGTCACATTTCACGCGCACCTTGGTGATGAAATTGCTCTGTCAATACATTTTAGCTGTGTTCTCGAATCGCTCCGTCGTCATCCCGAGCGAAACGGCGTACTCTTTTCCGGCGGCAGCCCACAGCATTCCGTTTTTCATCAGACGTCCTGCTTCAGGTACGTCAAAGACATCGTCGTGATGCCCGAGAGAAGTGTAGAACACCCGCCCGTTGCCCCAATATTTCGTCCAAGCCACAGGCATAGCGACCGGCTTGTTGGAGATATGGTAATACGGCACAATCGGGAACGCCGTCGTCGCCAGCACTTCCACGGCGGGGTCGATATGTAGGTAATAATGCTCCGTCTTGACGGTAAAATCCTCCATCCCCTCGATAATCGGGCTGGAACCCCGGCAGATATTGACGGCATACTCCACACCGTCGCCGCCCGGATGTGAGACCCATTGCCCGCCGGTGATAAACTGCCACTCGGTGTTGCCGCGAAAGCTGTCGCACATACCGCCGTGGCATCCGGCTAAACCGACGCCCGCGCCGACCGCTTTCGCGATGTTTTGCACATAATCTCCCGGAATCTCGCCCATTGTCCAGCATGCCACGATTAAGTCTAACTCCAGAAGCGGCGGTAACTCCGCGAACACGTCCAACGTATCGCTAACGCTGACTTCAAACCCTTCGTCCCGAAGCATCCCGGCAAATCGGGCGCTGGTTAGCTGCGGTTCGTGTCCGTCCCATCCGCCTTGAACAATCAACGCTTTTTTCATGCAAATACCTCCAAAATATGTAGCTTCTTTTTTAGTATAACATACCTCGTCCGTGATATCTATAGATATTTTTTCACACGAAAGGGTAGGGGAGATGAACTACCACATCCATACCACATACTCCTTTTCGCCCTATACCCCAACGGAGGCGGCACGTGAAGCGAAAGCAGCGGGGTTGACGCTTGCCGGGATTGTCGATCACGATACCGTCGCGGGCGCGCCGGAGTTCACGGAAGAGGGGAGAAGGTTGGGTCTAAAAACCTCCGTCGGTGTGGAAATGCGTGTGTATCACGCCGGCACACCGATCGGAAACCGTCGGACAAACCACCCCGACCAAACCGATATTTCTTACCTTGTTTTGCATGACATTGAAGAACTCTCCGCCGTAACGGATTTTTTAGCTCCCGTGCGGCAAGCGAGAGGGGAGCGTAACCGCGCCATATGCGAAAGACTGGGAATCAGCTATGAACGGGATGTGCTGCCACTGTCAATGTATTCTCTTGGCGGCACAGTAACCGAAAGGCACATCCTCTTTGCCCTTTGCGGAGGCGATTACGCTAAAATGGGGTGTATGAAATCTACCTTTACACAATATATCCCGGCAGAGCGGAAGGAATGCCCCGACATCCAAACCGTTTTGGCGTTCGCAAAGAGGGGAGGTCTTACCGCAGCGTATCCCTACTTGGGAGACGTGACGTATTCCGTCACCAACGATAAGCGCCCGCAAACGTTCGAGGACGGGTATTTGGAGGAGTTATTGCAGATTCTCTTTGATTTAGGCATCCCCGCCGTAACCTATGCTGCCTCCCGCAACACGCCGCAGCAACTGCGCCGACTGTTTTCTCTCTGTAAACATTTTGGCTTTAAGCTGATACCGGGCGAGGATATTAATCAACCCGGACAAGCATTCCGTTCCGATATACCCGAAAGTTGAGGCATTGCTCTTGAAGACAAGCGATTTTTCCTACGACCTACCGCCGGAATTGATTGCGCAGACCCCGGCGGAGCGGCGTGACCGCTCCCGCATGATGGTGATCGACCGAACGTCCGGCGAACTGCGGCACCGGCATTTTTTTGACTTACCGAAGTACTTACAGGCAGGGGACTGCCTAGTTTTGAACAATTCCCGCGTTATTCCGGCACGGTTACGGGGTACACGCGCCAGCGGCGGTATCGCTGAGATTCTTTTGCTACGCGATTTGGGTGAAGATTGCTGGGAGTGTCTGGTAAAACCGGGAAAAAGCCTTCGCGAGGGCGCGCGCGTGTTTTTCGGTAACGGAAAACTGATTGCGGAGGTGAGAAGCGTCGGTGACGGCGGAGGGCGCGTCGTCCGGTTCCTGTATGACGGGATATGGAACGAACTGCTTTGGGAATTGGGCGCAATGCCGTTGCCGCATTATATTCACTCAAAACTCAAAGACGCCGAACGGTATCAGACCGTGTACGCCAAGCCTCCGGGTTCGGCGGCGGCACCCACGGCGGGTTTGCATTTTACGCCCGAATTATTGGAAACTTTGATAAAGCAGGGGATACGCATTGCGGAGATTACGCTGCATGTCGGACTGGGTACGTTTCAACCCGTGAAGGTTGAAACCATAGACCGGCACGTCATGCACACCGAGTCCTATGAAATCTCCGAGTCCGCCGCCGCCGCGATCAATGTGTCCCGCGCAGAAGGAAACAGAATTATCGCAGTGGGAACCACGTCATGCAGGACGCTGGAATCCTCCTGTGGCGCAGATGGATTGATTCGTCCCGGTCAACGGGACACAAATATTTTTATTACGCCCGGATACAAGTTCCGCGCAACGGACGCACTGATTACCAATTATCATCTTCCGTGCAGTACGCTGATGATGCTTGTGTCCGCGTTTTATTCACGCGACGGGATTTTGGAAGCATACGAAGAGGCCATACGCGAACGGTATCGGTTTTTTTCTTTTGGGGACGCGATGTTGATGGTATAAATGATGCAGAATATGGTAACGAATATGCGAAAGCCCTTGATAACAAAGGCTTTCGCTTTTTTATGCGTTATCGTCCTTGAACAAAAATCTGGCCTCAACGCCGTTTTTGAAGGTGATTACCTCGACTTTTCCGTTTTTTATACAAAAGTTTTGGACGAGAGAATCCACGAAATGCTTGAGAATAGATGGGTCAATTTCACGAGCCATTTTTACATAACTTATCTCCCTTTTGTCGGTTAGGCTGTGTTCCAAGATGAATTTCCCGGCTGTGTGCATAAACTCCCGATCAGACATGGAGAGGTGTGTCGAGCGGTCTTTTTCGAGCTCCTCAATCCGGACATCGATGCGAGAAAGCTCATCAGTTATGCGCTTACGCTCAAGAAGGTAGTCCTTTTCGCTAGTAGTTTCGTCGCCGTATAAGTAAAGGCTTTGGAGCCGGTTAAGAGCTCGCTCGCTTCTGCGCTTCTCAACTAAGAGCAGGTCAATTTCCTGTGCGCCGCGGTCGATGATTGGCTTGCGCTGCTCGACAGGTTCTGTAGGTGTATCTGGAACCTTTGACCGACGTAGTACATCGTATATTTCTTGTAGACCCACACCCTCAATATGCGCGACCTCAGACAAGGCGGAGCCGCGCAGCAATTTCTTTTCGAGCGTCTCAATGCTGGTAGTGACGCCGAAGCTCTTCGCGGCTTTCATTAAGTTTGCCAAGAAGTTGAACACAAACGGGCCGAGGGTTACATCTGTCGCGGATTTGTTCGCGCAGGTACTAAACCGGCGGCGGTTGGAGCAGAAGTACAGAGATGGTCTCCAACCGTCGGTACGTTCCCTGTCGTGCTGTGCGGTCATACGTGACCCGCACTCACCGCAGCGTATCAGACCGGCAAAGATATGTACGTTCTTGCGATTGTAGCTGTCAAAGCCCTCATCAAGCCGCCTATTGCGTGTTAGGATAGCAGCTACCCTCTCCCATTGCTCGCGGTCGATCAGCGGCTCATGGTGATCTTCAACCATTATCCACTCAGATTCAGGCTTGAAATCATGCCCGGCGTTTCCTCCGCTCTTGGCCTCGTCCCGGTAGTTATAGCGGTAGATGCCTATGTAGAATGGACTCCGAAGGATTGTATGGACAGACACGGGACTCCATGCGACTCCCCGACGGGATTTCAACCCTTTTTCGTTCAAGATTTTTGCGACCATGAGTAGGGATTTTTCTTTTTCGTAGACATCGTATATCATACGAACGATAGACGCTTCATTTTCGATGATTGTGAACTGGTGGGATTCTTTGTCCCAGAAATAACCCAGCGGAACACGACCGCCGTTCCATTTCCCGTCGCTGGCGCGGGACAGCATGATAGCCGTGACTCGCTCGGATGTGACCTTGCGCTCCAGTTCCGCAAACACAAGGATGATTTTGAGCATGGCTTCGCCCATTGCGGATGACGTATCAAACTGCTCATTTTTTGAGACGAATGTCACGCCGAGACGCTTTATCTCCTCATACATGGTAGCGAAGTCAATTAGGTTCCGGCTAATGCGGTCAATTTTCCAGACGACAAGATGCGAGAACTCCCCAGTGCGGAGCCTCGCCATCATCTGCTGATAAGCCGGACGTTCAGTGTTTTTCGCTGAATACCCGGCATCCTCGAATATTTCAAAGTTTTCGAGATTAAGAACGTATTTGCAATAGTTTATGAGCTCCTCCCGCTGAACCGGAAGGCTGTCCTTGTCTATCTGCCAATGGGTCGAGACGCGGACGTAAATAGCGGCTTTGTTACTAAAATCATTGTATGTTGTCGGCGTTTTTCTCTGCTGCTGCTGTCTTGGCATATTTTCCATCCCTTAGTCCTCGTAACAGACGAGGTGAGTGATATTCCCATCGTGCCAATACGACCTTATCCGGTCTTCTCTTTCTTGGCTTCCATGAAACTCGAACTTAGCGGTCTTTCTCGCTCCTCAAGAGTCATGTACCGCTCAAGAATTGTCCACAGAGTTTTTTTGTCGTGTGAATCTGCGCGGTCATAACAGCGCATGAGCAAATGAAGTTCCGGACCAAGAGATTCTTTGGGCGTTGGGCTGTCAGTAAGACCGCAGAGATAGTCTACTGAGACACGAAGGGCTTTTGCGATTCTAACTACGATGTTGATTTCGGGTTGATTTTTGCCGGCAATGTAGCGAGAGATTGTCGCTTCGGTTGTATCGGCTTCATCTGCGAGCCATTTTTGGCTTATCCCACGAGAAGACAATAACTCTCGTAAGATATTAGAAAACAATGCGTTGTCCATAGTAACACCTCCATTTTGCAGTATAACATCAAATTATAGGACTTAAAATATTTCTTGCACAAATGATAATAATCCTATTGACAATTACCGATACGTAAGTTAGAATAAGAATGTGGAACCAATCTTAGCTCGGAGGAGGTGAGAATTTGAATACCACCGAGATGAAGGTAGCAATGCTGCGAAAGAAAGTCGGTTCAAAAGAAATGGCTGACGTAATTCAGAAGTCGAGGGTTTCCTTCGACAAGAAGCTCTTTGGACACATACCTTTTGACATCAATGAGATTCAAGCATTGGCAACTGCTCTTTCTCTTACCTTACAGCAGGTTAACGTTATTTTTTTTGACGGGAACTTGCCAGACGGTAACTAGCATGCCAGTACCACAATCATAGTATACCTGAAAGTAAGGTGATTGAACATGGAACATGCATGTGCGACAAGCAAGGAAAACATTTATTTTCGTTGTAGAAAAAAGGCCGCAAAATACAACGAGAAACTATCCAGTCGTGAAAGCGCGGCAGAACTTTTGGGCGTATCGTCCTCCACACTCGCGAATTATGAGCTGGGTCTGACAAAAATGGTTCCGCCGGATGCCGTTGTGATGATGGCTGATTTGTACAAGGCCCCGGAATTGAAATGCTATTATTGCGCGAATGATTGCCCGATCGGGCAGGGAACACCAATTCCAACCACCATAAACAGCATTGAGCTGGCGACGGTGAAAATTATTAAAGCATTTTCTCCGGAAGCCGCCGAAGATGCCAAAAATCAGCTAGTTAACATCGCTGCCGACGGAAAAATCAGCTCAGATGAACTTCCGACATTGGAAGGTGTTCTCAATTATTTAGACAGCATTGCACAGACAATAGGCGAACTTAGACTAACCTGCCAAAAGGCAATTTCAGTGGGTGGTGAAAATGAATGAAACAGAATCAATGCGGAGACTACTCGCCGAAGAGTACGGAATTTACACCAATGCGGAACTCGTCGAGGCCGAGGAAAATGCAAGAAGGGAAACGGCGTGGTTATTCTCGGCCTTTGGACAAAAGAGTCGCGATTCGATCAATGTTTCTCTTGTTAGGAATGGTTATGATGGTCGTATTGATAAAGGTACTGGATGTACCGCCGGAAGAAGTAAATCCAGTAAACATGACACGGCATACATACACGACGACCGAAGCAGTGAGCGCGGTTCCATCCGTAGCAGAAATCCCAACGCAAATCCCGAAACCATCAGAATTCACGACGCAAAGCTCGAAACCTACCCTGCACTTGGAGGGCGGTGAAGCTATAACCTTCACACCAGCTTTGGAGGAACATGAGATAGCGATGTTGGCGCAAACGGTTTGGGGTGAAGCTCGTGGGTGTTCTCCCGACGAGCAAAGACTGGTCGTCTGGACGATATTCCAACGGGTGGATAAAGAGTTTGGAGATAGCGTCGGGGAAGTGATAACGCAACCTAATCAGTTTGCGGGATATTCGGAGAGTTACCCAGTTGATCCCGACATCTATGAGCTTTGCCGTGAAGAAGCGGGAAAATGGGAGAGCGGACAAGCTGCTCCTATCCTTGCTCCATATGCGAATTCACGACCTTACCTGTTTTTTGACGGCGACGGTACTCACAATTGGTTCCGAGAGGAGTACCTGAAATGATTTCTATACCAAAATTCCCGGAGCTCGCGTTCGATGAGCGTCACCACCTCTACATGCTGAACGGCATTCAGATACCGAGCGTCACGACAGTCATGCGACCACTGAGCCAAGCCTACTACGGCGCGATTGACGACAATATCCTCGCGGCGGCATCTAAGCGCGGGACGGCTGTTCACCAAGCCATTGAGAACTGGCTCAAGTTTCAAGTTGACGATGTTCCACCGGAGCACGAGGGGTATTATCGGGCGTTCAGGCTGTGGTGGGAGGAAAAGGCTCCACAGCTTATAGACGCGGAGAGCCGGGTATATCACCGGGCATTGAGGTTCGCGGGGACGACCGACCTGTCCTGCGTCATCGACAAAAAGGTTGTGTGCGTTGACTTCAAAACGTCGGCGCAGATTTTAGAAATGCTCACGCGGGTCCAGCTTGAAGCCTACGCCAGAGCCTATGACAGCCACAGCTTCAAGTTCGACGCAAAGGCGATTGTCCAGCTCCGAAAGGACGGACAGTACGAAATGATTTGGCATCAGCCGGGCGACATCGAGGCGTGGGAGGTATTCGGCTCCTGCCTCGCGCTCTACAACTATCTGAAAAAATATGGGAGGTAATCAGTATGCAAGCAGCAGCGGCGACGATTCAGACGGAGAACGAGTCCGTGGTGGCGGTTCTCCCGGTCCAGAGCAACAGCGAGGAGGTCGCTCTCTCGCAGTCGGCAACAGCGATTGAACTGGAGGCCGAGTCCATCATCATCGAGAGCGATGAGCAGTACAGCGCGGCCGCTGAGTTCGGCAAGAGGCTCAAGACGTTTCAGGCGGGCGTCATAGCTTTCTGGAAGCCCAAGAAAGACGCGGCCAACAAGCTCCACAAGGTGCTGTGCGACGGCGAGAAAAAGATGCTCACCCCTCTCGCCAGAGCAGAGCAGATTTTGAAGCGGACGATGGCCGACAGTATGAGCCGCAATGTAGCGGTCAACGTAGCCCCGCCCAAAGCACAGGGCGTCAGCCAGTCGAAAGACTGGGAGGTCGTGTCCATCGACGGGGCGCAGGTCCCCATCACGTTCAACGGCATGGAGCTCCGCCCGGTGGACGATAAGGCGGTAATCAGGCTTATCCGAGCCAGTAAAGGCCAGATTCAGATTCCCGGCGTCACCTATCGAGAAACCATAAAAACGAGTATCAGGAGGTAAAAACCATGAACGGAACAACAGCATTGAGCATAGCCGAGCAAAACGCCCTCTCTGTCAAGTACGAGGTGCGCGGCGTCATGGTCGAACTGGACATGGACTTCGCAAAGCGACAACTCGTGAGAGGTCGCGCGGAGTTTGTCACCGACCAAGAGATTCTGTTTTTCATCAATACCTGCCGGTCGCAGGGGCTTGACCCTCGTGTGTATGGCGATGTATACCTGATTAAATATTCAAAAGATGACCCGGCGCAGATGGTCGTCGGCAAGGATGCCTATATGCGACGTGCATACGAGCACCCCGAATACCTGTACAAACAGGACGGCATCACCGTCAAACGGGGCGACCAGATTGTCCAAAAGGAAGGGTGCTGCGTGTACCCCGGAGAGGAACTTTTAGGCGGCTGGTGTAAGGTGTATTTCGAGAGAGCTGGAAAAGAGCGCGTCACTTTTAAGGAAGTTGCGTTCTCGGAGTATAACAAAGGCATGGCGAATTGGAAAAGCAAGCCGGCGACGATGATTAACAAGGTCGCCATCAGCCAGTGTGCCAGAGAAGCATTCCCGAAAGATTTTGAAGGACTCTACTCGGAAGAAGAGCTCGTCGCATCCGGGGCAATCCCGGTCGAATACACCGAAGTCACAGCCGGGAAGCCGACGCAGCCGGAGGATGACCCGCCCATCACTCAGGAGCAGCGGCAAGAACTCTTCAAAAAGGCCAAAAGTAGATTCGGGAAAAAGGCTAACGATACGCTTGGCAGGATACTCGCCGAGTTTGGTTTATCATCAACTACCGATATGCCTACTTCGGTGTGGGTGGCGGTTATGGTGCGGACCGACGAATGGGAGGACGAAGCACCCCATGAAAACGATGAAACGCCTTAATAATCAGCAATGGGGGGATGCTTTATCAAGAAGTATACAGACAGGGGGGGTTAAGCGAGGTGGCGAGAAAACGAATGATAGACCCCGGAATATGGCAAAGCCAAGATTTCGGGAAGCTATCAACACTTGCTAAGTTGGTTTTTATTGGCCTCTTCTCGCAAGCGGACGATGATGGGCGCGGTCGTGCCAATCCGCAGTACATCAAAAACACGCTTTTCCCCTATGACGAGGAAATGCTCAAAGGTGACATAGAGCGGTCTCTGGATGAGATTGCCGAGAACATGTCCATCCTGTTCTACGATTGCGGGGGCAACGAGTATTACAACCTCACGAATTGGAGCGTCTGGCAAAAGGTTGATAGGCCGCAGAAAAGCCGCTTACCTGCGCCAGAGGATGATGATTCGACGATTGTTCGACGAACGCTCAACGATTCATCGTCGAATGTTCGGGAACAGCTCGACCCTAATAGAATAGAACAGAATAGAACAGAACAGAAAATAACACATGGGGCCTCCGCCCCGGAGGGCGTCGGTGAGTCAGGTGGGGATTCTGTTCAGGTGAAAAGGGGGAACAAGCAGTACGAGACACATTTTGAGGTGTTCTGGTCTGCCTACCCCCGCAAGGACGACAAGGGACAAGCCTACAAGAAATATCAGGCACGTCTTAATGATGGTTTTTCTGAGGAGGAGCTGCTCCAAGCCGCGAAAGCCTACGCCGAGCAGTGCAAGCGAGACAAGACAGCGCCTCGGTACATAAAGCAGGGCAAGACGTTTTTGGGAGACGCGACGCCGTTCAGAGATTTTCTGCCTAAGCAGGACACTAAGAAGCAGGAATGCGAGGACCCGTTCGAGGCGGCGTACCGGGAGCTAGAGAACAGCAGGATAGACAGGGACGGTGATTAACATGACCGATGGGCTGCAAAAGACCTTTACAGGCAGCGATATGTTCCAGATGCTCGTGAATGCCGTCGAGAAGAACGTCGGTATCAATGACGGATCTTACGTTGACGAGAGCGATGGTCTCATCCATTGCGAGAAGTGCAAGGGGGCCATGCAGCACCTCGTGGAGATTCAGGATAAGCAATTTAGGGTTCCGGTGATGTGTGATTGCCGACGGGCGATAAATGAGGAAAAACAGGACAAACAAAAGATGCGCGAGGAGATGCAACGGCTCCATGCTTTGAAGTCCGCGAGCCTCATGGACGCCAAGTTTTTTTCCTCGACATTTGCTACATACGACAAGAATAAGCACAATGCCCGGCAGTTCAAAATTTGTAAGCGGTATGCCGATAAGTTCACGGTCATGGTCGAGAGAAATCAAGGTCTCCTGCTTTACGGTGGAATTGGGACGGGCAAGACCCACACGGCGGCTTGTATAGCCAATACCCTCATGAGCCGGTTTGTGCCGGTGGTGATGACCTCATTCGTGAAAATTCTCCAGAACACACAAAACTTCCGCAGCGACGATGATGAGGATAAGTTCATGACCCGCCTGATGAGGCCGAAGCTGCTCATCATCGACGACCTCGGAGCCGAGCGCAGCACAGACTACGCGCTTGAAAAGGTCTACAACGTCATCGACAGCCGGTACAGGTCGGGCAAGCCCATGATACTCACGACCAACCTGACTCCAGCGGAAATGCAAGCCGCGGCAGACATTAGGTACTCCCGGATATACGACCGGGTTTTTGAGGTTTGTTATCCTGTTGAATTTACCAGCCCATCATGGAGAAAGCACGAGACAGTCGTGAGGCAGCGGGAAATGCAGAAATTATTTGAGGAGGGCGACTGAGGAATGAAAATCGCGTTTAACGTACCCGGTGCTCCGCAAGGCAAGGGCCGTCCTAAGTTCTCCACCATCAACGGCCACGTAAACGCCCGGACACCGGACAAAACGGTAGTCTATGAGAATCTCATCAGAACGGAGTTCAGACAGCAATGCGGGAGCAAGAAGTTTGAGCCGGGCGTCATGCTAGACCTTCGCATTCGTGCCTACTATGCCATCCCGGAGAGCGTGAGCAAGAAGAAAAAAGCGGCGATGGAGAAAGGCGAAATCCGGCCCACGAAGAAGCCGGACGCCGATAACATCCTCAAGGTCGTTGCTGACAGTTTGAACCAAATAGCTTACCATGATGACGCTCAGATTGTAGACACGCAAATTCGGAAGTTTTACTCACGGTATCCGAGGCTGGAAGTCTCCATTCAAAACATATAGGAGGAAATGGTAATGAGTTACAACCCTAACGACTGGGCTTTGAATCTGAACGACGACACGTTCAACGCCCTCAAAACTGACTTCAACGTGGTGTTGAAGAAAACCCTACATAACATGGAGCAGAAAGAAAGCGAAGCTGCGGAGCTGACCGTGAAGCTCAAAATCAGCCTTGAAAGAACCAAGCAAGCGTCTGGCGATGATATTCCGCGTGATGTTATCATTCCCAAGTTCGACCACAAGGTCAGTTCGGTCATGCAATACAAGGACGAAAAGACCGGCACCCTCGGCGGCAATTATGAGCTCGTTTGGGATAAGGAACGTGGTGAATGGGTCATGCGCGGAATCATCGACGGCCAGCAAAATATTTTCGACGCTGAGTACATGGTGGTAGACTGTGACGATAACGGCGATGACGCGGAGCATACGTCAGGCGTCTATAGCACTCCCGCGCTGCCGGGTGGAGAACCACTGGCCCTGCCGGGAAAATTCCCAGACGACGATGAGAATGGCGCGGATAATGATTACCCCTACGAGGAGCCGACCGGGGAGGACGGCGATGAATAAGACGGGTATCGAGTGGTGCGACATGACATGGAATCCGGTAACGGGGTGCTTTGGCCCCACCGGTAACGTCTGCCGGTACTGCTACGCAAAAGAGCGTGTCATTAGATTTCAAGGCTACGAGCTCAACGGCCAAACGACGACGTTCAATCCATACGACGGGCTGGCGGTTCTGGACGCTCCACTGGAAATAGCGGACAAGTTCGGCAAGCGGCGCAGAGCGGCGTTCCCCTTCGGCTTCGATCCCACGTTTCACAAGTATAGGCTGGACGAGCCTATGAGAGTCAAGACCCATAAAGACATTTTTGTCGGCAGCATGACCGACCTATTCGGGAAGTGGGTGCCGTATGGGTGGATACGTGAAGTATTCGCCGCCTGTGCCGCCGCTCCGCAACATCGGTATCTGTTTCTGACGAAGAACCCGGAGCGGTACGTCGAATTGGCCGAATTGGGATTATTGCCGGAGAACAAAAACTTTTGGTTCGGGTCAACGGTGACTGATGATGAAATGCCATTCTTTTTTAGTGAGTGCCATAACACTTTTCTCAGCATTGAGCCTATACTTGCCCCGTTTATTGTGACGAATCGGCAAAAAGCCGATTGGATTATCATCGGTGCGGAGACCGGCAACCGCAAAGGGTGGTAATCCCGCAACGCGAATGGATTACGGGTATTGAACGCCAATGCGCACTGCACGGCATTCCAATCTTCATGAAGAATTCCCTGCGCGACACGATGGGCGGCGATTTCGTACAAGAACATCCGTGGGAGGTATCGGCATGAGCAGAAAGAAGCTCAGGCAGGGACAGCAAAAAGTTGGAAAGGAGAACCAGTGACATGAACATAGTAGCTGTTCAGTTTCAGAGCAGAACCAATCCAGAGGAATTTACCGGGCGCGAGTACACCTATTACTCCGATGTGGAGCTGGCCGTGGGCGACGTCATCTTCGCGCCGACAAAGAACGGAACGGGCGTCGTCCGTGTATGTCGGACGGACGTGCGGGATTCAGAGATTGACGAGCGCGTCATGCCCTATATGCGAACCATTGAAGAAAAGCTCACACCGAAAGAAGCGGAGGCGAGGGAATGAACACCGCGATTATGAAGAATTGGAGAATCGCCCGAAATGGCACCGGCTACCGGGCGGGGGAAACGCAGGAGAATAGGTTGGAGGGTATCATCCATGATGATAGCTGTAAAAGGTTTTCTGACGGAACCTCCGTCAAAACCTCTAGCATTCGGAAAATAACCGACTGTGGGACGCACAAGCTCGTAGAGACCGCGAGCACTGTTTATACAGTGAAGCCGGAGGACGTGAACCCTGATTATGAGGCGATGTTTCCGGGGGCGTATGAACGCCTCCAGATGGCAACCTTGGAGGCGCAGTGATGGAAAAATATGTATACATTCAAAGCGATTTCGCAGGAAAAGACTGCGCAGTACACGATCTATTTACAGTTGGTTTCTATCAACCGAGTGGAAAGTGGGAACCTGAAAGTGACCACAGAACACGCGAAGATGCCCAAAGCAGAGTACATTATCTAAATGGCGGTGAGAATATTGAACTGGACGCGCTCGCGGCGGCGAAGCGTGACGGGCGGTTGATACTGCTGCCGGTATCGTTTGGACAAAGACTGTGGGGGTACGCCGAGAGGAACGGCGACCCGCGCGAATGGCGTGTCAATGCGATTACCTTGACAAGCATCAACGAAGTTTTTGAGATTGAGCTTGAGGAAATCGTCGGCGACCGTTATTCCGAGCATTACGTTCAAGCCTTTGTGGCGGACATCGGGAAAGAATTGTTTACAACCCGCGAGGAAGCCGAAGCCTCGCTCGCGGCGATGAAGGGGGAACAACCATGAACATTTACAAGCCGCCGGAAGCAAAGACAAATACATACTTTGCGTGCATAAGAGGAACGAGCATTTTCCCGGCAACGAGTAAAGGGCAAGCAGTAAATGCCGAAGTTCGCTTTACCAGCGACGCCGCCGGGGAAACGCTGTCCGTATTCGACCCATCCACGAAGAAGCAAATCGTTTTACCGTTTGAGGACGTTTGGAAGCTGATCCAAAGAGCAAGGGAGACGCGACCGTGAAAGCTCTTACCGTCTACCAACCGTATGCGTCGCTCATTGCCGTCGGCGCGAAACGATATGAGACGCGCTCATGGGCGACGAATTATCGGGGGGCGATTGCGATCCACGCGGGGCTTAGGTCGGGCTTCTGACGCTGGAGCAGTACGCCAAGTACGCGGAGTACATACCGCTGAACCCGGAAAACGGGTGGTGGTTGGTGACTCCGTGGGGGACTCCGCAGGGCCGCACTCCGTACACCAGCAGCTCGACGGGCGTGTGGTTCGTCAGCAACGGCTGCACCGACACCTATGGCATCCGTCCCGCTTTGCTCTTTGCCTCTGACCTCTTGGTCTCTGTAGAGGGCGACGATGAGGCAGAGCCCACAGTCTACGGCCAGCTCTTGACCCTCATTGACGGGTGCAGCGAGGCGGACCTCCGGTTGGCCGTCCACGCCATCGGGGAGAAGATGCTCAGGATGGGAGGAAAGGACAAGGGCGACGAGGATGAGTATTAAGATGGACGCAGGCGACTTCGCGCCGGAACGCACGATGCAGCTTTGCAACAAGGCCCTCGACGTCATCGCCATGCTGGTGAACAAGGGAGAGACCGGCCACGAGGACGAGCTGTATTCGTGGCTGAGTGAAGAGGTCGGCATGACCGACGAGGAAATCAGGCAAGCGGGGTTCGATTGCTTGCCTGACGAGGACTACCGTTATGAGGTGTTCGGGAAAGACGGGAATCTCATCGAGGACGGATATTGCGACCTCGACACGGCCGTTGAGTACGCCATAGAGAACGAGGGGTACACGGTCAAAAGAGCGTGGTATAACTTGGACGAGTTCGGACGGCTGGACTATGACAAGGAGCCGTCATCGGCAGACATCATGTGGGAACGCTCTGTATGCGAGGAGTGCTGCTATTTCGGGAGCTGCGCTGACCCCCTCATAAAGACAATCAACGGGATAGAGCTTTGCGATGATTTCAAACGGGAGACTGGAGGGGCAGACGATGAAACGATTTAAGCGCGAGCTGACGAAGCCGAACGGGTCGTACAGCGATTGGGGACCCTCAATGTTCAAGACGGTCAAGATTGAAAGATTGTATTAAACGCAAGCCACAGCCAAATACAGCCGCAAGGGGGAGCTTTTCGGAGCTCCCCCTATCCCAATCCTCTTCATCAGAAAGGTAGCTCTACGGCCCATCTAAGCGCGTCTAAGCTCGCATAAAATTTGTCGGATTTTCTTTTGAAAACCTCTTGACAATATGGTATATATCCCATAGAATGATAGTAGATAATAAGATACACAGAGGATTGGTGAACGCGATGGAGATAGATGCTATATTCTACGATTTACCGGACGGAACGGAGCCAGCGAACGAGTTTATACGAGGACTGGACAGAAAAATGAGGGCTAAGATGCTATCGACCATTGAACTACTCGAAGCAGTAGGGCCAAATATTCGGGAGCCGTATTCCAAGCACCTGACCGACGGCATATTCGAGCTTAGAGCAAAGGTTGGGTCGGACATATCGCGTGTTCTGTACTTTTTTGTGATTGGACGACGCGCCATCCTCACTCACGGATTCATAAAGAAAGACGACAAGACCCCGCCGGCCGAGATTGACAGGGCAAAGAAATATCGCAACGAATATTTAGACCGAAAGGAGAACCAATGATGAGCACTTTCAAAGAGTTCCTCAAAGAGCAGTTGCAGGACCCGGAACTCCGAGCAGAGTACGAGGCTTTAGCGCCGGAGTTCGCCATTGTCCGGGCCATGATGGAGGCGAGGAAAAACTCCGGTCTCACTCAAAAGCAGCTTTCCGAAAAGACGGGCATCGACCAGAGCGACATTAGCCGCATAGAGAGCGGCGATGGCAACCCGACGCTTGCCACGCTCAAGCGGCTTGCCGTCGGAATGGACATGACGCTCAAGCTGGAATTTTTTCCGGCTGAAAAACAGAACGCGAACGTATAACAAAAAGAGAGTCTGAGACCATACGCGAACGGTTTTTTTTTTCAAGGAGTCGGGAGTTACACGCGTGTATCATGCGTCCCATAAGCTATGGGAGCCCGATGGTCACGGGACGCATGCAAAAGCGGGTAATAATCATATATCCCGTGACACTTGGGGATGCGATGTTGATGCTGTAAGATGATATTATTGAACAAAATTGCATGAGGTTTTGTACACTCCGCGTATTCTACATTGCATCCCAAAAGAAAAATAATACCGTTTGCGTATGGTCTCAATATTGTATCTCCAAAAATATTTCCAGATTATTCCCAAGGGTCTTTTCTTGCCTTTTTCTCTTGTGCTGGTGGGGTCATGGTTTGCATGGACTGATTTTCGTAATACGTCTCAATGATAAGCGCGGCATGAACGGCGGTAGGTCGTTTTAGTTTTTTTGCGTCCGCTTTCAATTGCCTGTATGTCCGCTTTTGGATCATCGTATTGTAAACCCGCCGTTTCCGACCGATAAACCCAGAAAGAACGAAGATGACTATCAGCAGAACAATGCCCAGCAGCATGTAACCAATGATACCAACGAGTGTATCATAAAACATTTCGAAGTACCAGTCCATTCGTCAGACAATCCTTTTCATAGACAAAAGACCTTCGGTGATTGCCGAGGGTCTTTTATCTGTTTTCAGCTATTTTTTTACACGGTCAAGGGAATCGATGTGGTCGATGAGGATTGCCTTGATGTAGTTTGCCAGCGGTCTGTTTTGGATATTGGCTTCAGCTGCAAGGCGCTGGTGAAGCGATTCCGTGACCCGAACGGAAAGTTGGACGGTCGTTTTTTCCTTTTCCACGATTATCACCTCTTTTAATCTTAAAGAATTTCAATGAAATTGTAAAGTATTATTTGACATTCATTGAGAGTTATGTTAATCCGTGAATCAGAGGGTCAATGAGTGTCAAAATATTTTTTTAGGAAGGAGGAGGCCAAATGAAAGGGACGGTAATCGGGGTAAGGAAACTGGATTTCAAGGGGAAGGACGGCGAGCAGGTCAAGAAGACACAGTATTGGGTGACCTTCAAGAGCCGCGGCACCGAGGGCGTGGAAGCGGAAAAGATCACATGGGATCCCTCGTTTGAAAAGGCGGAAGCTCCTGACTATGCGGTCGGTGAAGTCGTGGAAGTCGGATTCAACCGAAACAAGCGGTTGAATTTTGAGGAAGGGGAGGACTGACACATGCAATTCGTACTTGGCGGGTTCTTGATTCTTTGTGCCGTCTTCGTCGTTCTGTTGATCGTCAACAAAATCGAGAAGAGGGGCTGACGGTATGCCCGATGATTACGGCTATATCTTAACCCTTATTGAGGATCAGCAACAGCAAATTATCGACCTCGCCGACACCCAGCGCGAGCTGATCACCGTGATCGGCGAGCATCAAACGGAGGAAATCATGATCCAGCGGGGAATAAGCGATGTCATATCCGCCGCCCTCCTCGCTCTCGGCATTCTGATCGGCGGTATCCTCACGCTGGTATTCTCCCACGGAATGAGGAACGCGTCATGATTGAATCAGCAATGAAGCAGTTGACGCTGGGCGTTTCCTTCGGTGCCGGATTGGGCGCGTTGTCGTGGGTTCTCGGATGGATTATCGGCAAGGTCATCAAGCTGTTCCGTTATGTGGCGCGTTAAGCGTGTACATAAAGATTACGGCAGGGAAGGAGGAAATCAAGGTGAAGAAGCATGTTAGGCGTATTGCCGGTGTATTCATGGCGGCGTTGCTGGTTGTTGCTCTCGCGGTTCCGGCATTCTGCGCGGAAGTGGAAAGCGACGTCACGACCGTCATGACGGAGGGGCTGAACACGATGAAAAGCGATACCTTAAACATCCTGCTCGTTGCCCTCCCCGTAGCGCTCGGCATCTTCGCGGTCTTTTTCGGTATTCGTAAAGGCATCGCGCTGCTTCGCAGTGTTGCGAAGTGAGAAGGCAGGGGGAGGCTTCGGCTTCCCCCAAATTTTGAACTGCGTAGCCTGTCAAGGGAACCGTGGAATAAATCCAGTGCGTACACTGGGTTTTATGCCGCGAAAGTCCCTTGACGGAGCGGACGGAAGCAACAAACCATAAGGCGCGAGGTGTCGGCGCCATAGGTGTCCGGCTTGATCCTGCTGATCATCGCGATACTGCCGATCAACGTCTTTATGAGCGTGTCGCAGTGGAAAGCCATGCCGGACAGGAAGAACCTGATCCGGCGGCTGTTTCTGTATAAACCGCGGTTTGCCAAGATGTACGATACCTACAAGATATACGATGTCACGGAACAGGCAAAAAAGACGGTTCGGGACTTCACGGATGAGCAGACCTCGGACGGTGAGCAACCGGAGGCGAATCAAGTGATGGAACCGGAACGGAACGATGGGGACATCGGGCAGGCAGGATAACGCGGGATTGCGGCGGGAAGGCTCCCGCGTAAGCGGGAGGGGCCTGCCGTAACCCCGCGTTGGGAATGCCCGCATTGGAAAGCGCGGCGACGCGCACACAACCCCCGGCGGCTAATCAGGGGGGTGGAAATTACAATAGGGGAGGACAAGCATTATGAAGGCTTCGGGATCGGTGGATTACAATTACTTTACTTTACGTTGTGAGCCGTATGAGGACAGGGGGGAGCGGCACAGCTCTACATACGACGATGTACGGTATATCATCGAGGGGATTCTGTGCTTGGAGCCGGAACAGTTTGAACCGATGGAATACGGCGGGCGTTACGGATACCGTAAAGGCGTTGCTTTTAACGGCATTGAGATATATTACGACGGCAACAGCCTCAACATGGGCGCGAACGTTTCCATGTCCGGCACCGGCTGCCGGACATATACGCAGTTTCATCCGATGGCGGAATTGTTGGGGCGTATCTATGACGGCGTGACGGAGGGGGAAATCAACCCGACTCGGTTAGACCTCGCATTTGATGATTACGAGGGTTGTTTGGCCCCAAAGCGGATCATTGAGATCATCCGGGACGGGCGGCTTCGTACACGGGCAAAGATGCGCTGCCGCGCGATCATCAGTATAGACGGCAAAGACAGGGACGAGGGCGATACCGTGTACATAGGCTCCGAGAAATCGGACAAGCGGACGAGGATTTACGATAAGGCAAAGGAACAGGGCGATTATGAAAGCGTATGGAACCGCTTGGAAATGGTGTTCCGCCGTGATCACGCGCGCGCCGTTTTGGAAGCGTTGGTTGGAGGCGGGCAGTCCCTCGGCGAAACGATGGCAGGAATCCTCGCGGATCAGATCACGTTTATCGAGCGAGACGACGTCAATATAAGCCGTTGTTCGCTGTCTGAGTGGTGGGTTGACTTTTTGGAGAACGTGAAGAAAATAAAGCTCATGTTGAAAGAAAAACCCGCCATGACGGTGGAACGCCTGGCGGAATATGTAGACCGTACTTTATCAGCTTGCGTCTATGTTCTGAGCGAAACCTTCGGTGACGATTTTTGGCAACGTGTCAAGGAGCGCGGCAAGCAAAAAATACGGCGGCGGCATTTGAGCATGCTGCATAATCACGCGCTTCTCAGCGTTTGACAAACCATGCAGCCGGCGGTATAATGAGACAATTGGAGTTTGAGATCTTACGCGGGCTATTGTTTTCTTTTTGGAGCGGATTGTACAAGAACCTTTATTTTGTTGCAATTCGCGGCGGTGTGAAGCCCACGGGAGACGCCCGGCGGAGCGCAGGACGGGCAGTTCGGAGCGGAGCGAGGGCGGCGACTAGCCAATTGAACAAAATAAAAATTTTGTTCAATAATATCATCTTGAGAAACATTCGTTAAAAGAAAAAAAAAGAAATATAGACCGCGTTTATGGTCACTCTCTACAGGAGCTAACGATTATGAAACGTGAAGACATGTTATTAGCGCCGCCATTGCTAAAAGAGTTCTTGACATACCACGAATCGATTGCCGGACACTCCGGCAAAACTGTCGACGAATACTTTTTAGACCTAAGAATGTTTTTTCGTTTTTTGCGGCAAGCGCGCGGTGAAGTCTCCCCCACGCTTGCTATGGAGGATATTCCTATAATCTCGGTCGATGCCGCGTTTCTCCGCACCGTAACACTCAACGAAGTCTACGATTTCATGCGCTATCTGGGGCGCGAACGCCCGAAGCGCCAAAACAGCCCCGAAACAACATACGGTTTGAGCGCTGCCGCGCGTGCGCGCAAAATCGCTTCCATACGCTCCTTCTTCAAATATCTCGCGAAAAGCCGCGTGATAGAAGAAAACCCTATGAAAGAGCTGGAATCCCCCCGTCAAAAGAAGTCACTCCCCCGCTACCTCTCAATGCAGGAAAGCCTCGCGCTTTTACAAAACGTGAAGGGACGCAATACGGAGCGGGATTACGCAATTCTAACATTGTTTTTAAACTGCGGGCTGCGCAGATCTGAACTGGCGGGGTTGAATGTGGCGGACGTGGAGGGAGAAACCATCCGCGTGTTGGGAAAAGGCAATAAAGAACGGATCCTCTACCAAAACGAAGCCTGCCGCGCTGCGCTAGACGAGTGGCTCGCGGTACGCCCGCGGGATACCGGCGAAAAAGCATTGTTTTTGTCGGGACGGAGCAAAACCGGAAAGCACGAGCGGATGCATCCGAACACCATACACGCGCTCGTCAAAAAGCATCTGCTACAAGCAGGTTTGGACCCAGAACGGTTCTCCTCCCATAAACTGCGACACACAGCCGCGACTCTAATGCTGCAAAACGGCGTTGACGTGCGGACGCTCCAAGAGGTGCTGGGTCATGAGCATCTCAATACAACGCAGATTTATACGCATGTGGACAACGCCGAGTTGCGTCTCGCGGCGCGGGCGAACCCGCTGTCACGCGTAAAAAAGGACGGGTAATCGAACCCGTCCATACCGAGAAAAGTTGGATCGACCGTCCTCAACCGACCGCAACATATGCTTATTTCTTCTCTTTCTCGAATTGTATGCCGCCGACGTGCACATTGATGTCGCTTGCCTGAAGACCGGTCATGCTTTGCAAGGAGGAAGCCACACGCTCCTGAATCTTCTGCGCAAGCATAGGAATAGACTTCCCATATGTCGCCAGAACATAAATATCCGCTTGAACACGGCTTTCGTCAATCAAGATTCTCACGCCCTTGGAGGACGGTTTTTTCCCGATTAAGTCCCCTACACTCGAACCCGAGGCTGTCATCAGACTGACTCCGTCTATTTCAGAGGTCGCCTGTGCGATAATCGCAGCCACAACATCCTCCGAAATGCGAATGGTTCCCTGCTCCTCACGGATTACGCTTTCTTTATGGTCTGACATTCACGCGTCCCTCTTTCCTGATTATATTGTACTTGAGTATATCATGTCCCGCCGGAATATGCAAACATTTTACGTCACGGTACCGCGTTGATAACGTCTAAATTCTCAACAGTGATCGGTACGTTATATGGGTTAATTGTATCGTTCACCAAATCCGCCGTTTTTACGGCATCCACATACTCATACCAGTTTGGTGAACCGCTGGATCCGGCCATCGGTATCGTGTATGTTGTGAGCGCGTCCGTCCCCTGCAAACCGGCAAGCCGCTCTGCAAACCAAAGCAGGTTGCCCGCGCTGATGTCGGTATACACGTTCTCTGAAAAAATGCCGATGAACTCCGGAATCTTGAGCAAACTCGCAGGATTAACTGCTTTTTTAAGAATCGCTTTAATCACAGCCTGCTGGTTATTGATACGGTCGTAGTCGCTGATGGTTTTGGAACCGCCCGATCCCCTGCGGTAACGTGCGAATTTTACCGCGTCTGAACCGCTGAGTGTTTGTAACCCTTTTTGAATGTTGATGCTCAAACTTTGCGTGGGGTCGTTGTATACCATATTATACGGCACGTCAACCTCCACGCCGCCCAGCGCGTCAACGACTTTGATCAAAGCCTTCATATCGATCAAAACGGAGTAATCCGGGATAAACCCGACCAAGGTTTTCACTTCACGCTTCAACTGTGCGATACCGCCCTCCTTCCCTCCCCCGTTCAACGTGCCGGAAGGATAGGCGGCGTTTATTTTTTTTACGCGGCGCTTAACGTTAACGAGGGTATCGCGCGGGATGCTGATAAGGTTCGCTTTCTTGTTTATGTTGTCATAGGACGCCAGCATGATGGTATCGGTGTTGATGCCGCCGTCGGTTCCGATGATTAAAAACGTATAAAACTCTTTTTTCCGATCCGCGTCGGTCACGCCCTCCGGCGCGATATCGGTAATGCTCAATGACGAGTCGTCGGGGTGGTACTCCGGCGAATGGAACGCCACGCCGTCGTCTTTCTCCGTGCCGATTTTCGGAATCTCCGGCGGCTTGACGCTGATCCAATGCCACACGGCGAGTACCAGAATGCAAATACCCAGCATAGAGGCTAAGATCAGCAGTAAATTTTTGAACCCGCTTCCTCTTTTTTTTGAAGTTAACCGTTTTCCGCCCTTTTTACCCATAATATACCTTTCTTTCAACATCACGCAACAAACCTTGAAGACAACATGTCAACAAGGTTTGTGTGTTGTTTGATTGTCATTCTTTACTCGGAATCTCCAACGCGTATTCCAAATGAACCGTCTCGCCGTGCAACCACGGAATCAAGCTGTCATAGACTTTATACCGCGCCCCGGTATGAGGGTTGCTGTGTTCCCAAACGTATTCATGCCGTGTAGGATCCTCCATAAGCGCGTCAACTTTACAGAAATCGCATTTTTCTTTACGTCCCTGTATGACTTCCCAACACGGTTTCCCCACCGCTTCGCAGCCCAGCGTCATCTTTGTGTATTCATTCGCAAACAAGATTGTACCGTCATGAATGTCAGAAATATAAACGATCATGTTTGCGTGATCAAGTACGTTGCTCAACACGTCTTTTCGCCGGTCGATTTCGTTCTGCAGCCGGAACCTCCCCATCACGCTCGCGATAATGGTACACAAATTGTGCAGAATCAAAATCTCTTCCGCGCGCCAGTCGCGGTAATGTAAACAATCATTAAAACCAATGAAGCCCGACAGCACATTCTCATCCCAAAGCGGGATAACCGCGAGCGATTTGGCATTTCGTGCCGGCAACTCATCTGCCAGCTCCGGCGGAAGCTCCGCAATATCGGAAGTGGAGATAATGCCGTCTTCAGCCAGCATTTTAATCCAAAGATCGGAGATAGGCACCTTTCCGCCGCATTTCGGCGCTTCCGTTCCGTCCGCGTACCACTCATGCGTATCCGTATAAATATTTTGATCTACATGCTGATAAAGATACACGCGGCTTACGTCCATATGCCGCCCTATTAAATCCAGCGTCTGCTGTATGGCGCGGCTGATGTTCTCGTCGTGCAGGAGGATGTGGATACACTGATTCATCAACCTGTGCAACGAGGGCGAGAAGACGTACTCGCTCTCCGAATGGAAGAGCTTTGCGAGATCCACTTTTTCTTTGCGGATCATGTTGAACGATTTGTCCAATTCGTGGAAGCGACTGAGCATTTCCGACATCTCGGTTGGCTTAATCGGCTTGGAGAACAAGTAACCCTGCAAATAATCCGCGCCGTTTTTTAAGAGTATCGCCATCTGTTCGGGCGTTTCCACCCCTTCTGCGACCACCTTCATATCGGAGGCGTGCGATAGCTCCGCCATAGCGCGGAAGAGATACCGTAGGTAACTGTCGGCCTCAATCCCGTTGACAAAGGCGCGTTCTACCTTGACGATATCCACCGGCATGTCCTTCAATTTGTTAAACGCGGAGTAGCCCGTACCGAAATCGTCCAGCGCCACTTTGACGTTTTCGCTTTTGATACGCTCGATTGTCAGCAGGGACAGACCGTCGAACGTAAACTGCGTACTCTCGGTGATTTCAAGGCAGAGCTTATCACCCGGGAAATCGTATTCTTTAAGCAGCTTTATAATCTTCGGAGCGAGCATGGCGTCGGTGAACTGCGCCGCCGAAACGTTGACGTCTAAGAAAAACTTCTTGTGTTTGTCGAGACCCCATTCTTTGCACTTGCGGATAGACGTTTCGAGAACCCATAGACCGATTGTCTCGATTAAGTCCAGGCGTTCCGTTTCGGGAATAAAGACGCTGGGCGGTACCGGTCCCAGTTCCGGGCTGTTCCAGCGGCAGAGCGCCTCCAAACCACACCAAATGCCGGTTACGGGATCGGCGATCGGCTGGTAATATACATCAAAGCCGTCCATGTCGTTTGCGATGCTGCGTTTAATGCTGATTTCAAAGCTCCGGCGCTGCTTAAACTCCCTGTCCATCTCATCGTCATAAACAATGATCCGGCTGGTATCCGCGCGTGTGATTTTCAACGTCCGCTCTATCATATTGAGAAGGTCGTCGCTCTCCCGCACGAAGGGGGCGTGTATAACGCACATAATGAAGTCGCAGAAAGTGTTCAGAGCGACACCTTCGAGATTAAGGTTCCACAAAAGTGTGAAGCGGTTCGCGATCTGCGCGGCATAACCGTGTATGCTTTCGGGGTTATCTTCCGTAACGGCGATACAGAACTTACCCCCGCCTATTCGGTAAAGGGCGGAGTTAGGAATATTGAGCGAGGAGATATAGTCACGGATGGACTGGAGTAGCTTATCCCCCATTCCCCTGCCGCAAATCTCGTTTATCTCGCGTAAAGATAAAATGTCTACAACAATCAGAGAGGGCGTCTTTTCGGAATCACGCGCGTCCCTCTCTAGTTTTAAGCCGTTCGGAAGATCGAACTGCCAGTCTATGTAAGCAAACGTTTCGGGGCGTGTCACGCCATCCGCACGTTTCATCGGCTTATATCCTATCTGTTCCGGCATATTACCCACCCCCAACGCTAAGCGGTTATCTATCATTTATCCCGCGTTATATCCGCAGAACCGTCATCGTCAGTAATTGCAGTATACAATATATCAGCCGGTTTTGTCAATGCTTACATCGTGGAAATCTCCTCCGAAATAAAAAAAATAAGGGTTTTTAAAAATACCAGTTTCGCCCATTGACATCCCCTAAAAAGTGTGTATAATAATTGGGTGCGTGTCTGCTTCGGCGGACACAGCTCCTCAGGAGTTTGACAGTTCCAATCTC
>DBDP01000060.1 GCA_002293625.1 Clostridiales bacterium UBA929 | reverse complement strand
CGCTCACCGCGATCGGCTTGGACGTCCCGGCGGTAACGCGGGTGCTGTTGCGCCTGCGTGCGATGGGTCTGGACGTGGACGCCGGAGCGTACACGCTGGACGACGCCGTCAAAGCGGTACGGGCGGTGAGAGCATGTTAAAGGATATCACGCTCGGTCAGTTTTTCCCCGGCACGACGTTTGTTCACCGTCTCGACCCGCGTGTAAAACTTACGCTTCTGTTCGCGTTTATCACGGCGCTGCTGATGGCGAACCATCCGCTGACTTATGGTTTCGTGCTGCTCTTTCTGACCGTGACGGTTTCGGTTTCGCGTATTAAACTGTCGGCGCTCTTTCGCGGACTGCGCCCGATGTTGTTTATCATCCTGTTCACGGCGGTTCTGAACATCTTTTACACGCCGGGCGAGCCGCTCGTCGCGTTCTGGATCTTCAAGATCTCGGCGGAGGGGATTGAGCGGGCGGTGTTCATGATGCTACGGCTTGTGATGCTGATTTCCGCCACCTTCCTGCTCACCTACACAACAAGCCCGCTCGCCCTGTCCGACGCGCTGGCGCGTCTGCTCAGCCCGCTCGGAAAAATAAAAGTTCCCGTGCATGAGTTCGCGATGATGATGACGATCGCGATGCGCTTTATCCCCACGATTATCGAGGAAACCGACAAGATCATGAACGCCCAAAAGGCGCGCGGCGCGGATTTCGAGACAGGCAACCTTTTCCGCCGCGCGAAGGCGCTGATTCCGCTGCTGGTGCCGCTGTTTGTCAGCGCGTTCCGCCGCGCCGACGAGTTGGCCGTCGCGATGGAGTGCCGCTGTTACCACGGCGGCAAGGGACGTACCCGGATGAACCAGCCGCATATGACGCGCCCGGACGTCCTCGCCCTGACATTGTGTACCATGCTGTTCGCGGGGATTTCCGTGCTTGGGCGGCTTAACTGGTTCCTGCCGTGAACATAGCCCTCACGCTCCGCTTTGACGGAAGCGCCTATCACGGCTGGCAGATACAGAAAAACGCCGTGAGCGTCTGCGGAACGCTGAAAGCCGCGCTGGAAAAGACGCTCGGGCGCGCCGTCACGCTGCACGGCTGCGGACGCACCGACGCCGGCGTTCACGCGGAGGTATATACCGCGAATTTTCGCGGCGAGTGTTCCGTCCCTCCCGACCGTTTGCCGCCTGGCCTCAACGGGAGGCTTCCGCGCGACATCGCCGTGCTGTCGGCGAAGACCGTGCCGGATACGTTTCACGCGCTGAATTCCGTCGTTGAAAAGCAGTATACGTACAGGCTCTATACCGGGCGGGTGCGCGACCCCTTTTTGGAGAGACGCGCGCTGCACCATCCCCGCGCGCTGGATCTGGACGCCATGCGCGGCGCGGCACGGGACTTTGTGGGGACGCATGACTTCGCTTGCGTGAGGACGCTGGGCACGCCGGTGAAAAGCACGGTGCGCACCCTGTTCTCTTTTGACATAGAGGAGCGGGATGGGCTGCTGGAGCTTACGATGAGAGCCGACGGTTTTTTGTACAACATGGCGCGCGCGCTTGCCGGAACGCTGCTGTGGGTCAGCGAGGGTAAGATAACGAACATACCCGCGCTGATCCGCTCCTGCGACCGCAGCGCCGCCGGACCTGTTTTGCCCCCGCACGGGCTGTATATGACCGGGGTAACCTATCCGCGGGAGGTGTGAAGAATGCGCAAACTCATAATGTTCCTGCTGGTGTTCGCGGCGGTGATGGCGCTCGTCATCGTTTTCGTCGTCTTCCGCGACGATATCGGCGAGGACACGCTGGGGTTTGTGGGAAGGCTGTTTAACCGTGACGCCGCGGAAGGCGAGGAAGGGCGCATCTCTTACGATGAGGGCAACATCTTCGCGCTCTGTGACGGGAAGCTCGCGGCTCTTTCAGGCGAGCGCTTTGTACTGTACGACAGCAGCGGAGCGGAACGAGTGTCGCGTTCCGTCGCGTTCGACAACCCCGCGCTGACCGTCGCGGGCGATAAAATACTCGCATATGACCGCGAGGGCAGTTCCCTGCTGGCGGCCGATACAAAAGGCATCCTTGAGGAATTTGACTTTCCCGTGCTGACGGCGGCGGGCAACGCGCGGGGGGAATACGTCCTTGTGACGGAGGAAAGCGGCTACCGCAATGTGGCGCGGCTCTACGACAGCAAAAACCGCCCGCGCTTCCAGTGGAAATCGGGAGAACGCTATATCTGGGCGGCGTCCCTTTCTCCGTCGGGGAGCCGGATGGCGGTCGCCTCGATGGGGCAGTCGGGTCAGACGGTCGGTTTGCACCTCACGTTTCTTGACACGTCCTCCACCGAAATATTGGGTAAAGCGGAGATCGCGGACGAACTCGCGCTCGCGATGGCGTCGCCGGATAATAATCATGTTTGCATTATTACCGAATCCGGCGTATACTTTTATACAGACGACGGTCTTCCGCTCGGGCAGTTTTCCTATGGCGAACAGATGCTCCTGTCCGCGCCCTATGCCACGCGTGACGCGATTTTCTTAAATTTGGGGCGCAATACCGGCGGGCAGTACAGCCAGCTTGTCTGCCTGAGCTACACGGGTGCTGAGATTGAGCGCGTCTCGTTTACCGAGGGACCCACCGCGTTCGCCGCAGCGGGAAGGGTATGCGCTGTTTTGGAAGCGGGGCGGCTGACCCGTTTCACGCTGGACGGGACGACACTTTTGTCCGAGGATTTGGGCGTTTGCGCCGCGCGGGGCGTAATTGTTTCGGAGGACGGGCGAATCCTGCTCTTGTATTCCGGCTATGCGGAATGGTATAATGATACGAAGGACGAATAGCGAGGTGGCTGCATGACAGGCTTTATGATCGATCTGCTGCTGGTGGGAATACTGGCTTTTTGCGTATGGCAGGGGTTCCGCAAGGGGCTTATCCTGACTGTGGCGGGGGTGCTGATTATCTTTGTCGCCGCTTTTTTGGCGGGGAAGATTGCCGGAGCCTACGCCGAGCCGGTTTCGGAAAAGCTCTACCCCATCATGAGCTGGCTGGCCGAAGACGCCATCGAAGAAGCGATGGAGGGCAAAGGCCGGGTAAACGAGATCGAGAAGACCGAAATCGCGAGAATCACCGAGGTATCCAAAGGCACCTTTGAGAATTTGGGCGTGTCGGGGCTTGAGATAGAAAAAATGATCGACAGGGTTTTGAAGAATCTTTCGATCGAGGGGCAGCAGCTCCAAGAGACGATCGGGAAAACGGCGCTGTACATGGTCGCCTACGCGCTGCTCTGTCTGTTTGGATTCATCGTCTGCATGGTGGCGCTGACCCTCTTAATTCACTTCATCGCCGCGATTTTCAAACTCCCGATTTTGCATCTGGTGGATAAAATCGGGGGCAGTGCGGCGGGAGCACTGTACGGTATCTTGATCCTGTGCGCGATCGGGTGGGCTGTGCGGTACCTCGGAATCCTCGCCGGTCCGGAACTGGTGGAGAATACGGCGATTCTCAAATTGTTTGTCAACCACAACATCTTGGCCGGAATGCTATCGTTTAAGGAGATTCTATGAACGTCCCAAATGCTTTGTCTTTGCTGCGTCTGTGCGCCGTACCGCTGGTGCCGGTTGTCTATTTTTCCGCCCTGCCTGCGGCGAACCGCTGGGCTGCTTTGATTTACCTCGCGGCGTCGGCGACCGACATCTTAGACGGGTACATCGCGCGGAAATACAACCTAATCACCCGTCTCGGACGCATCCTCGACCCGCTCGCCGATAAGCTGATGGCGTTTACCGTGCTGGTATGCTTGATTATCGCGAAGCACCTCCCCTTATGGGCGGGGATCGTGGTATTTTTCAAAGAGGCGTTTATGGGGCTGGGCGCATTGATCGTATACAAAAAAATCAGCGACGTGCCGCCCTCTAACATTTTGGGCAAACTCTCCACGACAGTATTCTTTTCGGTGTGCTTCCTCATCATGGTTTTTCAAGATATGGACCATCCGCAAATTGTCAACATCGTCGCAATTTCTATCGCTCTAGTTCTAACCGTCGCGGCGTTGTGTATTTATATGGGGTATCTGTTCAAAGGGCGAACCGGGAATCCCAAACGCGAAAATAGGGAGTAATTGTATGCAACCGATGCTCTGTAGCAAATGCAAGAAGAATATGGCGATGGTATTCGTCACGAAGATTGAAAACGGCGTCAGCACCAATGAGGGGCTGTGTTTGAAATGCGCCCGCGAAATGGGCATTCAGCCGATGAACGACATCATGAAGCGTCTGGGTATCACAGAGGAAGACGTGGATTCGATGGCCGGTGAGATGCTGGAGGTTATCAACTCCCCCGAGGATCTCAAGGGGCTTTTGGAGATTGAAAGCGTCGATTCGCTCGACGACGAGGGCAAGACGGCAACCTTCCCTTTCCTCAACCGCTTTTTCGGCGCGGAACCGCCCCCCGCCGGCGACGCCGCACAACAAGGTCAGCAGGGTCAGCGGCAGCAGCGGGAGGGGCGGGAAAACAACGCGCCAAAGAAAAAGTTTTTGGAGAACTATTGCATCTGTTTGACCCAGCGCGCGAAAGAAGGCAAACTGGATCGCGTGGTGGGGCGCGCTGGTGAAATCGCGCGCGTCATCCAAATCCTCAACCGCCGCCAAAAGAACAATCCTTGCCTGATCGGCGAACCGGGCGTCGGTAAAACGGCCATCGCCGAAGGGCTGGCGCAGAGCATCACGGCCGGAACCGTTCCGTTCAAGCTGCGCGGCAAAGAGGTGTATCTGCTTGACCTGACGGCGCTGGTGGCCGGAACGCAGTTCCGCGGCCAGTTTGAGAGCCGCATGAAGGGCTTGATTGAAGAAATCCGGAAGCTCGGCAACATCATCCTCGTGATTGACGAGGTGCACAATCTTGTCGGCGCGGGCGACGCCGAAGGATCGATGAACGCCGCGAACATCCTCAAGCCGGCGCTGTCGCGGGGCGAGATACAGGTTATCGGCGCAACGACGTTCAACGAGTACCGCAAGCACATCGAGCGCGACGCCGCGCTGGAACGCCGCTTTCAGCCGGTCACCGTCGCCGAGCCGTCGATTGCCGAATCGGTTGAAATCATTAAAGGGATTGCGCCCTATTACGAGCAATTCCACGGCGTGCGCATCCCCCACGAAACGGCGCGGCAGGCCGTTTTGCTCTCCGAACGCTACATCACCGACCGCTTCCTGCCCGACAAGGCGATCGACCTGGTTGACGAGGCATGCAGCGACTTAAACCTCAAAACCCCTGCCATCCATGAAAGCGAAGCCGCGAAAAAAGAGCTTGCGACCATCCAGACCGAGCGCGACACCCTGCTGGCCGACCGTTCGCCGGAGGCGTATGAACGCCTCGCGAGTCTACGCAGCCGGGAGCTGCGTCTGAACGAAGTATTAAAAGAGGACGCGCCCGTCCCCGAGCTGAGCGTTGAAAACCTCGCGGCGGTCATCGAGCAGTGGACAAAGATTCCGGCGTCGCGGATACGCGAGCAGGAGTTTTCCCGCCTCGCGGGTTTGGAGGATCGCTTAAAGAAGCGCATCATCGGTCAGGACGAAGCGGTGGCTGCGGTTGCGGCGGCTATACGGCGCGGGCGCGCCGGCGTGTCGGCCAAACGCAAGCCCGTTTCGTTTATCTTCACCGGACCCACCGGCGTCGGCAAAACCGAGCTGGTCAAGTGTCTCGCCGAAGACCTCTTTGACGCGCCGGAGGCGTTGATCCGTTTGGATATGTCCGAATTTATGGAGAAGCACGCCGTTTCGCGCATCATCGGCGCGCCGCCGGGATACGTGGGGTACGACGAAGCGGGTCAGCTCACCGAAAAGGTTCGCAGAAAACCCTACTGCGTGATTCTCTTTGACGAGATTGAGAAAGCGCACCCGGACGTTTTGAACATCATGCTGCAAATCCTTGACGACGGGCATATCACTGACGCTCACGGGCGTTTGGTCAATTTTGAGAATACCGTCGTCATTATGACATCCAACGCGGGCAGCGATAAAAACAACGCGCCGATCGGCTATTCGCGCACCGCCGCGGAGCAGAGCCGCGAGAAGGCGATGAAGGCGCTTGGTGATTTCCTGCGCCCCGAATTTATCAACCGCGTGGATGAGGTTGTCGCATTCAACCCGCTGGAGCAGAACAGTTTTGTCAAAATTGCGGAGCTGATGCTGAAGGAACTGGCCGACAGTCTGCTGGAGCGCGCCCTGCACTTCACATGGGACGAAGAAGCCGTCGCCGCGCTCGCGGAAAAATCCTACTCGCAGAAATACGGCGCGCGCAACCTGCGCCGTCTGATACAAAAAGAGATTGAGGACGCGATCGCGAGTCTCGTTATCGAAGGTTACGAGAATCCGGTCACACACATGAAGGCCGTCGTGCGCGACGGAAAAGTAAAAGTAATTGGATTATAACCCCTCTCATGCAGGGGACGCCGACCTCGGCGTCCCCTGCATGACCCGAAAATTTATCATGGATATAGAAAATGATTGAATTGTTGACCGATTGGTTTATAAAAAGCCGCAGGGATCTTCCGTTTCGCGGGAACGGGGATCCCTACGCGATTCTTGTCAGCGAAACGATGGCGCAGCAGACGCGTATGTCGGCGCTGATTCCCTTTTACAACCGTTTCATCGAACGCTTCCCCGATATAAAGACCCTCGCGGAAGCGGAGGAAGCGGATGTCCTCGCCCTTTGGGCGGGGCTTGGGTACTACTCGCGGGCGCGTTC
>DBDP01000177.1 GCA_002293625.1 Clostridiales bacterium UBA929 | reverse complement strand
AGTCCAACTTGGGGAGCCAAAAAGCCGCCTAACATTTGTTGGGCGGCTTTTGAATATACGCTTGATATCACACGTTCTTTTGTGTATAATATTGCACATAACGGAGGTGTGCCGCTATGACTAGACGAATTGAAAGCCAAATGATAAGCCTTTGACGATCTGCCGACTCGTTTGCGCGATAATTGATTCCCGCTTATTCCTCAGAATCTCCCGACTTACTCCTTGAAAATACTGCGACAAAACAATAATCTGCTGTTTTGTGGAGGGAATAAAAATGGCAAAAAGAAAATGGATTGCTCTTCTGGTATGCTCCGCGCTGTTGGGTGGATGTACAAGCCCCTCGGATCCCGGTATTACGGAGAAACCCGTTCAGACCGTAAAGCCGACGCCGGAAAACACAGACATCCCCGAAGACATTCCTGAGGACATAGACGCCGATATTTTTGTCACCGTTAAAACGGACACGGACAGGAAGCCCATAAGCCCATATATTTACGGGATAAACGACTTTGTCGCGGATAAAGACGTCACGGCTTACGCCGTCCGGCAGGGGGGCAACAGGTATACGGCCTACAATTGGGAAAGCAATTTTTCAAACGCGGGAAGCGATTGGGAGCATTATTCGGACACGTATCTTTCAAAATCGAAAGACCCGGCGGACTGCGCGCTGACGCTTGCAAAGACCGCCGCCGAAAAAAACATCCCCTATAAAATGACGACCCTGCAAATGGCGGGCTACGTTTCCGCCGACGGTCACGGTATGGTAAAAGAGGAAAGCGCTGCTCCGTCGGATCGGTTTAATGAAGTAATATTCGCAAAAAACGCCGCCTTTGACGATACCCCGGACACAAGCGACGCGTATGTTTATATGGACGAATATGTAAACTACCTTGTAAAAAAGCTGGGTCAAGGCGGGATAAACGGGTACAACCTGGACAACGAGCCGGCTCTTTGGCCGGGGACGCACCCGCGCATCCACCCCGCGCCCGCGGAATGCGCGGAGATTGTGGAAAAAAGCGCATCCTTGGCGGCGGCGGTAAAAGCCGTGGATCCATCCGCGGAAATTTTCGGCCCCGCACTTTACGGCGTGGGGGCATATAATGATTTTCAAAGCGCGCCGGATTGGTCTGACATAAAGAAAGCGGGTTATGACTGGTTTGTTTCCTATTACCTTGACCAAATGGCAAGCAAAAGCAGGGAGGCCGGGACGCGGCTTCTGGACGTGCTGGACGTTCATTATTACACGGAAGCCATGGGCGAATGCCGGGTATCGAACTGCGACGACGAATCCCATACATCCTGTATAGAAGCGCGGGTACAAGCGGTAAGGTCACTGTGGGAAGAAGGCTATACGGAGGATAGCTGGATCGGTCAATGGATGCAGCATTGTCTGCCCATCATGAACAAACTGAATCAATCCGTAGAGCAATATTATCCGGAAACAAAAATTTCGTTTACCGAATATTCCTTCGGGGGCGGAGGACAACCGTCGGGCGCGGTGGCGCAGGCCGACGCCCTTGGCGCGTTCGGTAAAACGGGCGTATATTTGGCGACGCTCTGGCCGGACGCCAACAACTGCGATTATCAAATGTCCGCCATAAACCTCTACACCAATTACGACGGCAAGGGTTCGTCCTTCGGAAGTGAAAGCGTGTACGCCGAAACATCAGATATCGAACAGGCTTACGCCTACGCTGCGGTAAAAGACGCCGACGCGTCGTCGGTAACGCTTGTGGTATCAAATAAAAGCCTGACGGACAGCAAATATGTGGAAGTCACCCTTGAAGGCTCCGCCGCCTACACGTCAGCAGACGCGTATATCATTTCCGGCGATTCCCATTTAATCAGCCAAGAGGAAACGGCGGTTATCAAAAACGGCGCGTTTATTTACAAGTTGCCGCCTTTGTCCGTTGCTTTGTTTGAAATATCCTAGGCATTTTCAAATGGAATCTCCCGCAATTTCCGTTTGCAATCCACGTCCATTTTTGATATACTGGTCAAAATGAAAACAAGAAGGAGCTGAACAGTATGGGTCTTGTCACGACCAAGGACATGTTCAAAAAAGCCTACGAAGGCGGGTACGCCATCGGCGCGTTCAACGTAAACAACATGGAGATCATTCAGGGCATCACCGAAGCCGCGATGGAGGAGAAAGCGCCGCTAATCCTTCAAGTGTCGGCGGGCGCGCGCAAGTACGCGAAACACGTTTACCTAATGAAGCTGATTGAGGCCGCGATTCAAGACGCCGCGAATCAAGGCGTGGATCTCCCGATCGCCGTTCACCTAGATCACGGCGACGACTTTGAAATCTGCAAATCCTGCATCGACGGCGGCTTTACATCGGTCATGATCGACGGCTCCAAGCACTCCTTTGAAGACAACATCACCCTGACCAAACAGGTGGTGGACTACGCCCACAGCAAGGGTGTCGTCGTTGAGGGCGAGCTTGGCAAACTGGCCGGCATTGAAGATGCCGTCAACGTCTCGGCGGAGGACGCGCAGTTCACCAATCCCGCCGAGGTGGAGGAATTTGTAACCAAAACCGGCGTGGACAGCCTCGCAATCGCAATCGGCACCAGCCACGGCGCGTATAAGTTCAAACCCGGTCAAAACCCAAAACTCCGCTTCGATATTTTGGAGGAGATTACCCGCCGCTTACCCGACTTCCCGATCGTCCTGCACGGTTCCTCGTCCGTTCCGCAGGAATTCGTCGCGAAAGTCAATCAGTTCGGCGGTAAAATGCCCGACGCCATCGGTATTCCCGAGGAAATGCTGCGTCAAGCGGCGAAAAGCGCCGTATGCAAAATAAACATCGACAGCGACCTGCGCCTCGCGATGACCGCGTCGATCCGTGAACACTTCACCGAACACCCCGACCACTTTGACCCGCGCCAGTACCTCTCCCCCGCCCGCGTAGCGATCAAAGACATGGTTAAGCGGAAGCTGGTTAACGTGCTGGGCTGTTCCGGCAAAATCTAACATCTTACCCCCGCCGGAGGCGGGGGTAAACAACATTTGCAAAGGAGATTGATTTCATGGAAATGCGTACGATGCCGACAATCGGCGAGAAAGTCTCGCGCCTCGGAATGGGCCTGATGCGCCTGCCGACCGCGGACGGAAAGATCGACTACAACACCGCCGAGGCGATGATCGACCGCTTGATGGAAGCGGGAGTTACTTACTACGACACGGCGTTTATGTATCACGGCGGGGAGAGCGAGATTTTCGCGAGCAAAGCGCTGCTCTCACGCCACCCCCGCGATTCCTTCACGATCGCCACCAAAATGCCGCTGGGCGAAGCCGAAAAGGCGGGAGCGCAGCCGTTCTTTGACGCGCAGCAAAAAAAGTTGGGCGCGGACACAATTGACTTTTACTTAATGCACGGAATCAACGGCGGCAGCATAGACCATATGGCGAGGATCGGCGCGGATGAAGTGGCGCGGAAGATGAAGCGCGACGGGCGTATCCGCTACCACGGCTTTTCGTATCACGGCGCGACCGACGATCTCCCGAAGGTGCTGGACGCCTTTCCGTGGGATTTTTGCCAGATTCAGCTCAACTACTACGACTGGTACGCCGGGGAAGCCCAAAAGCTATACGAAGCCGTAACAAGCCGAAACGTACCGCTTGTGGTGATGGAGCCGGTTCACGGCGGCGGCTTGGCGCGGTGCCACCCCGACATCATCAAGGTCTTTACCGACGCGAACCCGGAGGCGTCCGCCGCGTCGTGGGCGATGCGCTGGTGCGGTTCGCTGCCCGGTGTGGATGTGGTGCTGTCCGGCATGAGTGACATGTCGCAGGTCGAGGACAACATCCGGCACTTCTCCCCTCTCGCCCAGTTAACCGACGCGGAGCAATCCGTTGTGGAGCGGGCGATGGACGCCTTCAAGAAGCTGCCGCTCGTTCCCTGCACCGAATGCAACTACTGCGCGAAGTGCCCGAAAGAGATTCCCATCCCGCGCATCTTTGGCGGTCAGAACGACGTCGTGCGGTTCGGCTCCTCATGGTTTTTGATGAATTACCGCAACTGGACCAAGCCGGAGAACCAGATCCCCGCCTGCATCGAATGCGGCACCTGCGAAGCCGCCTGTCCGCAGGGAATCAATATCATCGAACGTTTGAAAGGGATCGAGGAATCGCTTTAGGGCGCGACGCCCCCGGCGCGCCGTTCGCTATTAACAATCCCTTCCCTGTCTAAAATACCCTCATCCGTGGTACGATAAGCACTGCGCTCGTTCGCCCGGCGGGCGAACACACAGTTTTCAACACTTTGTATAATGCCGGAGGTTCCCGATGGGATTGGTCGAACTCTTTTTGCTCGCGGTCGGGCTTTCGATGGACGCGTTTGCCGTATCTATCTGCGCGGGGCTGACGATGAAGAAGGTCACGCTCCGTAAGGCTCTGACCGTCGGGCTATATTTCGGCGTATTTCAGGCAGCGATGCCGACAATCGGTTATTTTGCCGCTAAATTGTTCGCGAAGCAGATTGAAGCGGTCGACCATTGGGTCGCGTTCGTGCTGCTCTCAATTCTCGGCGGGAAAATGATTTGGGAAAGCGTAAAAAAAGAGGCTTCGCATGACTGCGAGGTCTGCGACTACCGTACTTGCCCCGAGCGGCCGGGCGCGGAGGCTTCGCTGAAACCCTCGAAGATGCTGCCGCTGGCACTCGCCACCAGCATCGACGCGCTCGCGGCGGGAATCTCCTTCGGGGTTCTACAGATTCAAATTGTTCCGGCGGTTTCGTTCATCGGAGCGACGACCCTTGCGTTTTCAATGGGCGGCGTGAAAATCGGTCAGATTTTCGGCACAAAATTCAAGGCGAAGGCCGAGTTTGCCGGAGGCGTGATTCTGATTCTGATGGGGCTGAAGGTTCTGCTGGAACACTTATTTACTTGACCCGACCTTGAATGAAAACCCTCCCCGCAGGAAATACTGTTCCTGTGAGGGAGGGTCGGCTTATGCGCGGAAGCGGAACAGCGGCTCGCGGCGGTTCGCCAATGAACAAAGTGGAAATATGCGGCGTCAATACATCCAAGCTGAAAGTCCTCCCCGGCGAGAAGACGATGGCGTTGCTGGAGCAGACAAAACAGGGGGATCGTGCGGCGCGGGACGAGTTGATTTCGGGGAACCTCCGGCTTGTGCTGAGCGTGATTCAACGCTTCGCGGGGCGGGGCGAATTGGCCGACGACCTGTTCCAAGTGGGCTGCGTCGGCTTAATTAAATCCATCGATAATTTTGATACCAGCCAAAACGTGCGCTTCTCTACCTACGCCGTGCCGATGATTGTGGGTGAGATTCGCCGTTACCTCCGCGACAACAGCGCGATTCGTGTCTCCCGCTCGCTGCGCGACACCGCGTATAAGGTACTTCAGGCGCGGGAGAAGATGACGGCGCAAACCCAAAAGGAACCCTCTACCGACGAGATCGCGAAGCATCTGGACTTACCCCGCGAGGACGTTGTCATGGCGCTTGAAGCCATCCTTGACCCCGTGAGCCTGTTCGAGCCGCTGTACTCCGACGGCGGAGACGCCGTCTGTGTGATGGATCAAGTCTCCGACACAAAAAATACCGACGAGGTGTGGTTGGAACACATATCCCTAAAAGAGGCGATCCGGCACCTAAACGACCGCGAGAAGCATATCCTCTCGCTGCGCTTCTTTGAAGGCAAAACGCAGATGGAAGTCGCGAACGAAATCGGCATCTCTCAGGCACAGGTTTCGCGGCTGGAGAAAAACGCAATTCATCAAATGCGGAAATACCTGTAGGGTGCGCCGATTCGGCGTACCGTTGGTTTTGCGTTCGCCGAAGGCGAACGAGCGCTTCTCAAACAGAGGGCGTGCATCGCCCTCTATTCGGTTTTTGGCTTCCAAAACACCCGAATCAATATCACCGTAAGCAGCATTACGCCCGCGACCAAACCTACTGCAAGCCACGGAAACCCGCCATCGCCGGTTTGAGCGTTCTCGTCCGGCGTGGCGGCGGGATTCAGCCGCACCGCCGGCGCGGGATGGAACGCCGGAATGGCGGTGTTGGACGGGTCGTCCAAGCACAGCCAAGTGCCGCGAATGCCGCTCCAATATATCAGGTTGCCCCATTCGCGTCCGTCTGTGTCGGTGTAGACGTCCTGAACGTCCAGTATGTTATTATTCCACTCCATATTGGCGGGTACGTTCCATTCCGCGGCAATCTCTCCCGAACCCGGCCATGTCCAAAGCACCAGCTTATCCGCCGCTTTCACGGTTGCGTAGTCTCCTGTGTAAGAGGTAAATAAATCCCCATACTCGTCGCGAAACGATATGTGGTCATACTTCAGCGAGAGCTTCTCCATCGGCACCCAGCCGCTTTCCCAATTTTCCCCGTCGGCGGTACGCCGTTCGACAATGCCCCAAAGATCCCAACCGTCCGCGTAAACGTACATGATATGCAGAAATTCGCCGTTCTGTACCGTCCAAACCGTTTGCTTGGAACCCGGCTTTTCCGCGACAGCCAGCCAGCCGTTTTCGCCGTTTACATAGTAATCCCGCCTTTCCTCAACCATCTCTCCACGATGTTTGCTATAGAAGCTGTCATCCGGCTCAATGATTACGTCGGCGTATACGGGAAGCGCCAGCGCAAAACAAATGATAACAAGCAGCATTTTTTTCATCATCATAACCACCTCATAGATTGAATCAAGACACCCGCTCCAAACGAAAAAGCGTTGGCGGCGGCGGAAAACAGGAAAGGACGCTTAATGTCCTGTCCGTACCGCCGGTAGCAAAACCCTTCCGTAAGCAAAACGGCTGCCTCCAGCGGCACTTTCACGAGCCAAAGGTTCCAAGACGTGTACTCTGCCGCGAGCCAATATAAAAGCATCGCGGCGGGGTTCGTCAACACGTTGACCAAGAGCGTCAGAAGCAAATCTTTTGGCTTCCGCAGAACGAAGCACGCAAGCCCGGCTTCCAGCGCGGCTGTCAGCCCCAGCGACACCGCGAGCGCGGCGAAAAATCCGTCCATCCCTCAGCCAAGCGCGACCGGCAGATAGCCGATAAACAGCGCCAACGTCAGTACCCCGAATGCAAAGCCTTTCGCGTTCGGAAATAGTTTTGCCGCTCCGCCCAACGTAACCGGCATCGTCAGGTTAATGAAGAGCGCCGCGCCGATTCCCGCCGCCGGAACACTGAGAAAGAAGAGCAGCGCGG
>DBDP01000041.1 GCA_002293625.1 Clostridiales bacterium UBA929 | reverse complement strand
CGCTGCCTGCACTCCGTCGGCGCGCCGCTGGAGCCGGGGCAGGAGGACGTTGCGTGGCCGTGCGCCCCGATTGAAAAAAAATACATCAGCCACTTCCCCGAGGAGCGGATGATTTGGTCCTACGGTTCCGGCTACGGCGGAAACGCCCTGCTCGGGAAGAAGTGCTTCGCGCTGCGCATCGCTTCGGTGCAGGCCCGCGACGAGGGCTGGATGGCCGAGCATATGCTGATTCTGAAGCTCACCAGTCCCGAAGGGGTATCCCGTTATGTCTGCGGGGCGTTCCCCAGCGCCTGCGGCAAAACCAACCTCGCGATGCTCGTTCCCACCATCCCCGGCTGGAAGGTCGAGACGATCGGCGACGACATCGCGTGGATGAAGTTCGGCGCGGACGGGCGTCTGTACGCGATCAACCCCGAAGCGGGATTCTTCGGCGTCGCGCCCGGCACCTCGATGGAATCCAACCCGAACGCCATGCTGGCAGCCGCCACCAACACCATCTTCACAAACGTCGCGCTGACCGACGACGGCGACATTTGGTGGGAAGGCATCGGAACCGAGCCGCCCGCGCATTTGATCGACTGGCAGGGTAACGACTGGACACCCGGCTCCGACAAAAAAGCGGCGCACCCCAACGCCCGCTTCACAGCACCTGCGTATCAATGCCCCGTTATCGCACCGGAATGGGAAGACCCCGCCGGCGTGCCGATTTCGGCGATCTTAATCGGCGGCCGCCGCCCCAACACCATCCCGCTGGTTCACGAGAGCTTTGACTGGAAGCACGGTGTTTTCCTCGGCTCGATCATGGGCTCGGAGATCACCGCCGCCGCCATTTCCGATAAAATCGGGCAGGTACGCCGCGATCCCTACGCAATGCTGCCGTTCATTGGCTATCATGTCTGCGATTACCTCCAGCACTGGCTGGATATCGGCGAAAAGTCAGACGAGACGAAGCTGCCGCGCATATATTATGTCAACTGGTTCCGCAAAGACTCCGACGGCAGATGGCTGTGGCCGGGCTACGGCGACAACAGCCGCGTGTTGAAATGGATCGTGGAGCGCGTTTCGGGAAGCGCAAGCGCCGTGAAAACCGCGATTGGCAATATGCCGGCGCCGGGCGACATCAACATCGAAGGGCTTGACGTGAGCGAAGCCGATATGGCGGAGCTTTTGAAAGTCGATAAAGACTCTTGGCTTGCCGAGGTGCAGTCGATTAAAGAGCATTACGCGAAATACGGCGAGAAGCTGCCTAAGGAACTTTCCTCCCAGCTCTCCGCGCTAGAGCAGAGACTGAAAGACATGTAGGGGACGATTCGCAATCGTCCCTACGGAGACGGCGGGCGGGATGACCCCGCCCCTACGAAAATAACCAAAAACCCCATGCCGAGGTGAACCACCCCGGCGTGGTTTTTTTATCGGTTAACATAAAATTCATGATTATTTTGTCGAAAATGGGTTGACGTTCCAAAAAAACGGTTATATACTCTATATTGAGGTATACTGTCAAAAGAAGCTCGATAAATCTCCCCGTTCGCAGAAGACGAACGGGTATGATATGGATTATTAGCTGAATCGTGGTGAAGAAATGGATTTTGGGTTCCGGCGGTCGAAGCAAATTGCGCGGGAGATGGAACTCCCGCCTTTGGCGCGCGGTGAGATAAGCTATACCGCCGCGCCCGACCGCGTAAACCGCCTCCTGCGGCTCGCGCGGGAGCGGAATCCGGCAAATACCCTGCCCGACAAAGCCTGCCGTGCCGGAATGTTCTTGTTTTTTGCGCTTTCGGTGCTCAGCCTTTTAGTATGGGGCGCGGTGTTCCGTAACGCCACTTTTGTGCTGTGCACATGGTTTTTCCTGTCGGTTTTCCTCGCGCTTCCCGTTCTCGCCATTTTATTTGTTCGGGAGATGCGCGGCTCGGCGTCTAAGTTGCACAAATTTAGCAGCGCAACCCTGACGCTGGGAGCCGACCGCGTGATTTTGGAGACGCGTCGGCAAATGGCTTTCCGAGGTAAACACTCGACCACGGTGCGGCGAGAGTTCCTATACAGCCGGATTGCCGGGTTAGAGTATGACCGTGCGACCAAGACGCTGCGCTTGCTTTCGGCGTATGCGCCTGGAGACGCGACACTGGAGATTCCCTTGTTTTACGACCAAGCGGAAGCGATCGTGCGGGAGATTGAGGCGCGAAGCGGCGTGTTTATCCGCCCCGCCATGCGCGGCGACGACTACGCCGACCTGCGCGATTTGCCGGGACTGTGCCGCGAACGGTTGCCGCTTCGCCCGATGAGCATCTGCACGCTTCTGTTTTTCCTCGCGTCGCTGCTGACGGCGCTGGGGATTCGCGGCTATAACGCGAAGCATCCGTACATGCCGTATCCGGCGACGGACACGGCGTTCCTCGCCGGTGACTTTGGGATTGGCGACACGATCACTTTGGACGGCTGCGATATTTCGCCAAAGAGCATCGATCGCGCGGCGAGCGATGCGCGCGGCGTATGTTATCAGGTTTTGGTAAACTTTGAAAATCAAAATTCGTCCGCGATCCGCCTGCGTTCGGGCGAGTTGTTCAAGGACAGCCCGACAAACGTGGCGTTTACCGCCGGAGAGAAGGCGCTGGAGGTGTCGGGCGCGCCGCCGGGATATGTGGGTGTGGACATGCCGCTGCCCTCACGGCTCGCGGCCGGAAAAAGCGCCGCGGTCAACTTCTTTGTTTGGGTTCCCGACGGCGTAGCGGAGATAGAAATGAGCATCAACAGCGATTACTGGCCGCCGCCCGACGTCCTGCGGGACGTAACCTATACCGGCGGAACTGTTACAATCGGAGAGCGGACGCTGAAAAGCAACGAAGTGCGGTTTATGATTGACATTCCGAAATAGGACAGAACCTGTCAGTCCCTCGCTCTGTTTTGAGCGAGGGACTGATGTTTTTACCGGCAAAACTCCCATAACCGTTTCAACGCCGGTATTTCGCGCAGGAGCGGGTTGCTCAGATACATGGATGCGTACAGCTGATACCAAAGCCGGAAGTCGGGGAAGCGGGCATAGTGCCGGATGGAGCGGCTTTGCAGCCGCCACGGTTTCAAACCCGCGAAGTGGGTGCCGTAAAGAACGTCCAGCCGGGGATACCCGCCGATGGAGCAAAACCGAATGTCTATATTGCTCCACCGCCCTGACCAAAGCATGGTCGCGAGCTGCATTTCCGGCCAGGGGAAGTGCCTGATTTCTTGATTGCGTAGCGCCGTGAGAACGGCGCGATAATCGTCCATGGAAGGGGTTAAGACCCACACCGCGGAGTTGACGCCCATATTGCCGGGGTCGCGGCGTACCCGGTCGGTGATTTCTTTCGGGATACGCGCCCCGTGCGGGCAGACAGGCTCATAGAGCCGGTGCCAGCTCCATTGCGGGTCGTTTTCTTCGGTGTAGCACGCCGCTTTGCTCTCCATCAGGATACCCGCCGGCGTGTCCAAGCTGAACAGTTCGTCGTACCGCTCCAGCGGCAGGATGTCCGCGTCCAGCAGAATGATTTTGTCGTAGTGTTCGCCGAGGTCGCCGTCCGGTCCCAACCGGAGCGCCTGAAAACGCGCCGGAAGAAAGTCGCGGTCGCTTCTTCCTTCCGTCACCGTGCTTTTACTGCGCAGTTCGTCAATCGGGATCACCCGGCCAAACATCGTCCGCAGGGCGCGGCGCGCGGTGTGAGATATATTTTCGGTCACAAGGCACAAAATTTCTTGTTTCGTTTGCTGCCGCAGCGCATACGCGAGGGTAAGCGCACCCGGCAGGTAGCCGTCGTTACGGCATAGAAAAACGGCATATGCGGTTCGCACTGCGTGATTCCTCCTGTAAACAGAGGAATCTGATGCCTGTCATGCGAAGTGTTGAACATTGTGTGGCATATTGCAGACATAAGGTTCCCCCTTATTTTTTGTCTCGTCTCCGCAATATGCCTGCATCATGCAAGGCGGGGTTCGTGAATCGAATGCGCATGGGGTTCCTCCTTTCCGCAACAAAAAACTTGACCGCGGACGTGCCGCGGCCAAGCATACAATTCGTCTATGAAAGACCGTCGCTTAAAAAACGTTGTTCGGCGAACGATACGTTTTTCGAGCGCTCTTTTCAGAAAGACAGATTACATGAACGGCTATGACACACCCGCCAGCCCCGGCGGCGTTTGCGCCCGGGGTTTTTGGTTGGAATCATAGCTATAAAATCATGCTCTCCGTCCTCTCGTTGCCTTGTGATATGAGTATAGCAAAAGGGCCTGCGCTTTGTCAAGCGATTTTGCACCTTTTGCCTATGTCGTTTGAAAGAATCAGAACGCGGGACGTTTTCTTTACCACTCCCGAAGTTTTTCAACTACCGTTTCACGGTCTGTTTCCCCAAAGCTGAAAGCAATAGTGTTCACGGAAACCTCGTCTCCCAAAGTTGATATCGTTTGATTGAACAAAGCGTCCTGCGCTTCCGTCACGGTTTCAATTTCGGACGCGAGGTGGTCGTATAACTCCAAGCCGAACGAGCAGACCGTCTCTGAAATCACTGTCGGGACGATACAGGGTTCGCCGGATTCGTTCGTTCCTTTTTCCAGCTCATAGACACTGCTTTTTGTGTATCCGTTTCTGCCGGCTACATATGTGGCGACGCATTTTACAGAGCCGTTAACTTGCCGGAAGGAGATGTTTTGAAGGGGTTCCGTTTCGGCGTCAAACCATACGGCGCACTTGCCGTTTTCAAATCCCAGTATGCGCAAAATACCGCCATGCGGCTCCGCGATGACCGCTTCGGGAACTCCGTCTCCGTCAATGTCGGTCAGCATTCCGCTTCGGTTATCATCGTCCGCCAAAAGCGCATCGGCGTAAGCGCCCGCCCAATCCTCCGCTGACGATGCCGGAATCTCACCCGCCTCACCGTCCGTGGCAGGCGGCGAGGCGGAACATGCGCTTAGAAGAAGCGCAATAAGAAATAAAACAACCCGCTTCATTTCAGAACACCTCAACCCTTAATGAGGCGAGTATAACAAATGGTTTTGCGCTTTGTCAAGTGTGGCTGCGTCGGGTCATACGGATTCGGCGATGGCGATCACGGTATCGAGATCCAATCCGCCGGTCAATAGATGATACGCCATGTCTCCTTCCATCCAGTATAATTCGATATCTCCTTGACTGTTCTCAAGAATTGCCGTTGCCTCATGTCCGTTTACCGTGACCTTTTGGATCGGGTACACCGTTTTTATTTCCATACGCGCGTTTTCCCCAATATAGGATTGCCGGAAATTTATCATATATCCGTGATACGAAGTCTCTGTTACGCGTTCAAAATGATAGCCCAAATGCGCTTCATAAATCTTTTCTTCCTCGGTGTAGCGCACGCCGACAACTTGGCTGAGAGTCGCGTTTTCCGGCAGGAAAGAGGGTTCTTTCACTTCAAATTCCGCGGCTTCGGCCAATTCCTCAACGGTGTTAAAGGTAGAGGCGCCTGCATAATCCGAAACGTTGAAATAGCTATCCCGAACTCCGTAAGTACCCACGATGCCCTCGATACCGTCGTGATTGATTTCGCCGGGTTCATACTGCTCTATGTTGTGATTCTCAAAGACAATCTCCCTAAGAGCATTACTGACTGCGAAAGCGGTTGTGACGAACACCGTAACCAATACGGCAGTGACCAAAACGGTGCGTAAGCCGATTTTACGTCTCACGCGGCGCGGCGGCGTGATTTGCGTTTGCGTGAGGATTCTCTCCCGCAGCTCCGCGCCGGGTTCGGTTTGATAGATTTCCTGAAGTTCACGGATGATATTGCTTTGCGACTTCATGGCAATTTTCCTCCTCGTCTTTGAAATAATCCCGCAATTGATTCAGCGCCTTACCGCTGCGCCATTTGACCGTCACCAGCGGCGCACCCGTAATACGTGCCGTTTCCTTCTGCGAAAACCCGCAGACATGGCAGAGATACACCGTTTCCCTTTGGCTCGCGGGCAGGCGCGAAAACGCGTCCTCCAGCAGAAGCCGGTCATAGGAGTTCGTGCAGGGTTCGGGCGCGTCTTCGAGCGGGACGGTTTTATGTTTGCCTTTGTCATACGAGTGGTTGCGGGTCGCAACCATGATGTAAGCGACGGGGTTATCCATCTTCGCGAGTTTCCCCGCTTGACCCAGAAGCCGCAGGAAAACATCGTGGGTAACGTCCTCCGCCGTTTCCCTGCTGCCGGTTATCGCGCGGGCATAGTTGAAAACGCGGGTCGCGAGAAGGTTGTAAAGCTCCCCGAAAGCCTCCATATCGCCCTCCGCCATCCCGGCAAGTGCTGCGCGTATGTTTATATCCATCTTCTGCCCCCTTAGGTTTATTTGAAAGACCTTTCATGTTTATAACGTCTGAGCGGGAGGAAAGGTATAACGCACATCCCGCCAGCGCCGCAATTTTTCCTCAAACGTCATTCCGGCATGGGCGGGGCTGGTGGAGGGCAGGACGTTCCGTTCAATCGCGCCGATTCCGCGCCTGTAAAACATATAGGCGTTGTTCCCGTTGAAAAACACCGTTTCTATGTCGTGTTCCGCGATAAACCCCGGCAGCGCCGTGTTGTAAATGGGGTTCTTGATGGCGGAATCCAGCGCCCCCACCGCTTCGCACTCGGTGATGACGTCCCACAGCGCGACCCTGTTTTGCAAAAGCAGCTCTTTCTTTCGCTCGTAACCGGGGGTTTCAAACACCTCGCCGAATACTCCGAACAGAATCCGCCAAAACTGATTGCGCGGGTTGCCGTAATATTCTTGCTTCTCTCTCGACAAGGGACTGGGAAAGGTGCCGAGAATCAACACGCGCGGATTTTCGCCGCACACCGGCGGCAGCGCTTTATGGACGGTAGACATGTCCGGCTCCTCCTGTCACACCTCACGCGCGCCCTCCCGCTTCGTCTGTGCCGTCGAGCGCAGAGCGCTCTGCGGCAAGACTGCGCTCGTACCAGAAATAACTCGCGGGAGATCGTTATTTCTGGCACACGGGCGGTGAGATTGCTCTTTTTGATAAAAAAGTGCCCGCAAGCAAAGCCAGCGGGCGAGTTGAGATGGGTAAAGAAGAATGGATAGAAAGGAAATACGTCAGGGCGGCTGGCAAAAATAAAAACGCCGTCATTCCAGCACACCGGAAGAACAGCGTAAAAAAACGGCTCTTCGGCAACTGGCTGCCACCCGCATTAAGCGGTTCAGGCCCTATAGTTTTGCGTCCTTGCCTTTCGGCAAGTTTGCCCTTTCGGTTTCCCTCTACGGCTTCATTATACCATGCCGCTCCCCGATGTCAAGACATTTATCTAAATTTTATACGTGCCAATATATGGCAGATGAGAAAAGCGCGGAAATTTTCGCTTGATATTGTATCGCCGTTGCTTTTTTGCTATAATATCCAGTAAGAAACAATTCAAGCGGGGTGGTAAGTTTGGTTTACACATTGGAACAACTTAGGGAGCGTATAACGCCAATAGCGGTAAAATACGGTTTGCCTGCTGTTTACGTTTTCGGCTCCTACGCCAAAGGGGAAGCAACAGAGGAATCTGATATTGATATTCTCATTGATAAAACTGGGACACAAATCAAAGGAATGCTAGCAATGGGCGGTTTATATGACGAATTACGTGAAGCGATAGGCAAACCGATTGACCTCTTAACCACGGGTGCGCTAGAGCAAAAATGTACAATTGAGAGAACACCTTGGCTTGTGGAAAATTTGATACAGGAAAGGATAAAAATATATGGATAAACGCGATTATGAGAGGATTAAACATATCATACGATACTGCGAGGACATAGCCGCGAGTATCAAGCGTTTTGGAGATTCTTTTGATGTTTTTTCAAACGACACTGACTTTTACAATTCTCTTTCAATGAGCATTATGCAAATCGGGGAACTGTCGGGAGGACTGTCAGAAAGTTTTAAGAAAGATACAAGTGAACTTATCCCTTGGGGTTTAATAAGAGGAATGAGAAACCATTTTGCCCACGGCTATGCCACAATGGAAAGAAGTGATATTTGGGAAACAGCCATTGCGGATATTCCCAAATTACTTAAATTTTGCAATGAAGTATTAGTAAAAAAGAAATAGAATATGAGGTAATGCATTGACGCACACAGAGAGATTTATTCAATATCATCACATTTGACATTCCGGCGGTTCTGTAGTAAGATGCTGTACATGTATAGGTATATTATTCCTGCTATATAGAAAGGGGCGGTGCGTATGGCTCGCGGAGGCGGCGGACGAAGCGGCGGCGGGCGCAGCT
>DBDP01000154.1 GCA_002293625.1 Clostridiales bacterium UBA929 | reverse complement strand
GCGGTGCCGCAAGCCGGAGCGGGGGGGTTTTTAGAGTGACAAATGTTAGAAGATTTAGCCGCAATGCTTGGGTGAAAGCCGTTTCGTTTTTCCTCTTTATCGCGTGCGCCGTGGCGATTGCTCTGATGACAACTTACCTCTTCGCGGAGACGAGTGACGACACCAACGGGGCAGTTTTAGCCGTGTCCGACCATTTTAACGGGAGGACGTTTGAGGAGAGCGATTTTGCGCGCAACGCTGTATGGCGCGAATATGATCAGTTCAAAGGTGAAGTCGGCTGGTATTGGCAAACGGCTTGGGATGCCGAAACACAGGCAAAGCAGTATTTAGCAGAACTTGACGGGAACGAACGCATTTTATACAGCGTCAGCGCACCCCATATTAACGCAACAAACACGAACTTTAGCGCAAATAGGAATTCTATTTTTTATCACCAAGAAACGAGTCTGCCGAATTACGCTCAGATTGAGTGGATCAACCTCGAGGAAGAAATCCGGGAAGAAGCGGGGTATTATGACGCAAACGATTCGGATTACAACGAAATAAGCCAACGGATTGAAACCGAACGCGAGCAGTTTAATAAAGAAAACGAAGGAACCATCCGTCTTGAATTAACAGACGCTTACGTCGCAAGCCTGAGAACCGTGTATAACGAACACGGGCAGCTCCTTTGGAAGTTCTTCGGACTGTACATCACCCTCGGTGCGCTTGCCCTATTCTGCCTAATTCACTTGTTGTTGGTTTGCGGGCGGACGGGAGACGAAGCGGTGCGGCATCCTTACCGTAAAAATGTTTCGCTATCTCCGGTTTTTGACAGACCGTGGCTGGATGTTTCATTCACGATCAGCGCGTTTTTGTCCTACGGCGCCGCGTATGCCGCCTCTTATTTATATTCAGACTTGAGATATATGTCATCCAGCGCGTTCAACCGCTCGCAAGTTTTTGGGGGAATCCTGTTCACCGCATGGGCGGCGCTCGTGCTTTGGTGGCTGCTTTGCGCCGTGAAGCGGATCAAAGACCGCTCAATCCTGCGCCACACGCTGATTTACGTCGTCCTGTCGGGTATCTTCCGCTTCGCTTGGAAGCATGTTCTGAAGCCCGCTTTTGGGAGCGTCCGCGACTTTTTCGCGGGGCTGCCGCTGGTGTGGAAGAGCGCGGTTTGGTCGGTTGTGGGTTTGTTCGTTATGCTGATTATCTTCCTTTCCGTCGGACCGTGGGATACGTCGATTCTCGTTCTCGCTTACCTGCTCCTGCTGTGCGCGGCGGTGTATCTTCTCTACAAAGCGTCATGCCTCGCGAGAATCGCGAAAGGTTTGCAACGTTTGGCAAAGGGCGACTACAAAACGCCGACCGCGGAGAGGGGTTCGCTGCGCCGGATGGCACGCGATCTCAACGCCGCGACCGACGGCTTAAAGATTGCGGTTGAAAAAGAATTGACAAGCCAGCGCTTGAAAAACGAATTGATTACCAACGTATCTCACGACCTTCGCACGCCGCTGACATCTGTGATTACCTATGCCGACCTGCTGCAGAACGAAGGGCTGGACGCCCCCGACGCGGAGCGGTATTTGGAGATTATCCGACAGAAGGCACAGCGCCTCCAAGTGCTGACCGAGGACTTGTTTGAGGCGAGTAAGGCGTCTTCCGGCGAGACGCGCGCCGCGCCGGAGGCGCTGGATTTGAGCCAGTTGATCGAGCAGTCGCTGGGTGAAATGGGCGACCGTCTGCGTGCGGTGCCGCTGGAGGTGCGCGTTTCGGGAAGTTGCGGCGCGGTGCTCGCCGACGGCAGACTGCTCTGCCGCGTCTTTGAAAACCTGCTGCGCAACATCGAGAAATACGCGCTGCAGCACACCCGCGTGTACATCGATACCGCCGCCACGGACACAAACGCTGTCGTGACGCTGCGTAACATCTCCGCGCAGCCGCTTGAAGGGAACGCCGAGCGCCTGTTTGAACGCTTCGCGAGGGGCGACGAGGCACGTTCCAGCGAAGGCAGCGGTCTTGGTCTCGCCATTGTAAAGAGCTTCATGGAGTTGCAAAACGGTTCCTGCGAACTCTCCGCCGACGGCGACTTGTTTAAGGTGATCCTGACCCTTCCGCTCGCGGGCGAAAAAGCGCCTGTAAAACAAGACGTTCCCGTTCCGCAGACGGAAGAAAGCGGCGCGAAAAGTCACCCATACCGCAACCTCGCCGCGGCATTCGGGAACTTGTTTCATAGAGACGAAAAAGAAGATTAGATATTATACAGGTTATCCCTTGGCATCGCCGGGGGATAACCTTAGAATTTTGCTTTTTTCGATAGGAGAATCGCTCATGCTTTGGACATACTTAAAAGCCTCATATAGGTATAGATTATTCAGGCATTTAAGATTGCTTGCGGTTTCCGTGTGTCTATTGGTTTTGCCCATATCCCTGTTAATCTACCGCGACAGCATGGCGCACGGAACTGAGCTATACAATAGTCGCCCGCAAGAGTATGACATACTGATCATAAACGCCGGAACGGAGCATCTGCCGCATTTCGAGCATATTCCTAACTTAAGTTATGAAGTACGCGCAGACAGTATCGGTGTAAGCGTTCTGGAGGAAGTGTTTTCGGCGCCGGAAAACACAGCGCTTGATATAGAAGGATTGGAGATTTTATGGAACAGCGATGTATTGAGCGCAAGTAATTTGGCGTATGAGTTTTTATACGAAGCGATAGAACATGCGGGAGACAAAAACATATTTCTATTCTCCGGTCAAGAGACTGTTTAAGCGTCCGTGTAAATGGGAATAATCTCCACAATAAATGAATGGAGGTTTCCCCATGACACAGATAAACGAGAAAGCCCTTGAACTGAGCAAAATGCTGGCAGAAGAATGCGCAACGACACAGGATGTAGCGACACTGCTCAAAACATTGTTTGCCGGGACAATAGAGCAAATGCTTGAGGCGGAAATGGCGGAGCATCTAGGGTACGCCAAGAATAGCGTTGTGGGCAACAACAGCGGAAACTCACGCAACGGATACAACAAAAAGACGATCAAATCGGAGTGGGGCGAAAGTGAAATCAGCGTGCCCCGTGATCGGAACGGCGAGTTTGAACCTCGCGTGATCGAGAAGCGTCAGACACGGACGGATGAAATCGAACGGCGAATACTGGCGATGTACGCAAAGGGGATGTCGGTACGTGATATAGAAGATCAACTGCGCGACATCTACGGA
>DBDP01000014.1 GCA_002293625.1 Clostridiales bacterium UBA929 | reverse complement strand
GGATTCGGCGTACTGATCGCGGCGGCGGGAATGGCGGCGCACTTGGCGGGAGCGCTCGCGGCGCGGACGCTTTTGCCGGTACACGGTCTGCCCGTGCAGAGCGGGGGGCTGGGAGGTTTGGACGCGCTGTTTTCTACCGTTCAGATGCCCTCGGGATTCCCTGTCGCGACCGTCGCGGTCGGGGGCGCGGAAAACGCCGCGCTATTAGCGGCGCAAATATTGTCGCTTAGCGACGCGGAGCTGCGGGAGCGGCTTANNTGCGGCGCACCGAAAAAAACTGCAAGAGAAAGCCGACGCGGCGGATTTGGAGTTGCGCCGCGCGAAGGAGAGCGAACCATGCACTTTATAGACGATAAACCACATGAAGAATGCGGCGTCGTCGGGATCGTCGCGAATAGCCCGAAAGCGGAAGGGGAGCTTTCCGGCGAGGCGCAGACAAGACTGGATACGCGCCCGGCGGTCAGCGCGTATTACGCGCTGTATGCCTTGCAGCATCGCGGGCAGACATCTGCTGGCATTGCTGTGTCCAACGGAGCGGTTATCCGTTGCAAAAAAGGCAACGGGCTTGCGCCCGATGTGTTTGATACCGACTCCCTCAATGAGCTGACCGGATTTATGGCAATCGGGCACGTGCGGTACGCGGAGCATCGCAACGCGGCGGAAATCAACGCGCAGCCGCTCTGTATAGAAACCGGTGGAGAGTATATCGCTCTGGCGTTTAACGGAACTCTCGTCAACTCCGCGCCGCTCCGCCGCAAGATCGAGAACCGCGGCGGCATCTTCCAAACGACTTCCGACGCCGAAGTAATTCTCTACACCCTTGTATACGAAAACCTAACCGCGCCGTCTCTGGAAGACGCCCTGCTCGCCGCTATGACGCAGTTTGAAGGCGCGTTTTCCATCTTGGTTATGACAAAGGACAAGCTGATTGCGGCGCGCGACCCCCACGGCTTCCGCCCCCTTTGCATCGGGCGGAATGTGGACGGGCTGGTGATCGCCTCGGAATCCTGTGCGCTCGATACCATAGAGGCGACTTTTGAGCGGGACGTCGCGCCGGGAGAGGTCGTGGTGGCGGAAGCCGGAAATTTCAGGAGTATCCCCTCTCGAAAAGCCGGGCGGCATTCCCTGTGTGCTTTTGAGTTTGTTTACATGGCGCGCCCCGACAGCATCATCGACGGGCAGTCGGTAGAGACATCCCGCAACCTCGCGGGGCGCTGCCTCGCGCGCAGCAGTCCCGCGGATGCGGACATCGTCATCGGTGTGCCGGATTCGGGCTTGTCCGCCGCGCTCGGGTACGCGCAGGAGTCGGGGATTCCCTACGGCATCGGGTTTATCAAAAACCGCTATGTCGGGCGTACCTTCATTCAGGAGACGCAGGGAATGCGGGAAAGCTCGCTGAAGATCAAGCTCAACGCGCTGAAGCCGGTGGTGGACGGTAAGCGCGTGATTATGGTGGACGATTCAATCGTGCGCGGGACGACGCTGTACCGCGTAGTGCGGCTGCTCCGCGAAGCGGGCGCGACCGAGGTGCATATGCGTGTCGCGTCGCCGCCGTATGCGCACCCCTGTTACTTCGGAACCGACGTTTTAACCCGCGATCAGCTAATGGTTCACAAGTACGGTGAAATCGCGCGCCATATCGGCGTGGATTCCCTCGCGTTCCTGCGCCTTGAAGACGTTAAGGACACCATGCCGGACTTAAAAATCGACTGGTGCGACGCGTGTTTTTCGGGAGAGTACCCGATCCCGATCGCGTCCGAACGGGTTAAAAAATAATATAGGGGGTTTTGACAGTGAATGAATCCTATAAAAACGCGGGCGTGGATGTCGAAGCCGGCTACCGCGGCGTGGAGCTGATGAGGGAGAGTGTGCGCTCCACCTACACAAAGGGCGTTTTGGGCGACCTCGGCGGTTTCGGCGGGCTGTTTGAGCCGGACACGGCGGGTGTAAAGCGCCCCGTGCTGGTCAGCGGCACCGACAGCGTGGGAACCAAGTTGAATTTAGCGTTTATGCTCGATAAGCACGATACGGTGGGGATCGACTGCGTTGCGATGTGCGCAAACGACGTCGCCTGCGCCGGAGCGTCGCCGCTGTTCTTTTTGGATTACATCGGCTGCGGGAAGAACCTGCCCGAACGGGTCGCCGAACTGGTGAGCGGCGTTGCCGAAGGATGCCGCCAAGCGGGCGCGGCGCTGGTGGGCGGTGAAACGGCGGAGCTTCCGGGGCTGTATGCTGAAAACGAGTACGACCTTGTGGGGTTCTGCGTCGGGATGGTGGATTACGAGAAGCGGATTGACGGTTCAACCATACGTCCGGGGGACGCGCTGGTCGGCCTGCCCTCCTCCGGGCTGCACTCCAACGGGTTTTCGCTTTACCGTAAGGTGTTCGCGAACCCCTCTCCGGAGCTTGCGCTTGAAATGCTTACGCCGACGCGTATTTACGTAAAAGACATAGCTGCTCTGCGGGAGCGCGTGACGATTAAAGGTCTCGCGCATATCACCGGCGGCGGATGGATCGAGAACATTCCCCGTATGCTGCCGGACGGTTTGGAGGCTGTGATGGACGTCAACGCCGCGCCGGTGCCGGAAATTTTCCGGCGCGTGATGACAGAGGGAAAGATCCCGCTTGAGGATATGTACAACACCGCCAATATGGGTGTCGGGCTGGTTGCCTGCGTATCGGCGGAGGACGCGGAAAAAGCGGGTTACCCGTTGATCGGGCGCGTCGCCGAAGGGGCAAGAAAAATCGTATTATGGTGAAAATCGCCGTAATGGTGTCGCACGGCGGCACCAATTTACAAGCTCTGATCGACAACGCGCCGTACCAAAACGGCGAGCTGTCGCTGGTGCTCTCGTCACACGCTGACGCCTACGCGCTGGAACGCGCCGCCCGCGCCGGAATCGACAGGCTTGTACTCAACCCGAAGGACTATCCGACTCGCGAGGACTATACCGACGCGGTGGTGGACGCTTTGCTCGCGCGGGACATCGGTTTGGTGGTGCTCGGCGGGTTCATGTTCATCCTCGCGCCGCGCTTTGCCATCGCGTTCGCCGGGCGCGCCATGAACGTACATCCGGCACTGATCCCCTCCTTCTGCGGCAAGGGGTTTTATGGCTTACGGGTGCATCGCGCCGTGCTTAATTACGGCGTTAAGGTGACCGGCGCGACGGTGCATTTCGTCACGCCCGGCACGGACGAAGGACCCATTATCGCGCAGCGCGCGATTGACGTCCTGCCGGACGACACGCCGGAGTCGCTGCAAAAACGCGTGATGGAGCAATGCGAACAACCGCTTCTGGTCGAAGCGGTTCGGGGGTATTGTATAAAAAAGCAATGTAACCGTCCCACCCTACCAAGGTAACGGTTACATTGTAGCAATAACTTTGGCAGGCCGTCTTGCGGACGCTCCTGTTCTTGTGTCTTTATTCTAGCACGAGCCACATTCTTTGTCAACGAAAAATGCTAGGATAAGGTCAAATGAGTATTTTCTCCTCGAAGGGAACGATAACAATCGTCCCCTACACAGGTGTTATGTACTGTTCTTCCAATAATACACCGCGAGCTGGGTACGGTCGCGCAGCTCCAGTTTCTCCAAAACAGACGATACGGCGTTGCGCACCGTCCCCTGCGACAGATACAGCTTCGCCGCGATTTCGCCGTTGGATAGTCCCGAAGCGACCAGTGACAGTACTTCGTTTTCCCGCTCGGTCAGGGCGTCGAATGACGGAGCGGCTGTTTTTTTCGCGGACAAACCCACCCCTTTATCAAAGACCATCGCGCCTTTTCCGACGGCGCGGATACGCTCAACAATCCCGTCTGCGGGGGTGCTTTTCAGCAGATACCCCTCCGCGCCCGCGTCAATCGCGGAGGCGATATAAGCGTCATCCGTAAATGTCGTCAGCATAACAATCTTCACTTCGGGGAATGCCTGCTTGATACGCTTCGTGGCTGCCACGCCGTCGCACACCGGCATCCGTATGTCCATCAGGATCACGTCGGGGCGGTTTTCTTCGCAGAGGCGGAACGCCGCCTCCCCGTCGGGGGCGGTGCGCGCCGACCAACCCTCTTCCGTTTCCAGCAGCAGCTTCAAACTATCGCGAATCAGCCCGTCGTCGTCAACCACCAAAAGGTTCATCAAACACCTCCGCGATATTCGTAGGGGACGATTCGTAATCGTCCCATCGTAGCCCTCTTCCGTTGGAAGGGGTGGCGTCCGTATGGACGCCGGGGGATGTCGGCGGGCGACCCGCGAATCGTCCCTACGGCGTGCGGGGATGTCACGCGGACGATCGAGGGCGATCGTCCCTACGGCGTGAATCGGCGCCTCGCCCTACGATCAATCTAACGCAAAATGTATAATATTCCCATTGCACTCCGCTGTGTAATCGCCTTTGAAGCCGGATACCTCGATCATGCCGTCGTCGCCGGACAGTACGGTTTGCTCCGGCGTCCACCATTCGCCCTTGATGAGGTCGTGCAGGGCAGTGTAGACAGGTTTTTCCCGCGCGTCTTTTGTCATCAGTCCGGCGGGCGCGTTCAGCCAGCCGCCGTCGGTAAAGCTCCAATAGGTAACAGCCTCCACCAGCGGACACGCGAAAAGCTGGGTATAAAACGCTGCGGCTTCCTCCGCCTGACGCTCCTCACCTTCGGGTGTGGAAGGCCATTCGGGGGCTTTGTAGTCGTTCAGATCCACGATGTGCTTGGGCATCGTGTTGCCGGATACCAAGTTGATCTCGGTAAAATGCAGCGGCAAACCAAACCGCGAGAACCGCGAAAGAATCTCCTCTGTTTTCTCTGCGCTCCAGCGGCCTTGGTGCATATGCGATTGCAAACCGATCGCTCCGATCGGAACGCCGGCTTCCAAAAGCCCCTCAATCAGAATATCATACGCCTCGCCCATATGGAAATCGTTAATCAGCAGCACGGCTTTGGGGTTTGCTTCCCTCGCCGCCGCGAACACCTTCTTAACAAGACCGATCCGCCCCTCGCGCTTGCAGATACGGGTGATGCCGTTGTCGTATTTATCGAACACCGGCATGATGACAACCTCGTTGATCACGTCCCACATGTCGATCAGACCGGCATAGGCGGATACGTCGCGCGTGATACGCGCCAGTTGGGCGCTGAGAATCTCCTCGTCCGTCATACTTAAAAGCCAAGGGGCGCACACGGTGTGCCAGCACAGCGTATGCCCTTTGACGGCGACGCCCCGCTCCCGCCACCACGCGGCGGTTTTCAGCAGCCGGTCGGTATCCGGCTTGCCGCGTTCCGGCTCAAAACGCCCCCAGTAAAACGGCAGTGTAACGAAGTTAAACAGCTCGCGCATTTTTTCGACGCGATGTTCTGTGAACTCTTTTTCTTTCCCCGTAAGGCTTCCGTTGACAAGTTGTACCGACTCGAACCCGGCACAGCCAAACAATGTCTTGTGCCGGCGCATCCGAACGGTGATTTCTTTGTTGCAAAGCGGATTCCCGTTCTCGTCCGCGAGGCGTAGGGACACTGTCCCCCTTCTGTGACCGTAAGTGCTTCGCTCCATACGAAAAGCCGCCCTTTCCGTTTTCTTTCATTGAAACCTAGCTCATTATATGATAATATCACATATATGCGCAATAGGCAATGCTAATCATAAAGGGGCGGACACCGCATGAGAAAAAGAAAACTCAAATTTAAGATCATCGCGGCGTTTGGCGTCCTTATTCTGCTCGCTGCCGCGTTTACCGTCTTCGTTATGATTTCGGCGCTGCCGTTGCTGGATGCGGCAGAAGACGGCAGCGCCGTTCGTTTGAATACTCTGCTCGTTGGCGCGGTCATCTTCTGCGCGATATTTTTAGCCGCCGCCGTCACGCTGGCCGTCTGCCTCGCGAAACATATTTCGAAACCGCTTGGCTTTTTGGCCGGAGCGATCTCCGGCATTGCCGCGACGGGAAATATTTACTTAGACGACGCGGCGTATAAAGAGACAAAACATCTGAACAAACGAAGCGACGAAATCGGCGGCATCTCGCGCTCGGTCGGGGACATGCTCGCGATGTTCCGCGGCAAGATACGCTCGCTGAACGCCGTCGCGAAAGGTGACCTCTCCGCCGATATAGACCGGCGGTCACCCGGAGATTCGGTCGGCACGGCTCTCGCCGGAATGGTTAACAGTCTGAACGGGATGTTTGCCGACATTTTAGACGCTTCGGGGCAGATGGAGCAGGGAACCCGCCGCTTAGCCGAAGACGCCGGAACTTTGGCGCGGGACGCCGAAAAGCAAACGGAAACCATCGGCGGGCTGAACGAGGCGATTGCCGGCATCGCGGAGCAGACCGGGCGGAACGCCGGACTCGCGAGAGAAGCCGCCGCGCTTTCCGAGACGATCAAAACGCTGGCGGAGCAGGGCGGCGGAAAGATGGACGAAATGATTGCCGCCGTGCGTCGTATCGACGAAACCGGCGGCGAGATCGGTAAAGTTATGAAGCTGATTGAGGATATCGCGTTCCAGACGAACGTGCTGGCGCTGAACGCATCGGTGGAAGCCGCGCGCGCCGGTGAGGCCGGAAAGGGGTTCGCCGTGGTGGCGGGTGAGGTGCGCGGACTGGCCGAAAAAACCCGGAACGCCGCGACCGATACCGGCGCGTTGATTGAGGAATCGGAACGCCGCGCAAAACAGGGCGTTGCGATTGCGGGAGAGACCGCCGCGTCGTTCCACTCAATCGTAGCTGAAGTCAACAAGAGCGCGCTGCTGAACGGCGAAATTGCCCGCTCCTCCGACGCGCAGGCGGCGGCGATCACGGAGATTCACAAAGACTTGGAGAGCATCAACCGCTCGGTGCGGCTGAACAGCGAAACAGCCGCGCAAAGCGCGGGAAACAGCCGCGACGTCTCCGGGCAGTCGGCGCTGCTTCAAGGGCTTTTGATGCAGTTTACGCTGCAATCGGTGAATGACGTTAACTTGCCATCTTCGATGTAGATTTTTCTGTCGCACATGTCGGCATATCTTTCGTTATGCGTCACCAGTAAAACCGTCATATCTTGTTTGTTGACTTTTTTCAGCAACTCCATGATTTCATCCGCGGATTTCTTGTCCAAATTACCGGTCGGTTCGTCCGCCAGAAGAACAGCCGGGTGGTTGATTAAGGCGCGAGCAATGGCAACGCGCTGCTTCTGCCCGCCGGACAGTTCAGATGGAAGATGATTGAGCCTGTCTTGAATCCCAAGAAGATCAGCGAGTGTTTGTAGATATTCTTCATCCGCCTTGCGGGAATCCAGCAGCGAAGGGAGCGTGATGTTTTCTTTCGCGGTCAGAATAGGAATCAGATTGAACTCCTGAAAGATATACCCTATTTTTTGCCGCCGTATAGAAGGCAGCTTTTTAGCGTTTTGAGGATCAGTGACATCAATGCCATCGACGATTACCGTTCCATTTGTGGGATTATCAATGCAGCTGATTAGGTTCAGCAGCGTTGTTTTCCCGGAACCAGAATCGCCCACGATAGCCACAAATTCACCCTGCTCAATGTCAAGGTTGGCATTTTTGACCGCCGTGATTTCATCCTGCCCTTGCCGGTATGTCCTGCAAAGACCTCTTGCGGATACTATTGACATAACGCTTGCCCCCTCGTTTTGTAAAGATTAACGGTTATTTTCTTTTTGACGGACTGACGCGTCGGCAGAAGAAAGGCGGCGTAAAACAAGATAATTGTCGTGAGCGTAATTATCGCGTTCTGTGCGTTTAAGACGCTCATTTCGATTCCGAATGATATATGCTCAATATAGGCGATTATGAGGAACAACCCGTAACCCAATGCTATTGACACGATGATTCCTACAGTCGCAATGTGAAAAGCCCTTCTCATAAACGCTTTGTATATATCCGCGCCTTCTGTTCCAACTAGGCGCAGGAGATAAATGTTTTTCGTCTGCGTTTCCACATATCCCGTTATGTTCAAATAGACCACCACAAACATAACAAGGAGTATAACAGAAAACAGCAGAATGACCAAGGTATATAACTCCCTCTCATAATTTGCTTCCGCTTCCGCCTCTGCGATTAAGTCGTATATCATAAATGCCGTATTCCCACCGAAACGGTTGATAAGCATTTCGTATACAATGTCCGAGTCCTCCGTATTTTTCAATGTAATCCATATGGATTCATTGAAACCTGCTTGCTCTATGCCGTGATGAAGATCATGACTTTCGTCACGCGTGACATCGGCTATGTAGGAAATGCTTTGTAAATAGGCAATATCCTCCTCGGAAAAACCGGATGTATACACAGGCTCCCAATAGTATCCGCCGTTCTCTGTATACACAGCTTCCTCATATCCTGTAGTTTTAACGATTTGGAAATGGGTATCCGGTACCGAAGTCTCAGAATCAAACGAACCTGTTAAGTAATAAAACACCGCGAGTACAACGGCAATTAAAGGGATTGAAATGACCATAGTGCCTTTCATACCCTTTGTTCTCTTACTGAATACGGACTTTAACAGAGAAACCGGAGCGTCCTCCGCTAATTTCCCGTTTTTACCGACAACCCCGTCATTATGCTCTGCGGTGGATATTAAATAAGACGATGATCGCCGGAGAACCGATGAAATGGTAATAATAAGCGCAATTAAGCCTAACACGATGTAGGCGGCTATATAGATCAAAGCGTTCAGCGGCTTTACCGTGAAGACGATCCACATTGAACCGATAACAGTAGATTTTGCGGTGTATATTACGCCATACATCAACAAAGCCGACAAGCCAAATGCAATAAGGGCGGAGACTAGAGTGGTCACGACAAATTCTACAATGAACAAGCGCAAAAAATGCTTCTTTTCCGCACCGCAGGCAGAAATCATGCCGATGTCAGACATAGACAGTTTGATGTGGTTTCTTTCCAAGTAAATCAGTGAGCCGATTGATATTAGCAGCAGAACCCCGTTAAATAGTGTCAGAAGGAATATTGGAGCCGGCGTGTCCATTGTTACCGGTTGACCGGGGGAGTGTTTTTATCTCCGTGTA
>DBDP01000139.1 GCA_002293625.1 Clostridiales bacterium UBA929 | reverse complement strand
GATTTTTGGGGGAACTCAAGTTGATTCTCCCTCTTGCTTTTCGCAACCGCTTGTCTTATAATTGAAGTGTTGATAATTGCCCATAACGGAAATCGGAGGGCGGGTACGTTGCCATGCCAATCAAGCTAATTGTTACCGACCTTGACAACACGTTGCTGCGCCGCGACAAGAGCGTCAGCGAGTACACAAAATCCGTGTTCGCGCGTCTGCGAGAGCGCGGTATCCTGTTCGCGTTCGCGACGTCGCGCTCCGTGCGGGCGTCCGCGCGTTTTCGGGAGATGATCATGCCCGACATCAATATAACAAGCGGCGGCTCTATCGCCGTGATGGACGGAAAGACCCTGTTCCGCGCGGCGATTGACATCGACACGGCTTCCGCTATTTTCCGCGATTTGAGGGCAAGCAAAGACATCCTCCAAATCACGGCGGATTCCGAAGACAGCTATTTCAGCTCTCAGCCGCTCGATAAGTCTTGGCCGGGCTGGATTGATTACGCGGATACCGTCGTAACCGACTTTTCAGAGCCGCTGCCCGTGCCGGACGTATTCAAAATCACGCCGAGGGCGGCAAGCCCGGAGGCTGTTTTGCAAATCACGTCACGCTATCCTTCGGTTGACGTGCAGCATTTCACCAACGAGGATTGGTATCAAATAAAGTCTCGCAATGCGGCGAAGCAGGTCGCGGTCGCGGAAGTTTGCGCGCGGCTTGGGCTCACGCTTTCCGACGTGCTTGCCTTCGGCGACGATTTCAACGACGCGGAGATGCTCCGCGTATGCGGCACCGGTGTGGCGGCCGGCAACGCGGTTCCCGAAACGAGAGCCGCCGCGGACTTCATTTGCGGCGACTGCGACGACGACGGCGTCGCTAAATGGATCGAGAAAGAAGTTTTATAAAAGCGAAGCTCTATAAAACTCCGTGTTCGCCGAAGGCGAACGAGCGCAGCGCTTGCGAGCAGGTGCCTTTGGCGCGGTGTCGCAAGCCGGAGCGGGGAGTTTTTAGAGTGACATAAAAAATAACAGGAGGCGCGATTTCATGAAATTAGGCGTATTTACCGTGGCGCTCGGCGACCGCAGCACGGAGGAAGCGTTCAAGTTCCTAAGCGAGCGCGGCGTCCAGACCGTCGAGATCGGCTGCGGCGGTTACCCCGGGCGGGCGCACTGCGATCCCGAAGAACTGCTGGCCGACCCCGCGAAGCTCTCCGCGTTTCAGGATCTGTTGAAAAAGTACAATCTAACGATCAGCGCCTTGTCCTGCCACTCTAACCACGTACACCCGCAAAAAGAGGTGCGAGAAACCGCCGCCGCGCAGTTTACCCTTACGCTGCGGCTGGCTGAGAAACTGGGGATCGACACTGTCGTCACCTTTTCCGGCTGCCCCGGCGACCATGACGGCGCGAAGCTGCCCAACTGGGTGACCTGCGCTTGGCCGCCCGATTATGGGGAGGTTCTGCGCTACCAATGGGACGAGGTTCTGATTCCGTTTTGGAAAGAAGCCGCCGCCGAGGCGGCGCGGTACGGCGTCATTAAAATCGCGCTGGAGCTGCACCCGGGCTTTTGCGTCTACAACGCCGCATCGCTTCTGAAGCTGCGCGAAGCCGTCGGTCCGGCGATCGGCGCGAATCTCGACCCAAGCCATCTCTTTTGGCAGGGTACCGATCCCGTGCAGGCGATCATGGCGTTGAAAGGCGCGATTTACCATTTCCACGCAAAAGACACCAACATCAACGCTCCCAACACCGCAATAAACGGCGTACTGGACACCGGAAGCCTGCTGGGACTGGAAAACCGTTCATGGCTTTTCCGTACGGTCGGTTACGGACACGATAAATTGGTGTGGAACAACATCGTCACCGCCCTGCGCCTCGCCGGATACGACGGCGCGGTCAGCATCGAGCATGAGGACGCGTTTATGTCCATCGAGGAGGGGCTGGAGAAGGGTATCCGGTTCCTAAAAGACGTCATCCTGTTTGAGTCTCCGGCGGAGGCTTGGTGGGCGTAAAGGGTAAAGAAATACCGGGCGGGAAATCCCTGTCCGGTTTATTTGCATTGACAATGCAAATAATAAATGGTATATTATATGTGCAAGGTTGTTGAAATGAGGTATCTGTCATGGCTCAAACAAATTTAACCGTTCGGATAGACGAGAATATCAAGCAGGAAGCCGAAATACTATTCAACAGAATTGGATTGAATATGTCCAGCGCAATCAATGTTTTTTTCCGGCAAGCGATTCGAGAACAGGCAATTCCGTTTGGGTTAAAGCCTTATGACGATTACTACAGCGGTGAACGCTTGAAAAGAATTTTACACTCAATTGACCAAGCGGAGCGCGGAGAAACGGTTTCCAAGACGCTGGCTGAATTAGAGGCTCTGGCTGATGATTGAGAACTTGAGCTTCACGCTTGACGGATGGGATGAGTACACAGCATGGCAAACAGAGGATAAACGAACTCTCAAAAAAATCAACACCCTAATTAAAGATATTTACCGACATCCGTATGAGGGAATAGGACACCCCGAACCGTTGAAGAGCAACCTATCCGGTTATTGGAGCCGCACGATAGACGAAAAAAATCGCCTGATATACAAAGTGACAGACGACGGTGGAGTTTTGATTGCGCATTGTAACGGGCATTACAATGATAAGTGAATATTTCTTCCTCTTTAATTCGGTTCTACATTATAACCTTCTCGCTATAGGGAACGTCTCTCAAATAATTAAGAAGGTCTTCCCTTCTGCACCCGATAATGTCATCGGGGAGGTTTTCGACGGCGAACCATTGTAAGTCGGAGCTTTTTTCCGGCTCCATAATCGCCGGAATGCCGGTATAGGCGTTCACGAGAAAGTAGATATCATAGTACGTCCTGTCTTTTTCAAGGCGGTGAGACAGGTGCGCGAAAGATAAATCCTCCGGCTTTACCGTTATGCCCAGTTCCTCACTGCACTCGCGCACGGCGGCGGCTTTCGCCGTCTCACCTTCGTCAACATGCCCGCTCCCGGCGATGTCCCATTTCCCGTCGTTATACCCCGTGTTCTGCCTTCGGTGCAGCAGGACAGACGCGTCTTTCAAGATGAGCGGAAATACCGCCGAGAGAGACTTAAATTGTTTTTCCGTGTGAATCGCCTTCTTTAATCCGGCAGCGTATACTCACATAACTCACGCATTTTGTTCTCCAAACGCTTCAAGTCCTCGAACGTGGCCGGTTTGTGGCGCGGGTCGCGCAGCAGGAACGCGGGGTGGTATAGCGCCATCATCAGGTAGCCGCCTTTTTCAATCCACTGCCCGTGTTCGGATGTGATCTTGAAATCGGGCTTGATGATCTTCATCGCGGCGACGCGCCCGAGACAGACGATGATTTTGGGGCGGATCAGCTTGGTTTGCTCCCGCAGCCACGGCATACAGGCTTCTTGTTCCATATTGAGCGGGTCGCGGTTGCCCGGCGGGCGGCACTTGACGATGTTCGCGATGTACAGCCTGCTGCGGCGCAGTCCGACCGACGCCAGCATCACGTCCAAAAGCCGCCCCGCGCGCCCGACAAACGGTTCTCCTCGCAGGTCTTCCTCCTGCCCGGGACCCTCGCCGATAAAGAGCACCTCGCTCTTCGGGTCGCCGACGCCGAATACGACTTGGGTGCGCGTTGACGCCAGCGCGCAGCGGTCGCATGCGAGACAGGCGGCTTTTAAGGCTTCCCAGCGGTCATGTGTTTCGGTCAACGTCACGCCGCTCCTTTTTGTTCCCGATTTTTTTGCTCCGCAGCTCCAACTCGTCCCGCACCGCGCTCCACGGAACGCCGCGTTCGCTGAGCAGCACCAGCAGATGGTATAAAACATCGGAGACCTCGCCGACCAGCGGTGCGGGGTCTCCGTTCTTCGCGGCGATGATCGTTTCCGCGCATTCCTCGCCCACTTTTTTGCAGATTTTATCCAAACCCTGCTCAAAGAGGTAATTGGTATACGAGCCGGACATCGGCTCGCACTTGCGGCATTCTATCGTTTGATACAATTCATCTAAAACATCCATTTGGTTCAGTCTCCCATCGGAATGTGGTTAAAGTAGCAGCTTACGCGCCCGGTGTGGCAGGTTGGGCCGTGCGGGTTACAGCGAATGAGGAGCGAATTGTGGTAACAGTCGGCGGACGCCGACACGACGTCTAAAAAGTTCCCCGATGTCTCGCCCTTCACCCAAAGCGTTTGGCGGCTGCGCGAGAAAAACGTGACCCGTTTCGATTCCAACGTCATCCTGAACGACTCGGGCGACATATAACCCAGCATCAGCACCTCGTTGGTCGCGTCGTGCTGTATGATCGCGGGCAGCAGCGGCGCGCGGTCGAACAGCATCCCGTACCGTCCTTCAAAGAGCGCGTCATGAAGCGGTAAGTCACCGGTATAAAGTGCCTTTCCGGCGATGGCGGCGTTGATGCCCAATTGCCTGAGCGCGCGCATGTCCGAAAGTGTCGTAACGCCGCCGCTCGCAACCAAAAACAGTTCCGGGAAGGCTTCGCGAAGCGCTGCCAAGCGCTCCAGCGAAGGCCCCGCGAGCGCCCCGTCCGTCGCGATGTCCGTATAAATCACCGTGCGTACGCCTAAGGACGCGACCTCTCGGCAAAAGTCCAGCTCGTCCCGGCCGGAATCGTCCGTCCAGCCGTGGGCGCGTACTTTGCCGCCCATCGCGTCTATCCCAACGGCGACGCGATCTTCGCCATACCGGCTGACGGCGGCTTTGACAAAGCCGGGATCCGTGAGAGCCGCCGAACCGATGACAAACCGCCAAACGCCCAGCGCGTCCGCGTCGGCGAGGTCTTCCATCCGGCGCAGACCGCCGCCCAGCTCGACTTTCGCGGGGCGGGCAGCCTGCACAATC
>DBDP01000104.1:10325-10548 GCA_002293625.1 Clostridiales bacterium UBA929 | reverse complement strand
CGCACAAGCTCCGGCATGTCGATAACCGGCACGGTATTCGCCATCGCGGCGAACGCGCCAAAACCGCCCGCCGCGGCCGCAGCGCAGGCTGTCGCGATGGTTTCTTTATGTGTCTGCCCCGGCTCGCGGGTGTGGACATGCAGATCGAGGAAGGGAGACGTATGAATGATTGGCATGAAATCCCCCAGTATTCGCATTCCCGTAGGGGCGAACTGCGTTCGCC
>DBDP01000104.1:0-10279 GCA_002293625.1 Clostridiales bacterium UBA929 | reverse complement strand
AAAATACGTGGATTTCTGCGGCATTTTTTGCCCGTCCAGCACCGTATCGCGCAGCTCTGACAGCAGCGCGGGCGGCAGCAGAAACGCGCATTGCGCTTCGCCGCTTTGCACGGCGCGCGCCGCTTCGGCTGCGTCACGGGTATAGGAGAGGTTCTTCTGCNNCATGCTCTCCGCGTCGATGCCCAGAAGCGGTTCCAAAAGCTCGTTGTGCAGCGCCGCGACCATAGACTTTTCGGAGGAAGGCTGCTTCGGTGTGAGCAGGTAAGAGCCGGACTTGGTCAGCCACACAAACGTGCCGGCTCCCGGCACGGCACCATCCGTAATGGTATACCGCGTCTCCAGCGCGGAGCGCAGCGCGGCCTCGTCATAGTTCGTAAGCGCCGAGACGACGCGGTGAGTCTCCCACATTTCAATGCCCTCGTCGTTCATATCGGCAAGGAATACCATCCCGTATTTCGGAGCGCCGTTTTCGTCCCGCAGACGGAGCAACGTCTCATAGCGGTGATGCCCGTCGGCGATGNNGGGCGGCGGCGTCTGCCCCGCCTCTTCCATCTTCCGCCGCACCTCGTCCCGGTACGTCAGCGCAGTCTCGTAGCGGTGATGCCCGTCGGCGATGAAGATTTTCTTGCCTTCGAACGCGGCGGACAGCGCGGCGCATACGTCCGCGTCCGTGACGGCGCGCAGCGTGTGGCAGCAGCCGTCGTCCATTCGGAAGGAGCAATCCGCGCCCTTTTCAAATATCGGCTGCAACAGTGCCGCGACCTTGCCCTCGGGATCGTCGTATAACCCGTATACCGGGCTGAATTGGCAGCCGGTTTCGAGCATCAGGCGGCGGCGGTCTTCCTTAGCCGCCGATAGGGTAAACTCGTGCGGCAGCACAACGCCTTCGGAAAACGGTGAAAGCTCCAAAAGCGCCGCGAACCCGCGCAGAATGCGCCGTCCGCCGTCCCGTGAACGGAACAGCGATTCATATATGTAGAACGCGGGGGTGTCGTCCTCCCTCAAAACGCCGGAACCAAGCCAAGCGTCCAGCGTATTTTTCGCGTCGCCGTACGGTTCTGCGGTACCCAAACGCTCGCCGCCCTCCAACAATATGGCGTTATGCGGGCTTTTTTGCGTCCAGACCGATGTGTCGGGAATGATGTCGTAAGGCGGGCAGCAAATGCTTTCCGGCGACCCCGCCTTTTGGAAATCAAATCTCAGCGCTTTGAAGGGTGTGACTACAGCCATAAATTACATCCTCTCACTTCTTAAGTTTGGTACATAATAGAGGTAACTACACAGAAAGGATATGGTTGGACATGCAAGCGAAATCTTTGATAAAAGGCATCGGGATCGGGATCCTCGCCGGATCCGTCATCACCGCCACCGTCGTGCCGCTGGACAAAAAGCGCATTGCGCACTCCAAAGCGGGACGCGCGCTGCGAACGGTGGGACAGGTCGTCGAGGGCATTGTCGAGACGTTCAGCTAAACCCAAAACAAAGCCTGCGGTTTTTTTAGACCGCAGGCTTATTGTAACATAAAAAATGGAGGAATACAAGCAATTCAAGAATGGCGTCTACAGAACACGTTTTATCTTCCCCCATGCCCTCGGATATTCCGGCGGCGTGGGCGCGGTTTTGCGGAAACGGCAGACGGCGTGGCGTCGCCCGTCCGAGAGTGTATACGTAAACGCGTCCTCCGGCGTTCCGCCGAAACGCCCCGCTTCGGGGAAAGTCTCCGGCGTTTCTTTCATCGCGAGGAACGCACCGCCGAGACGCACGAACGGCAGACAGACTTCACACAGCGCCGGAAGCGCGGCGACACCCCGCGCCGTTACGATGTCATAGCGTTCCCGATACGCGGCGTCATGCCCCAGTTCCTCTGCCCGCCCGTGGACACAGGTCACGCCGGTTAACCCCAGATCGTCGCAGACCGACCGTAAAAACCGCACTTTCTTCCCCGTCGCGTCCAAAAGCGTCAAGATTATCCCCGGCTCCGCGATTTTCAGAACAAGCCCCGGAAACCCCGCGCCGCTGCCGACGTCCAGCACGCGCTTTCCGGCAAACGGCGCCGCTTCCAAAAGGCGCAGACTGTCCTCGAAGTGCCGCACGCGGATTTCCTCCGGCTCCCGGATCGCGGTCAGATTGAAACACGCGTTGGCTTCCAGCAGGAGGTTGAGATAACGCTCAAGTTTCCGCCGCATAACGTTCAAAAATCCGCGAGATAAACGCGCGGAAATCCTCCCCCGCCTCGCCGGGGGATTTATCGTTTTCATATGTGCAGTCATACGAAGTCTTGTCTATCCCGTCGTCGGATACATTCCCGACGGTCTCTTCCGTACCCGCCCGGCGGATCAGCAGCGCGACGCAGGGGTTCGCCGCCTTCTTGAAAGCTTCTATCTGATCCGGCTCGCGGATATGCACGAACAGGATTTCGTCCTCGCTTTGCAAAAACTTATGATACTCCTCCAGCGCATAGCGAGTTGGCAGATCGTTGAACTCGGTAAAGATGCGCTTGAGGTCGGAGAGCAGTTTGCGGCTCTTTTTGGTTTTCACGCCGTCCCAGCCGCCCAGCTTCGCAATGGGTACGATGGGGTCGATCGAAGAGATTTTACGCGCGGGGCGAGTAACAGCGTCGCATAAAAAATCCTTACCGGATTCCGGCTTGCCGTTTACGATAATCGCGAGCTTTTTCACGCGCCGTTCCTCCCGTAGTGTCACTCTGAATACTCCTCGCTCGTTCGCCTTTGGCGAACACGGAGTTAACCAGAACTTCTTTAGGTATATTCTAACAGAAGCGGGATAAAATGAGGTTACTTCGTTTTTTTGGAGTGTTTATCATGGTAAAAGGTTTGTCCCGCAGGGTAGTTATGGTGCGGTATCCCGAAGCGGGCGTATTTGAGCAGGCACTGTTTTTCGTGCGGGACGACGCCGCGTCGGCGCGCGGCATTACGGCTGACGACGTCGTTGCCGAAGCCTGCCGCATATCTCAAAACCATAGCCGTCCCCGCGCGCGTAAAAACCTGCCGCCGCTTGTGTATTCGCTGATCGGCGGCGCGGCGGTCGGCGCGGCATGGGTACTCAGCTTGATTTTGCGCTGACGGGCGGGGCAGTGTTGAGCAGTTCCCCGATGATTTGGTTGGACACCAAAAAACCTTTCGGCGTGAGATGCCAGCGGTCGCCCTCGGTTTCGGCGAGACCCCACTTGGCGCAGCGTTCCAGTTTGCGCTCCAGACTTTCAAACGAGGCGCGGAAAAGGCGGGTATATTCGTTGGAGGATACGCCTTCCGCGGTGCGCAGCCCCAGCATGATGTATTCCCCGGCGCGTTCCGCCATCGGGATCGTCTGTGATTCGTCAATCACCGCGTCCTCGTTCTGTACGCCGTCGATATACGCCCGTATGTCTTTCACGATGCCGTACCGCTTACTGCCGAAGTCGGAATGCGCCGCCGCGCCGAAGCCGATGTACGGCTCCAGTCTCCAGTATTTATAGTTGTGACGGCACAGATACCCTCTTTTCGCGAAGTTGCTGATTTCGTACTGTATAAATCCCTCCTGCCGGAGCGTTTCCACAGCCGCCAGATACGCTTCTGCCTGTTCGTCGTCGCCGGGTAAAACCGGCTCGGCGGCGGCCAGCGGCGTACCTTCTTCCAGCTTAAGACCGTACAGGGAGATATGCGTTACGCGCCACGTACAGACCGCGCGCAGTGTTTCGGAGAGCTGCGCCCGCGTCTGCCCCGGAAGACCGTACAGGATGTCCGCGCTGATATTTTCAAAACCCGCGTCCGCGGCTTCGCGTACCGCGTCGGCGGCCTGTTCGCCGGTATGGGAACGTCCCAGCGTCTGTAACAGTTCATTCTGTAAAGCCTGCACCCCGAACGAAACGCGGTTGAATCCGGCTTTTCGCAGCTTTTTAAGTGTTTTTCCGTTTACGGTGCCGGGATTGGCTTCCAGCGTGATTTCGGCGCTGGTCGCGAGGGTAAAGCGTTTGCGTACCGCCGCCAGCAGCTCGGAAAGCCGTCCCGCCCCGATCGCCGTAGGCGTTCCCCCTCCGACGTATACGGTATCGACGGTAATGCCGCCTTTCGAACCTTTGCCCATATAGCGGGAAGCCTCGTCCATATGCCGAATCAGCGCTTTTACATATTCGTCCATCAGCTTTTCGCCAGCGCCCGGCAGCGAGTAAAAGTCGCAGTACGCGCATTTACTCACGCAAAACGGGATATGGATGTAAACGCCAAGATTGGGCATACGAACACCGCCTTCCGGCTTCAGTATACCCTGTTATGTGATAAAAAGCAACTCAAACAAATCGTGTAAGCGCCCACCGCCGCAGATTTTTCGTTGACAAATCCGCTTTGGCGCGGTATACTGAAATTACAAAAGAGGCGTCGCCGGTAAACGGTTAGCCTGGAATTAAGTTAGAAAATAACCGTATCCGGGCTAAGGGGCGGTTATTTTCGTTTATCGTTATGTTCAAGGACTTTTACAATCAAAACCGCAAAAGCAATCATGATCGTTAACGCCTCGTACACCGACATTGGCCTCACCCCTTCAGGGGATTGGCTAACCGCCTACCGCTTGGCAACGTCTCTGTAAAATTATATCGTGAATGTCGAGATTTGTCAAATTACCTGTCAATTCAATCCTCATCCAGCTTCAGCACCGCCATAAACGCGTCCTGCGGAACCTCGACGGAACCGAGGGAGCGCATCCGCTTCTTGCCCTCTTTCTGCTTCTCGAGTAACTTCTTCTTGCGGGTGATGTCGCCGCCGTAGCATTTCGCCAAAACGTCTTTTCGCATGGCGCGTACCGTCTCGCGGGCGATGATCTTGCCGCCGATCGCGACCTGCACCGGCACCTCGAACATCTGGCGCGGGATATGCTCCTTCAGCTTTTCGGCGATACGGCGCGCGCGCGGGTACGCTTTGTCGGTATGCACGATGAACGACAGCGCGTCCACCGCGTCGCCGTTCAGCAGCACGTCCAGCTTGACGAGGTCGCTCGCGCGGTAGTCCATCAGCTCATAGTCCAGCGACGCGTAGCCGCGGGTGCGGCTTTTCAGCGCGTCGAAAAAGTCATAGATAATCTCGCCCAGCGGTAGCTCGTAGTGCAGCTCGACGCGCCCTTTGGTCGCGCCGTCGAGGTATTGCATATCTCGGAAAATGCCGCGCCGCTCCTGGCAAAGCTCCATCAGGCTGCCGACATACTCCTGCGGCGTGATGATATTTGCCTTGACGAACGGTTCTTCGGTCTTTTCGATGCCCGAAGGGTCGGGATAGTTCAGCGGGTTGTCGATCGAAACAACGTCGCCGTTGGTTTTGGTTATTTGGTAGATGACGCTGGGCGCGGTCGTAATCAGGTCTAGGTTAAACTCGCGTTCCAGCCGTTCTTGAATGACCTCCATATGCAAAAGCCCCAAGAAGCCGCACCGAAAGCCGTAGCCCAGCGCGACCGACGTCTCCGGCTCGAAGGTGAGCGAAGCGTCGTTGAGGTAGAGACGCTCCAGCGCGTCGCGCAGATCGGGGTATTTTGCGCCGTCGGCGGGGTATACGCCGGAGAAGACCATCGGCTGCACGGCGCGGTAACCCGGCAGCGGCGCGGTCGTGGGGTTGACGGCTAACGTGACGGTGTCGCCTACCTGCGTGTCGCGCACCTCTTTGATCGAGGCGGTGAGGTACCCTACTTCCCCGGCGGAGAGCTTTTCGCAAGGTTCCATGCCGAGCGGGCGGAGCGCGCCTACTTCAACAAGCTGGTATTCCGCGCTGGTCGCCATCATGCGGACAGTGTCGCCCGCTTTCAGCTCTCCGTCAAAGACGCGAACCAAAACGATCACGCCTTTGTACGCGTCATACTGGCTGTCGAAAATCAGCGCGCGCGGCGGAGCGGACGGATCGCCGCCCGGCGCGGGTATGCCGTTCACAACGGTTTGCAGCACCGCCTCGATATTGACCCCCTGTTTCGCGGAGATACGGGGCGCGTCCTGCGCCGGCAAACCGATCACATCCTCGATTTCGCGCACGGCGCGTTCCGGGTCGGCCGCGGGCAGGTCGATTTTATTGATAACCGGCAAAACTTCCAGGTTGTGTTCCAGCGCGAGATAGGTGTTGGCCAGCGTCTGCGCCTCGATGCCCTGCGCCGCGTCAACGACGAGCAGCGCGCCTTCACACGCCGCGAGCGAACGGCTGACCTCGTAGTTGAAGTCAACGTGCCCGGGCGTGTCGATTAAGTTGAGCTGATAGGTTTTGCCGTCCTCGGCGGTGTAGGGCAAACGAACGGCGCGGGCTTTGATTGTGATGCCCCGCTCCCGTTCTAAGTCCATATTGTCTAATATCTGGTCGGCCATCACGCGCTTCTCGACCGACCGCGTCAGTTCGATGATACGGTCGGCCAGCGTCGATTTTCCGTGGTCAATGTGCGCGATGATGCAAAAATTTCGGATATTGTCCTGCACGGCGGCTCCTTTATAATATTACAGAGTCCAATGTATTCACGAGGTTGCCGATTTCGGGTTTGCTTAATTGCGCGGTAGCGCCGAGCTGCTCGCCTTTATGGCGCATAGCCTCGTCGATCAGGCTGGAGAAGATGATGATCGGCAGCTCGGAAAGCGTTCTCTCGTCGCGGATGAGCTTAATCAGCCTGTGTCCGTCCATCCGCGGCATTTCAATGTCGGTGATGAGCGCGGCAACCATGGAACCGAGCGGCGTTCCCGCCGTCTTAACCGAGTCGCGCACGGTTTCGATGTAATCCCATGCTTCTTGCCCGTTTGCGAAGGCCTTTATGTTGGTATAGCCAGCCTGCGTCAGGGCTTCCAGCAGCATTTTCTTTAATAACGCCGAGTCCTCGGCAATCACAACCGGCTTGGCGCTGCGTTCGCGCGGTCCAAGCTCCGTAATCTCAGACATTTGGATGCCAGTTTGCGGGCTGATGTCCACCACGATCTTCTCAAAGTCCACGATGGTAATGAGCTTTGAATCGACCTTCGCGATGCCGGTGGCAAGACCTTCTTCGCCGCCGTAGATGGTGGAGTCGGGCTTTTCAATATCGCTCCAGTTGATGCGGTGGATCCCGACCACGGAGTGGACGTGGAACGCCGCGTTCATTTTGTTGAAACTGGTGACAATCAGCATTTCGCGGGAAGTGTCTTCGTTCGCGGGGAGTCCCATGTAATGCGCGAGGTCAATGACGGTGATGATGACGTCGCGCGGCATGAACACACCCTCAATGCAGGGGTGCGAATTGGGCATGGGTTTCACCGGCGCGTACTGCATAATCTCCTTGACCTTTGCCACATTGATGCCAAAAATGTTACCCGCGATCGTAAACTCCAAAATCTCAAGTTCATTTGTGCCGCTCTCCAAAAGAATCTCCGTGCGCTTCACTTCATTTGCCATACTGGGTCACTCCCCTTTGATAACAAACTTGTACTTATTCAGTATATCACAAACACCTCTGTTTGTATAGAGGGTTTTTAAGAGGGCAATGAACGAAACCGTTTTCCTGTAGGGGCGGGGTCATTGTCGACCGCGACCGCACAAAAATTATTACATATGCGCCGGAACCTCCATGCCCAAAATGTTCAGCAGAACGGTCAGCAGGCGATCGGTCAAAGCCAGCAGCGACAGCCAGGAGGCGCGGCGCGCGGCATCGGGCTGCTGGAGGATTTTATGCTCGAAGTAGAAGCGGTTGAACCGCCCCGCGAGTTCAAAGAGGATGTCGCAGACGGCGCTCGGGGCTTTGTCGGCGAACGCGCGGAGCAGTGCGTCGGATACGAGCGGCATACAAAGCATCAGGTCGCGTTCGGTGTCCGAAGTGGGGGGTAGGATGGGTCCTACTTCCAATTCGGCGGCTTTTGTCAATACGGAGCGTATTCTGACGGCGGTATATTGCAAATAGGGGCCGGTTTTGCCCTCCGAAGCGAGGAAGCGATCCAAATCAAAGATGTAGTCTTTGGTGCGGTGGTTTTGCATGTCGCCGACCCGGAGCGCCGCCATGCCGAGCTGACGCGCGATCACGCCCTTTTCGTCTTCCTGTATATCTATCTCAGACGCGCCGACTTTTTCGCGCGCGTTTTGAATGACCGAATCGATCAGGTCGGACAGGCGCATGACGCCGCCGTCGCGGGTCTTGAACGGCTTGCCGTCTTTGCCGTTGACCGTGCCGAACGGGAAGTGATGACAAGTTGTCGTTTTCAGGATTCCGGTAAGCCCCGCCGAGCGAAAAATCTGCTTAAAATGCAACGATTGGCGGTTATCGGTAAAGTACCATACCTCGTCGGGGTTGAAATCCCGCTTGCGCTGGAGCAGCGTACCAAGGTCGGTGGTGCCGTAGATATACGCGCCGTTGGTTTTTTGGACCATCATCGGCGGCATCGGTTCTTTATCCTCCGGCAACGCCACGTCCACCACCAGAGCGCCCTCGCTCTCCCGCAGCAACCCTTTCTCCCGCAGCATATCCATCACGGGGGGGATGTATGGGTCGGCGTCGCTCTCGCCGTACCAGCAATCAAACGAGACACCCATCATATCGTAACTCTGCCGCAGCCCCTCTACCGAAGTGGCGCGGAGACGCTCCCAAACGGCGCGGAGAGCCGGGTCGCCCGCTTGCAGCTCCGCCGTCTTTCCGGCGGCTTTCTCGGCGAACGCGGCGTCCGTTTTCGAGCGTGCGGACGCGGCGGGATAAATTTCATTCAGATCGTCCAGCGTAACCGACGCGGCGTCCAGCCCGCGCTCCTCCATCTCCGCGATGATCAAGCCCATTTGCAGACCCCAGTCGCCGAGATGGATGTCGCTGATGACGGTATGCCCCAAAAACCGGGAAAGGCGCGCCATGCTGTCGCCGATGATTGCCGAGCGCAAATGCCCGACATGCAGCGGCTTCGCGACGTTCGGTCCGCCGTAGTCGAGAACGATGGTCTTGCGCTCCATCAGCGGGAGCAGCAAGCGTTCATCCCCCGCCATCTCTTGCAGCATACCCGCCAGATACCCGTCGGACAGGCGCAGGTTGATGAACCCCGGCGGTGCCGCCTCCACGGACGCGAAACGGCTGTCACCGCGCAGTTCCTCCGCGACGCTTCCGGCAATGGAAAGCGGGTTCGCTTTACACACCTTCGCCGCCTGAAGCGCCCCGTTGCACTGGTAGTGGCAGAGGTCGGGGCGGTTGGAGACCGTGACGCCGCCGTAAGAAGCGTCGTAGCCGCGCTTCGCGAAAGCATGGGATACGATTTCGGTCAAAACAGTGAGTATATTCATAGTTACATATCTCCAATTTGTTTTAGCAATTCCGTCATTTCCCGTTGCGGGTCGACCCCCAGCGTTCGGTCTAAAACGGTGAAGAAACCGATCAAAACGGCGGAGCAGAGCAAGCACACCACCCACAAAACGACGGCATATATGGGTTTCAGCGAAAACGAGAGGATCGCCGCCAGAAGGATCAATATCTGCGAGGGGATATACACAAGCAGGCGGTCGGCGGTCGTCATGCCGAAGCGCCCGGCAATCTCCGATCCGCCGTCCGTTTTACGTACCCGCCCGCGAAAGACGCGCTGAGGGCGTGTTCGCCCGCGTCCGCCGTTTTGGGTGAGGGTAAATCGGCTGCCGCCGGCTTTTAATAAAAATACGTCTTTCTTATACCTTGACGCGCGGCTCCACGGCTCGCAAGACTTCGCGAGACGCTTCATTACGCGCTCCGGCGGCGCATTGGCGGGAAAACGCGGCATAGGGGGTTCCTCCTTCTGTTAGCGGGTTACAAAGAGCGCGATGCGCTCTTTCAGCGCGTCCAATCCGTCTCCCGTCCGCGCCGAAAGATATACGGTCTCGCCGTTTTGCGGCGGCAGATCTTCCGCAAGGGTCAAATCCTGTTTGTTATACACCGTCAGCAGCGGCACGCCCGCCGCAAGCTCTGTAATCAGCTTTTCGCTCGTTTCGCTCTGCTCCCGCCAATCGGGGCTGGAACCGTCCACAACATGTAATATTAAATCGGCTTCCGCCAGTTCTTCCAGCGTTGCGCGGNNATAAACCCGACCGTATCCGTCAGGACGATCCCTCCGCCGACCGCGCAGTGCCGTGCCGTCGTATCGAGCGTCTCAAACAAACGGTTCCCCGCGACCGCTTCGGTATTTTTGCAAAGCGCGTTAAATAGGGAGGATTTCCCCGCGTTTGTGTAGCCGACGATGGACACCACCGGGATACCGCGTTTTTCGCGCCGCTTCCGCGAGATCACCCGCTGGCGCTTGACGCGTTCCAGCGCGGTCTCTATGGCGCGGATCCGCGAACGGATATGCCGCCGGTCGGTTTCG